>JAYGFA010000053.1:0-81235 GCA_046582115.1 Pseudomonadales bacterium | reverse complement strand
TCCCATTGGCGTCTATTTCGGGGTTCTCATATCCATGCGCCTGATCGCGACCACCGGGAACCGGTTCGGTAACCGTTCCATTCCCGAATACCTGGGCGATCGGTACCAGTCCGAAGGTATTCGCATCATGGTGTCTATTTTTTCGTTGGTTTTGTTTTTCTACCTCGCAGGTCAATTGGTTTCAGGGCTTGTGATGTTCGAAATATTTCTTGGACTCTCACCGTTCTGGGCACTTCTGATCACGACCACGGTACTCCTTTTTTACGTAGTCCTCGGTGGCGCCCATGCGGACATTCTTACCGATGGGGTCCAAGGATTCATGATGCTAATCGTGGCGATCATCGTGATCGTTTTGGTCCTCTCGGGTTTCGGCGTGGACGGGGGTTTATCTGGACTTATTGACCGTTTGGAGACGCAGAACAGCAATCTGGTACAACCACTGAATCCGGAGTCAGCGCTGACGCATTCGTGGTGGGCAATCGCCGCCGTACTTTTTGCGCACATCCCGCTCGGCTTACTTCCCCACCTTGGTAACAAGCTTTGGGCCTTAAAAGGTGTCGGCGACCAACGAAGGTTCATCAAACTCGCGTTTCTTTTTGGATTGACCCTCGGAATGATGGGACTCGGCGGATTGCTCGCGAGAGCGCTCCTCGGCGACGCGCTCCTTCTTGAAGGTGCCAACCCTAATCAAGCGCTACCCCTTGTTTTCATCGAGTTGTTCCCTACCTGGTTAGCGGCACTCGTTGGCGTTGGGATTCTCGCCGCGATCATGTCCACGGCGGATGGTCTGGTGGTCTCGTCCTCGCAAATCGTAGCGAACGATCTCTACCGGCGATCAATCGCACCACGTCTCAGAAAACCTCCGTCCGAAGATCAACTTGATCAGCAGGTCCTTAAGATCAGTCGAGTGACTACCGTAATCGTACTTGTCATCACCATGGGAATGGCCTGGACTCTTATGGAAACCAACATCGCGCTGATTGTTTGGATTGGCACGGGGGGGATGATGGCTGCGTTTTCTGGACCCTTGGTGGTGGGGGCGTTATGGCGAGGTGTCACACGCGCGGGAGCCTACACCGGCCTCGCGTCGGGTTTCTTCACGTTCCTTATCCTTCACATGCAGTTACTTGATCCTTCGTGGTTTGGTAGCGGTTGGTTACATACCGCGGTCGTTTGGTTGCACGGCGAGGGGCCAAATCCATTTTCATGCGCGGCGATGGGTGAAGCGGTCTCGGTTTCTTTGACCTTTTTGGTGTCACGAAGCACCCGACCACTTCCGCAGTCCCATTTGGAACGCATGTTCACAGAAGCCGCATAAGAAGCCATCCTATCTCGACATGGGCCATACCGAGCTAGAAGAGATTCCTCTTGCGGAATCGTTACCGTCACTCCGGACGCTGGCTCCGCGAAAATTCAGCCGGGTTTCGCAGCATGTGTGCCGCTCCGTGGGATTCGTTGATTGCAGCGCGTTCCCCGTATAAACGTTCTTTCATCCAACCCAATACTTTGCGATTTTTTGCCACACCAAGTTGTCTTTCGGCGGTCTCTAACGCGACCGAGCGGATGTCCTCCACGCTCGCCGTCGCGTGGACGAAGCCCGCGTCCTTAGCCGCTGGACCCGTCCAGCGACGCGCCAGTACAACCGTTTCGTGGAATGCGCCCATCGGAATTTTGTGCCGAAAAAGCGCCAACTCAGGCTCTGGTATCGTCATACCGATTTCCACTTCGTTTGCACACAAGTACCCTCGGTCTTCTCGCATGATCCGCAAGTCGTGGCACAACGCGATCATGAAACCGGCGCCAAAGGCATGGCCATTCACCGCTGCCACGGTCGGAACGGGAAAGGTCATCAGGCGCGCGCAGAGTGCCATGTATTCGCTACCAAAGGCGTCCCGATCCCCGCCAGGATGTTCGCCCTGCGCCACCATCCATTCGAGGTCTAGTCCATTCGAAAAGAACTTTTCATCCGCCGAGGCAGTGATCATAGCGATTGGATCCGTGGACATCTCAATCTCATCGAGCGCCGCATCAAAGGCGCGAACGAACGTCGTGTTCCATCGGTTTTCATCCGCCATCATCGACACAACAAAAACATCGCCCTCGCGTTCAAGCCCGATCAGATGATTCGTCACGAGGCTGCCTGAGCGGCCTTTTCACGTGCCTGACGGACTTTTTCGTTGGTCTGATTGAAGAGCAATTCGCGGCGTTGTTTTTCTTCTTCTTCCGACAAATCACGTCTACCCAAATCGCGTCCCACGCGATAGCCGATCTCGACCGCCGGACGTTCACGCACGGTATCCACCCATCGCTTTAGCTGCGGGAATGTTTCCCACATTGTTTCGTCAATCATACGTCCGATCAACATGGCCCACGGCCACGTAATAATATCGGCTATGGTGTAGTCAGGACCCGCAAGAAATTCGTTCACTGAGAGTTGCGCGTCCATGACACCTGACAAACGATCTACCTCGCCAACGAAACGCTTAATACCGTACTCAAGCTGCTTCGGATCGTCGGCGATATTACGGCCATAGTTCTTGAAGTGGTTGGCATTGCCCATCATCGGCCCTAGATTCGCCATTTGCCAGTGGACCCACTGCATTACCCCAGCTCTTTCGCGCGGCGTTGACGGGAGGAACATTCCGCTCTTGTCGGCGAGATACTCAAGAATTGCACCCGATTCGAATATCGTTACGGGATCACCTCCATCCGCTGGTTCGTGATCAACGATTGCAGGCATCCGGTTATTTGGGCTGATCCGCAAGAACTCGGGTCTGAACTGATCACCGCCCCCAATATCCACCGGCACGATGTTGTAGTCCATTCCGCATTCTTCAAGCATGATCGTTGCCTTCCAGCCGTTTGGCGTCGGCCAGTAATGTACGTCAATCATCGTCATTCCCTTTGATCGATTGGTTTGCTTCACTTTAACCGACCAAATCGGAGCGGACGAGTCCGACTACCAAGATTCTCTATCGCGATCGTCCTTCGATCGATTTTCCGGACTTCGCATACCCCTTCGATACTTCGAAGACGCAAGCTCAACCGTCGTAGAAACCCATGTGATGCAGTCCCAGGAGATGCCGTTCGCGATCCGAAGAAATCCGCTCGATAGACTCCGGCTGCAGGTGGTTGACGATCGAGGTAGGTTTGACTCGCTGCGCGATGTCGCGCCTGGCGTAGTGTATCTGTAGAAAAAACCGACCATCATCCTCGTCGGACGTCGGGAGCCTCCGGTGCCAAATGTCTGAAACGAATAACGCAACGTCACCTTCGAGCGCAGTCAAAGCCGTCACCCCTTCGCCCCGCCATTGGAGATCCACATCGTGTACGCGGTCGACCGGCGGGAACAGGCCCGACCGGTGGCTACCCGGAATAACCCCCGTGGGACCACAGGCCAGGGGACAATCCATCAGGAACACGTGCACTCCGATAGCAAACACCGGATGTGGAATATGTTCGGGCCAACTTTGGTCAGGACCCAGCGGAATATGTGGCCCCGCATCAATATGCCATGCGCCACCGCCGGGACGATGTTCGGTCTGAACAGGATTCCACCAACAGGTATTGGCAATGATGTGGCTGTCTTCCCCAAGTAAAGGGTCAATGACATCGAGGATTTCTCTTCGCCCTACGAGTTGCTGGCACAGACCGCTGCGGTTGAACATTTCGTACCGAAAATCGTCTTCAATGCCGCCGCGTTTATTTCCCCCTCGACCATCTGGCGGTAGTCGCTCGTAGACGGACTCGATCTCGGCTTTGGTAGCGGCAATCTCATCTGCCGTAAACGCACCCCGAACAATCGCGTAACCATCTCGCTCTAATTGAACCGCAGCTTCCGGCGCCGGATCTTCCCGAACCACCAAATAGCCACCAGGGCGAGTCCGTTTCAGCATTTTCTTCCTCCTATTCGTGCCTTCAATCGAGGTGTGCCGACCTTAGTATTCGACCTTCAGTCGTAACTAAGTATCGCTGATTTCCAAAAATAATCGCCACGTACGTCGTACGATCCAGTTTCCACGGGAACCGAGCACTGGCTCAAGTCGTCGTATTGATCCCGCAACGCGTAATACCACTGCATCGAAGCAACTCGAAACCGCGATACACTCAGTCTGGATTCCATGAACGAGGTGACTGTGTCGATACCACTCTCTGGAATTCGCGTACTTGATTTTTCCCGAATCATCGCGGGTCCACTAGCTACCCAACATCTCGCCGATCTCGGTGCGGAAGTCATTAAGATTGAAAATCCGATTACGGGGGACGAGGTCCGGGGCTGGGACTCGACCGGGCAGCCGGGCATAAGCTCTTTTTTCACGGCGTTTAACCGAAGCAAAAAGAGCGTATCGATTGACCTTAAAACGAATCGAGGCCAAGCGCTCGTCCGCGACCTTGCCAAACATTGTGACGTTCTCGTCGAAAACTTTCGGCCCGGCGTCATGGCTAAATTCGGTCTTAACGAATCCATCCTTCGATCTGATAACCCGGCGCTAATCTATGTTTCCATTAGTGCCTATGGAGCGTCGGGATCGATGTCAGACCGACCTGGTTTAGATCCAGTACTGCAAGCCGAGTCAGGAATGATGGCGATGACAGGGTTCGAGAACGGACCCCCTTTGCGCCATCCTTTATCGATCATTGACACCCTGACCGCCGTCCACGCGCTTGCGGCAATTTCCGTAGCACTTTACGCCCGCACATCGCATGGCCGCGGCGACTTCATCGACCTCGCTCTCTACGATACCGCCATCGGGGCCTTGAACAACGCGGCGCTCGGCTACCTAACGTCGGGCGATCTACCCCCGAGAACGGGTAACAGTCACATGCAGGCAACGCCCGTCGATCTTTTTCAAACCAAAACTGAACCCATCTATATAGCGGTCGGAAGCGACAGGTTATTTCAACGATTTTGTGAAGACGTCATCGATCGCCCAAACCTCGCTAACGATGATCGTTTCTCGACTCCGGCCGATCGGCGCTTACATCGCGACGAGCTGAAAGAAATCATTGAAAGCGTGCTCAAGAACGAACCCGCGGACTTCTGGTTAGGACGTTTACGGCACTTGCCCGCGGGTAAGGTCCGGTCTCTCGATGATGCGCTCAACGCGGATGAGACCCGAGAACGAAACATGCTGTGGACAATCGATCAAGGTGATCAAGTTCAAGAAGTTCTAGGCAGTCCCTTCAAGTTCGATTACCACGAATTATCGCCGCCAAAACCACCGCCTCAACTTGGCGTCGATACGCGAGACGTATTACACAATCTATTGGAACTTACGACCGAAGAACTGGAGGATCTGCATCGACGCCAGATAATTCGCTAACTGCTAACGCGGGAACTTTTGTCATTCGATTTCTGTACGCGGTTAGGCCGCATCAAGCGCATACAAGCTTGAGGCATCGCCACTAGCTCCCGCGCACATAAACCCGGTCTAGCTTGACATCTCGTCCGTCGGTCGTTACGTCGACCGTGACGCGTAGCCGCGATCCGCCCGCCTCGAGCTTCATCTCCTCTCGACCGATGATATCGTCTCGTCTCGATATGATGACTAACACACCATTGCTCCAACCCGCTTCGATTTGCCAGAAGTTTCGCTCCGTTCTACCCCAAGTAACATCCCGATAGGTACCGTTGGAATAACGAATACCCAGTGAATCGTCATTCTGTTCAATGACCAGTTGCCGAGCCGCAACGACCGGGAAGTCCTGAACAACAAAGGCGGCCGACGCATTTACGTTTTTTTGTTTTCCCCGGGCAATATCCAAATCTTCGGCACGACGAATAGCCCTCGTATCTGGAGCGGAGTCGCTTGCATTCACATCGAGTAACCACTCGCCCGAAAGATCGAAGCCGGTTGGGACCGCAGACGATAACGACTCACATCCGGCAATGAGTGCCAGCATGAAACCATACGCTATCGATCGGTTCACCCACATGTTAGAGAAACGTTTGAACAGCATGAAGAAACCCATCGGGGTTATCGAGCGGTACCGGATGTCCCGAACCAAGGACTTCTGCAAGCGTGCAATCGTTGGCAGTCGACACGAATTTGTCCGCCACTTCCCGAGATAGCAAGGCGCTGTTTTCGCCCCGAACCAATAATGTCGGCACGTTAAACGCGGCCACCGCATGCCAGCCCTCCTCAACCCCAAGCCGCAACCTCTGATCTGTCGGATCGCGCAAGGCTCGGTCGTATCGAAACGTCCAATTACCTCGATCTGTTCTCATTAAGGAGGCTCGGATCCTATCGTAGTGATGATCCTCCGGCGGGACCGGGTTATCGACACGAGCCTGCCGAAAGGCGTCTTCCGGGAAATCGAAGACGTCGCTGCGCGCCACGCTCTGTTGGATATTTCGAATTCCTTCCGTGGCGATCTCGGGGGCAATATCGACAATGACCAACCGCCCGAGTTGAGTTGGCTGTTTTCCGGCATAAGCGACAGCCACCAACCCACCCAGGGACAGTCCTAATAGGACAAAAGTCTCAAGCTGAAGAGCCGCGACGAACGCGTCCAGATCGGCAACCATCTCCAACGTCCCGTATTGGTCAACTGGCGCCCACGCGGTTTCACCATGACCACGTTGATCCAACGCGAGCACCCGGTATTGTTTTGACATGACTTCCGCAAACGCGTCCCAGGATCGACAGTGGCCCGTGTAACCGTGCAGCAATACCAAATCTTGTGCATTGGCCTGTTGCGACGTCCAGTCCCGGTAACGGAAGCGCAGCCCCCTCAGTTCAATCAATTCATCGATAACTTCGGTCATCCGATTCCTCCCAAACCGATACACTGCCGCCACAAACCGACGAGAAAACGCCATGCAGAAACCATCCGTTCCAATGTTAGCCAAAGACGAGGCCGAACGCCGCGCCAAGAGCCAGAGTATTCAGGAACGCTTCGCGGGACTGAGCGTGTTCCGTATCCTTCTTAACCATCCAGCACTGGCTCGGGAAGTTGTGAACACCCTCACCAGTCTACTTTTTGAAGACAATGTTCTAGATCCTCGGCTACGCGAACTACTGATTATGCGCATCGCCTGGGTTCGGGGATCGGATTATGAATGGACTCAGCACTGGCGAGTCGCTCGCGGACTCGACATCCCCTGCGCGGATCTTTTGGCTGTTCAAAACTGGCGCAACGCATCCCAATTATCCGACGCAGACCGAGCAGTGTTACAGGCAACCGACGATTGCCTCGACCATGGCTTCATCCAGCCGACCACGTGGGATTCGGTCAAAGTCCACCTGAAGACCGCGGCCGAGCATATCGAACTCGTCATTGCCATCGGCAACTGGATGCAGTTTGCGCAACTACTACGAAGTCTCGATGTTCCTCTTGAAGAAGGAGTCCGTTCTTGGCCTCCATCAGGAGAAGGCCCGCAATTTTAAGTTCCAACGCTGCGAACTAATTGACCCATCCGTTGAAGTTTGCGGAGATCGCATATTTGCCGCGTCTCCGGAGACGGGTGCCGGTTTCAAGCAGAACTGCGGTAGTCTTGGTGTTGAGGAACAAACATGAACTACCAGATCATCTCGGCCGACTGCCATATCGATCTTCCATGGTTACCTGAAGACCTGTTTACCAATCAAGCGGCAACCAAATTCAAAGATCGAATGCCCTTCGTTTGCGAGACTGAAAAGGGTCGGTTCTGGGTATCTCGAACCGGCGCTCAGTTCGGATTGCAGAATGGCATGGGTTCGGCGGGGCGAAAATATGTACCCGGTCAGATCCACCGCTCCGATCGTATGGCGGAGCAGGGTCTCTATCGCGACGGTGAACGCGGTATTCCACGACTCACTGATCCCTCTTTGCGGATCAAGGATCAGGACCTCGATGGCGTTCAAGCGGAAGTTATTTATGGCGTACTTGGCGCTTCAACTCGTCTCAATGATGAAGATGCGGCTTCAGAGCTATTACGTATTTATAACGAGTGGTTGGCGACGTTCTGTGATGCCGCTCCCGACAGATTTGCTGGACTGGCAAGCATTCCAAGCCACGACGTCGATGCCGCCCTTGCCGAAGTCAATCGAGTGGCAAAACGCGGGGCACTTCGAGGCATTGAAGTAGCGAATACGCACGACATGGCACCGCTGTTCGATACGTCCTGGGAACCGCTTTGGACGATCGCCGAAGAAGCGAGACTTCCCGTGCACTATCACACGATCGGTCCGAGGATCGACTATCACTTCGACGATCTTGGACCCTTGCAACGACGTCAGGCATTCGCCGTGCACATCACGAGTTTCCAGCTCGCCATGGCAAAGATCATCATGGAGATCATTTACGGTGGTGTCTTAGAAGCACACCCGAACCTGAAAATCGTCATCGGCGAAAGCGGCATCGGTTGGATTCCATACATCCTCGACCATATGGATCTTGAATGGGAAGATCAATTTAAGGATCTAACCCTCACGATGAGACCGTCGGAATATTGGAAGCGACAATGTTTTGCGACCTACCAGAGTGATCCCATTGGGCTCCGCTTGCTCGACATACTAGGTGAGGACAACGTCATGTGGGGTAGCGATTTCCCTCACCCCGATGGAGTTTGGCCGGATTCGAGAGATTTCATCGAACGCGAATTTGACGGCGTTCCAAATGCAATAAAACAGAAGATCATCTGTAATAACGCCGCTACGCTCTACGGGTTTAACGGTTGAAAAAAGCGCCCCATCGGCGTCAACGTATCGCCTATCAAACGTTCGACGGACCCACGCGGAACGCGTCAACCGTCTTGCTGCAGCACGGCCTTCTGAGCCAAAAAAAATCGTGGCAAGATCTCGGTTACGTGGATGCTCTATCCACACACTTCAACGTCATTAACGTGGATTCGCTGGGTCACGGAGGTAGTGACAAACCAAGCGAAGCTCTACGCACGAAAGCAACGGGCCGGTGATGTCGTCGGCGTGTTTGATGCCGAATCAATCGAGTCCGTCCACTACGTCGGATACTCGATGGGTGGATGGATCGGTACGGGAATGGCATTGCATCATCCCGACCGACTCGCGTCCCTAACCATCGGGGGTTGGGACCCCATCGGCGGACTCTCGACCGCTCCCGCAATTGGTACATTTGACGATTTTCTCCAACGTGCGAACGAATTGGCACCTGCACTCACAGCATGGGTCACGACGACCGTGTTGCCTGGCCTTGAAGCCTGCTGGGATGCATTGAAGGACACGGACGGTTCTGAAGCGGCACTTTCGGCCCTCGGCGTCCCGGTACTGCTCTGGTCCGGCTTGGCAGATGGGTGCATGGACGCGCTCCAACGTCTTCAATCGCAATACCAGCAATTTCGTCTACTGGAGGTGCCAGGAGACCACGTCGCGGTCCGTATGATCCATTCGAGGGAAAGGTATCGACAGGCTGCTGAACTTTCTCCAGCGAGCCGAAAACTAGGCTAGATCCAGTACGCGTTTGTGGGCCTCGACGGACGGCGGCGCCATGAGCCGAAGCTGTTGTTCCGTCGCGTCGGGGTACGCCGACACATCGAACGGTTTCTTACGCCAAGTCGAATGCGGCGGACTGTATTTGTATAGCAGCGTACGGCGCTCGTGGTCCGCGTTCCATGCTGATGTCCCATGAATAAGGGCTTCCGTAAAAATTAATACGTCGCCCGCAAGCATTTCGGGTTGAACTACGTAATCAGTTGGTCGTTCAAAGCGGCGAACGTCGTCCGGAAAAGCTTTGAGAAAATTGGTTTTGTGACTTCCAGGAACGCAGACAAAACCGCCATGGCCAACCTGTGCATCTGTTAATGCCCAGGTAGCCACGGTCAAACCATTGCGCATGACGCCATCACTGTATTGATACCAATGATCAGTTTCAAAGATTCTGGGTCCCCCATGAAGCGCATTACGCACGGCGCCCGCCTTCATGAAAATGCAGTAATCGTGGTCGATACGCAGGCGACTTCCGATCAATTCCACCAAGTACGGCAGAACCTTTGGATGGTCGATTAGATCGAGAAACCGCGGGTGCCAGCGCGAAATATCCTCGGTTCGACGGAATAATCCGTCGTCAGCTTGTTCCGGCCACGCGGAATCAGCAAGCATCGAAAGTTCAGCACATTCTTCCTGCGAGAGGACTTTTCTAATTAGTAGGAACCCTTGAAGATCAAATTGGAATTTTTCCTCGTCTGTCATGACACCCACAGGATGCCTCGACGAATTGGACGGGACACTAGGGGATGCTTTGTCAACGCCAACGCGTGGGTAAATTGGGTCACGTCCGCGGGTCCATGATGGTGACGGTTCCCTGCGCGACCGCGACTATACGGCCCTCATTGATCACATCAATTCGCACAACCGCTTGGGTCCGCCCGAATGTTTCGATAGTCGCATAACCGTCGACGATACCCTGGCTCACCGGCCGGGTGAGATTGATTTTGAATTCCGTCGTTGCTGCCCATTGTCCTTTTTTCATT
Source organism: Pseudomonadales bacterium (assembly GCA_046582115.1). Taxonomy (GTDB): domain Bacteria; phylum Pseudomonadota; class Gammaproteobacteria; order Pseudomonadales; family Azotimanducaceae; genus UBA11889. Next base: position 70,806 of record JAYGFA010000053.1, on the reverse strand, counting down.
ACCGGGTAACAAACGGTGCCGAGAAGATGATCACAGAATGCCGATAAAACACCGCCATGCATGTTGCCAAACGACGTAAGTAACTCCTCTCGTACTTCGAATCTACCTTGCATTGTGCCTGGACCAACATCCACCGTCTCAAACCCAAGATAGCCGTGCAGGCCGCCCGCGACAGAGGAATTGTCTAAAAACGACCGTGCAACCTTTTCGTTGAATTCGAATGCGGGTCGAGTGTCTGGTGTATTCGCCATGCGGATCGTTACCCCAATCAGATCTCTTCGCGCAGTCTACATGAGCCTCAGTGAGGTGGAATCAGGCATGAATGGATTGACTCGTCACCTTCAATTTCCCGCGCCAACGTCCGAATCGCTAATGCCGCATCCGCGAGTGGGAAGTCGTGCGTGTGCATCAAGCTGAAATCGATACGACCCGACTCAATCAGCCTAATCGCGTTGTCGTATCCTGACGACGTCACCCCGAACGCTCCTTTGATCGTTATTTCCTTCATGACGATCAAATCACTGACGAATTGATCAACCGGTTTGAAACCTTTCACTCCCGCTAGAACGATAGTTCCTCCCGGTCGAACCATGGACAGTGCGTCAACAACGGGTTGAGTCGCATACGAACTGACATCGACGACGGTGTCCGCCCCCCTTCCTTCGGTAATTTCTTTCACGCGTCGCACGGCGTCCTCGTTATCGACATCAATGGTGAAGTCGGCGCCATATAAACGCGCGACTTCGAGCTTACGAGAATCTGCAGCAAGCCCCGTCACGATGATCATTCCTGCTCCAGCCTCCCGACACGCGATCACGCTCGCCAGACCCCGCTGTCCTGGGCCAAGAATGACGATCGTGTCGCCGACACCAGTTTCTGGAATTTCCACCGACCAACGAAAGCCGGCGCCCAATGGGTTAAAGATGACGGCGGTTTCCGGCGGCAGCGTCGAATCCATACGGTGAACAATCGAGTTGGGATGCAGGTACATATACTGTGAATATCCACCCCATAGACCAGGTGCCTCAGTTAGCGGGATATATGAATAGATTCGTCGGTTATCACATAGGTGGTACGCACCACCCAAGCACGGCCCGCAATGACGACACGACAGCATAGTCTCGATCGCTACACGATCCCCTTCATCAATACCCCAACGAGCGGCCGCACGATCGCCGATACGCGCGATTTTTCCGAGCGGCTCGTGGCCTGGAATGACGGGGAACGGTGTGCGCAAGACGCCTTCAAATTGTTCGTAATCGCTGCCACAAATACCGCAAGCTTCAAGCTCAAGAATGGCGCTATCCGCATCGATATCAGGAATCGGTATGTCTCTCGCCTCGAGCTCACGCGGCCCGACTTGAACCATGGCAAAAGAAGACTTTGGAAGGTTCATTTGCCCACCCAGTGGGGTTCCCGCTTTTCGGCGAACGCTCTTGGTCCTTCCAACGTATCAGCACTATTTCGCCGCTTCCGTTCCCACTCATATTCACTATAAAAAGCCTGCGGCAACGCCATGTCGAGACCCCGCATAGCGGCTTCCTTCGTTGCCCTGACAGAGAGGGGCGCGCACCGAAGAATGTCGTCAATCCAGCCGTTGACGGCCAAATCCAAATCCCCGAGTGAGACGACCTGGTTTACCAACCCCAACTCGTACGCGCGGTCGGCGGTCATATGTCGCCCAGTCAGCATATGCCCCATCGCGGGTTTTAGTCCAATCTGGCGCGGTAAACGATGCACACCAACCGCGCCAGCAATCAGTCCACGGCGCGGTTCGGGCAGGCCAAACTCTGCATGATCAGCTGCAACGATAATGTCACACGCCATCGCAAGTTCGAGCCCGCCCCCCAGCGCGAAACCGTTAACCCGTGCGATAACTGGTTTGGAGAAATACCATCGTTCGGTCAAGGAGCGCGTCTCAACATTCTTCTGAGCCCAAACCGTACGCTGGTCGATAGTGGCTTCTCTTTCCCGGGCTCGATGCTTTAGATCAGCGCCAGCACAGAACGCTCTGTCCCCCGTCCCCGTCACCACCACCACCCAAATGTCATCATTTTTTTCTACTTCATCAAAATGTTGCGAAAGTTCCCAACGTAGATCCGGATTCAATGAATTCATCGCTTCCGGCCGATCCAACGTGATTCGCGCAACGTGCCCTTCTCGCTCAAACTGGCTAACGTCCACGTTCCATTCCTCCTAAACACTCGTGCTAGGCTCCAAAGCCTACGAGCAAGCGGGATGACGAGCAAATACCAGTGGAATCGCCACGCATCAACCTTCTTGAAGGGGTCCGAGTGCTGGACTTTACACACGTGCATGCCGGCCCGCTCTGTACGTATCAGCTGGCTCTCATGGGCGCCGACGTCGTTAAAGTCGAGGCACCGGGAGCTGGCGATCAGATGCGTTCCATGGGGGTACAACTTGCTCCGGGAATATCACCAGGTTTCCTCGGTCAAAATGCGAGTAAACGTTCCATCGCCATAGACCTGAAAACCGAAGACGGAGTTCGCATCGCGCATCGACTAATGGAAGATGCTGACGTGATCGTAATCAACATGCGCCCCGGCACCGCTGATCGGATCGGCATCGGCTACGAAGCCGCCCAGACGGCAAACCCATCTATGATCTATTGCGCAATTTCGGGGTATGGCCAGGCGGGCCCGGAATCCGATCGCCCGGCAATGGATCATTTGATCCAGGGTGAATCCGGAATGTTCATGGCAACGGGAACCGAGGACCAGCCTGTCCGTGTGGGATTCGCCATCGCCGACGCCGGTACGGCAGTCATCGCAAGCTCGGCCATACTCGGTGCCCTGGTTCGTAAAGGTCGTAACGGCGTCGGGGCGTTCTTGGATGTATCGATGCTCGAGTCTTGTATGGCGCTGATGGGGCTCAACTACTACAACTTTTTCGCTACGGGTAGAGTTGGGCCACGAGTTGGGCCCGACCCACTAGCTCAAATAGGGTCCGCCGGTACCTGGAAAACGAAGGACGGCACGTTGCTGGTCAATGCCAATAATCAACGCTTGTTCGAACGGATGACCCACGCACTGGGCCGCGATGATTTGTTGGAAGACGATCGCTTTCGTGACATCCGCGCATCGAGCAAACATCGAGTAGAGCTGCGAGCAATTTTTGGCAAGATTTTCTCGACCGATAGCGCAAGTCATTGGGACGATTTGCTGCGCAAGGCGGGTGTACCTTCGGGACAATTGAAGAGTCTTGGCGACGTCGTGCAGCACCCACAGTTGAAGTTTCGAAATACCCTAACAACCATGTCCGATGTACCCGGCATGGATGAAGCACTCACGTTTTTAGGCGCTGGGTTTACCGTTGACGACACACCCACGGGGCCAACATCTGTACCACCAACGCTCGGTCGCGATAGCGATGAAATTCTGGCCGAGTCGGGGATAAATATTCTAGAAATCAAACGCTTACGAAAAATAGGCGTGATCGTATGACGCGCGTGGTAATCGTTGGGGGAGGCAATGCCGCGCTTTGTGCGGCCATTAGTGCACGCGAGCGCGGCGCAGATGTCATCCTGTTAGAACGTGCCCCATACGAACTGCGCGGGGGAAACTCACGCTTTACGGCGGGCGCGATGCGAACGGTATACGAAGGCATCGACGACCTCTTAAGAATTATGCCCGATCTCACACAATCCGAGATCGAACGCACCGAATTCGGAACTTACGCTCGTGAGGATTTCTATGACGATCTCGGTAGGGTTACAAACTATCGGATCGATCCTGACCTTGCCGAAAGGTTAGTTGAAGAAAGTTTTAATACATTGCGGTGGATGCGGCAGCACGGGGTCCGTTTTCTCCCACTCTACGGTCGTCAATCATTTGAGATTGGCGGGACCGTTCGATTTTGGGGCGGCCTGACCGTGGAAGCCTGGGGTGGAGGTCCAGGCTTGGTTGATAGTCTGACCGCGATTGCAGAAAAATTGGGTGTGGCAATTCGATACCAAAGTCGTACAACTCGTTTGCTAAGCGACTCGGGAATCGTTTGTGGAGTCGAAGTTGATGACACCGCAATCGCTGCTGATGCAGTGGTATTGGCGTGTGGAGGATTCGAGTCAAATCCTGCTTGGCGCGCACGTTACTTAGGGCCGGGTTGGGACCTAGCGCCGGTTCGTGGCACTCGTTTCAACACTGGCGACGGTATCAAAATGGCCACAGACATGGGCGCGGCCACGCGCGGCCACTGGTCCGGTTGTCACGCCGTTAGCTGGGACCTCAACGCGCCGGAATTTGGCGATCTTGAGGTTGGGGATAATTTCCAGAAACACTCCTACCCCCTGGGCATCATGATCAATGCGGACGGGAAGCGATTCGTCGACGAAGGTGCCGATTTCCGCAACTACACTTATGCTCGTTACGGACGCGAAATCCTAAAACAGCCCGGCCAATTCGCCTATCAAATTTTCGACAAAAAAGTGAGCCCCTTACTCAGGGACGAGTACCGAATAAAGCAAGTAACTCGTGTACAAGCAGAAACACTGAGCGAGTTGGCGCAACGCATGGAAGGCGTAGACACCGAGAATTTCGTGAGCTGCGTGACCGCGTATAACGCGGCGTGCAGTGCAGATACGCCGTTTGACCCATCGGTGAAAGACGGACTTAGCACGCAAGGCCTAGCGGTTCCCAAGTCCAACTGGGCCAACCCCATTGATACCCCGCCCTTTGAGGCATACGGTGTTACTTGCGGTATTACCTTCACTTTCGGTGGCCTCCATGTGGACCCTAAAGCTCGGGTCATCGATGAAGCGGGAAGTCCGATTCCCGGCCTTTACGCCGCCGGCGAAATCGTCGGCGGCCTTTTTTACTTTAACTATCCAGGAGGTACCGGTCTCACGTCGGGCTCAGTATTTGGACGCATCGCCGGGGCCAACGCCGCGAACCGCTCGAGCTTCGCTGAGGTCGCCGCGCGTTAACGACTTATCGCATCGCTCGCACAGGAAATGGGCCAGCGCTATAGCACGGTACCGTCATCGCTATCGAGGAGTCTTCGACCAATTTCCTCCGCTTGTTTCCAGTCACGTTCGCGCTGATATATCTCAAGTAAATGGCCGAGAGCCGCCCGGCGAACATCGGCTTTATGAACAAGATCATCAAGCAATTGTTCGGCCCTGTCGGACTAACATTTTTCGAACTTAACGAACGTCCGACCAAGACGCCTAGAACTAACGTAACGATTGCAACGACAGATATTGCGACACTCTCGAACACGCAGTCCTCGATTCGGAACCTGTCCCTCAAACGTGAAAGCTTGTTCTAACGCATCAGGTATGAACACGCGTGTTCGGTATTTCTAGCTCGATTTTCAGGTGCTACGTCAACTTCGACTCATTCTGCAACTTAAACAACTCGCGACGGCTAGCACCTAGATCTTGTCTAATTTTCCGTTCACGATTTTTTGCCTGAAAAAAAACCGCGGTCGCAACAACTAACCCCAATACCAAGCCGACGGAGAATGTTATTCCGAGCCAGACGAACAGAGGGAGCTGAGCCGACTGGTATTCAAGAATCGATAGCGATACGGGTGACGCATTTCTGATTGCAAATAATGCGGCAGCCCCTGCTATAGCAATACCAAACAAAACCAATAGAACTTTCTTCACTTAACCAACCCTAGCCGGCAATCGACCCGTCGGACTATTTGAGCAGCGTTATTAGAACTACTGCCAGTGGAAAAGGTTTAAATATCGTCGAATAACGATCTATTAGTGAGCGTCCCATTAACTCGATCTCGCAGCTCTTTTCCGGGCTTGAAGTGAGGAACATATTTCCCCGTCAAGCCCACGGATTCGCCAGTCTTAGGATTGCGACCAATACGCGGGGCGCGGTAATGAAGGGAGAAACTGCCAAAACCCCGAATTTCAATTCGCGTTCCGCTCGACAGCGTCGACGACATGTGGTCCAAAATCTCTCTCACCGCAAGTTCTACGTCCTTCGACGATAGCTGCGTTTGTTTAGCGGTAATTTGCTCAATAAGCTCCGACTTCGTCATTGTCCCCAGCACACGGATCCGACTCAACTCAACCTATCACAGCAAAACCCGCCCTACAAGTAAAATTCCTTATTTTTCATGGAGTTGGAGTTCTATGGAGAAACGATTAATGAGTGGCCTCGAGCGAGGAGAACCCGTCGTGCGGGTCCGGATATTACTCCTTCGAGTTTACTTCTTCCGACCCGTCAGGATCGACATCAGAGTCCATCTGCGCTTTGATTAAATCGCCAAGAGTTGCCGGTCCAGCACGGTCTTCACCCTGCTCTTGATACTCTCGATGCACCTCTTGTTCATCGTCAATTTCTCTGGATTTGGCTGAAAGATTAATCACTCGATTTTTACGATCGAGGCTCACAATTTTCACTTCTAGCTCGTCGCCAATATTGAGAAACTGTCGGGCGTCATCGACCGATTCAATGCTAATTTCAGATGCTTTCAACACGCCCTCCACTCCATCCGCGAAGGTCAAAACAGCGAGTTTTTCGTCAACTTCGGACACCGTCCCTTTAACAACGCTTCCTCTATCGTGTTCCGAGATAAAGGCGAAAAAGGGGTCCCTTTCGAGCTGCTTAACGCCCAGCGAAATCCGTTCTCGCTCCACATCGATTGCTAGGATAACCGTCTCGAGTTCCTCTCCCTTGCTGTACCGACGAACCGCTGTCTCTCCAGCTTCATCCCATGAGATATCAGATAGATGCACCAGCCCGTCGATACCACCCTCAAGGCCAATGAATATTCCAAAATCTGTGATGGATTTAATCTTGCCTGATATGCGATCTCCGTGAGCATGTTTGCTTCCGAATTCGCCCCACGGATTTTCCCGACACTGTTTGATTCCCAACGAGATCCGACGCCGTTCTTCGTCAATATCCAACACCATGACTTCCACTTCATCGCCAACGGCCACGACTTTTGACGGGTGTATGTTTTTGTTGGTCCAATCCATTTCCGAGACGTGAACGAGACCCTCTACGCCCTCCTCGATTTCCGCAAAACACCCGTAATCGGTAAGATTCGTGACAACCGCCTGCACCCGGGTGTTCTCCGGATAGCGACCTTTGATTTCCACCCATGGGTCGTCTCCAAGCTGCTTCATGCCGAGAGAAACTCGATTTTTTTCGCGGTCAAACTTGAGAATCTTAACCATCAATTCATCACCCACATTCACCATTTCACTCGGATGCCGAATTCGTCGCCAAGCCATATCAGTGATGTGCAACAAGCCGTCGATTCCTCCTAAATCAACAAACGCCCCGTAATCCGTCAAATTCTTGACGACTCCCTTTACTTCCTGGCCCTCTTCGAGCGAACTGAGGAGCGCATCACGTTCTTCACTATTTTCTTGTTCGAGTACCGCACGGCGAGAAACCACAACATTGTTTCGCTTCTGGTCGAGTTTGATCACTTTGAACTCAAGCGGTTTCCCTTCGAGGTGAACCGTTTCTCGTAGCGGCCGAATGTCCACAAGAGATCCCGGCAAAAACGCTCTTATGTCGTTGATATCTACCGTAAAGCCGCCTTTGACCTTGCCATTCATAACGCCTATCACAGGTTCGTTGTTGGTAAATGCGTCTTCCAACATATCCCAGGACTCTGCCCGACGTGCCTTTTCTCGAGAAAGACGCGTTTCCCCAAATCCATCGTCAACGGCCTCCATCGCGACCTTGACCTGATCGCCTATCTCCACGTTGAATTCGCCACTCTCGTTGACAAATTGATTCCGTGGAATAACTCCCTCTGACTTCAACCCCGCGTGGACCACAACCCACTCGCTATCGATGTCCACCACTGTGCCAATTACGATCGAACCCGGCACCATCTCAACCGTGGTTAGGCTCTCTTGAAATAGATCCGCGAAACTTTCGCTCATAGTCTCCAATCTCAGTTGGTAATCAGTAACCCCTTTTCTTGCGCGGCCGCGAGTGCTCTTTCTAAGACCTCGCTAATCGAGAGGTCCGTACTGTCCAGAACACATGCGCCCTGAGCTACTTTGAGCGGGGAAAAGCTCCGGGTCTTATCCCGCTCATCCCGCTCTGTGATGCTTTGAAAAAGGTCGGGAAGGCTAACATTCAGACCCTTATCTTTCAACTCGATGTATCGCCTTCGCGCCCGTTCTTCAGGACTGGCATCCAAGTAAATCTTTAACTTCGCGTCGGGGAAAACGACCGTGCCCAAGTCGCGCCCGTCCGCAACCAAACCCGGCATCTTACGAAAATTCTTCTGTCGGACTAGTAAAGCGGCCCGTACTTTTTCCCGTTTTGCCACCAGACTAGCAATACGGGTCGCTTCCTCGCCCCGAATTGCTTCGGTTACATCTATGCCATTTACGAACAAACTCGGGTTTCGCCAAGTCGCAAATTGGATGTCGAGGGATTCGACAAGGCTTTGCAGCGCCTCTTCATCCTCAATGGGTACGTCCCGAATGTGAGCGTAGAGGCCTACAGCACGATACAAGCTTCCGCTGTCAAGAAGGTGCCAACCAAGCCTTTTTGCTAGAGCCCGCGCCAACGTGCCCTTGCCGGACCCACTCGGTCCATCGACACAAATCACCGGAGCAGCGTCAGCCATCCAGGCGCCTTCTATAACGACTAATGCGCGTCAGGATCCGTTGCAAATCGTCGGAATCGTCTTGGGCAGCTTTTTGAAGGGTTTCGAGAACATCTACCAACTCGTCCAGTTTCTTCCGTACACGCCCCGCGTTATCTGACAATATGTGCCGCCATATCGTAGGATCGGACCCAGCTATTCGGGTCATATCCCGAAATCCATCACCAATTCGGTCGCTAACGTGCTGGTCACTATTTACAAGGAGTTCCACCAACGCAAAGCCAATCAGATGCGGTAGGTGAGAAACCAGGGCCATATCGTCATCGTGTGCGCCAGGAGCTTGCCTTATCACACGAGCACCGATCCTAGCCCAAGCATCTTCTATCCCTGCTGCCGCGGACGCGTCCGTATTTTCTAGAGGTGTCATGATTACAGCACGATCTTGGAATAGATCAGCGTCTGCTGCACCTGGCCCTTGACGGTCCGAACCCGCTACCGGATGACACGGAACAAAGTGGGTTGGAATGGATTCGAACGCCTCAATTACCGGCACTTTAACGCTGCCCGTGTCAAATATGGGGACGTTCGAACCATATTTGCGTTGGGCGTCAATTACGCATTTGGCGATCGCTCGCGTCGGGACTGCAACGCAAACCAGATCGGGCCGTTTTGTCACTGCCTTAATTTGATCAATTACACCGAGCTTTTTCGCCTCGACGAGCGCGCTTTTATTTACATCGAAACCAATCACAGTTTCGACCAACTGCGCTCGCTTCGCCGCGAGCGCGAACGAGCCGCCAATCAATCCGGTACCGATTACAACAAGGGTCCTCAACTAATCTGACTCAGCGCTTTAAGAAAGCGCTCGTTCTCGTCGGGTAGCCCCACGGTGACGCGCAAGTGTTCGTACATACCGTAATTCCCCAAAGGGCGTACGATGACACCGCGTTCTAGTAGCCCTTCATACAGCCCACGAGAAGCTTTACCGCACTCAAACGTAATAAAATTCCCTGCCGAGGGAATAACCGTGTGGCCCATGTTACTGAGACCGTCGACCATAAAATTCATACCTGTGGTGTTCAGCTGCCTACTGGCGTCGACGTACGCATCATCCCCGAGCGCGGCCTCAGCCGCAGCCAACGCCAACGTGTTGACGTTAAATGGTTGTCGAATACGATTCATTAGATCTGCAAAATCGCTGGACGTCACACTGTAACCAATACGCAGCGCGGCCAGGCCATGAATTTTTGAAAAGGTCCGCGTAACAATGAGGTTCGGATAGTCATCAAGCAGTTTAATACCGTTGGGATAATCCGCCCGATCAACGTATTCAAAATAGGCCTCATCCAGGACGACCCAAACTCGTTCCGGGACCCGTTCGAGAAATTTCTGCAGACTGTTTTTACTCACCCAAGTTCCGGTGGGGTTGTTCGGGTTAGCTATATAGACAATCCGCGTTAAGGCGTCGATCGCGGCCAACATCTCCTCCAAATCGTGCCCCCAATCTACAGACGGTATGCGGGCCAGCTCGCCATGTGCTGCCGCTATCGCAAGCGGGTATACAACGAAACAATACTCGTCGACGACTCCGACCGATCCAGGCGAAAGAGCCACTCTCGCCGCCAGCTCCAAAACGTCGTTGGAGCCATTGCCCAACGTTATTTGCGCTTCATCAACGTCCAAGCGATTAGCAAGGAGACGTTTCAAGCGATATCCGGTGCTATCGGGGTACCTTGATACACTGGCAATTGCGTCTGCGAGCGCTTCGCGCACGCGAAGTCCAGGCCCTCTCGGATTTTCATTGCTCGCAAGCTTAATTGCGTCGCTAATCCCCATCTCGCGACTAAGTTCTTCTAGTGGTTTGCCCGGCTGATATGGCGCTAGCTCGAGCACGCGGGCGTTAATATTCTCCATTATCGTCCCACGGCTTGTGGATACGATCCCAGTGAACGAACCTCCAAAGCAACCGATCGAACCTCCTCAAGTACGGCACCAATTTCCCCAGTTGACTGATGCCCGTCGAAATCGATGAAAAATACATAACTCCAGTTACTCGATCGCGAGGGCCTCGTTTCGATCCGGGAAAGACTTATCCCACGGCGGTGAAACGGCTCGAGGACTTTGTACAATGCCCCCGGTTCATCGCGCGTAGAAACGAGAATGGACGTTTTATCATGCCCAGTCGCCCCGACGTCTTGATCACCTATAACAAGGAATCGTGTCGTATTGTCAGCCAGGTCTTCAATATTCTGGTGTAGGACGACGAGGCCGTATCTATCACCCGCTACTTCGCCGGCTATGGCCCCACTCCGCTCTACCTCGCCCGCGAGCTTTGCAGCTTCGGCGTTACTGGCAACCGGCCTACGCTCGACGTTGGGGAGGTGAGTGTCCAGCCACCTTCTACATTGGGCCAAGGATTGTTCGTGGGAATACACACAATCGATCTCATCTTGCTCGGTTCCCATCCGTGCCAACAGCGCATGGTGAATGGGGAGCTCAACTTCTGCACATATGTTAAGCATCGTGGACATAAAACAATCGAGGGTGTGGTTGACCATACCTTCTGTACTGTTTTCTACCGGGACGACGCCATAGTGAACACCACCCGATTCAACTTCACGAAAAACCTCATCAATGGAACTCAGTGGACTCGTTTTCGCGAAATGGCCAAACTGCCTGATCGTCGCGGCTTCGGTGTAGGTTCCGGATGGCCCCAAATAAGCGATCTTTAGCGGTTGTTCTAGTGACAGGCAGCAGGAAATGATTTCTCTGAACAGTCTCTCCACCGCATCGTCCGAAAGTGGCCCCTCATTTTCAGATCGAAGCTGAGCAATGATCTGCGCTTCCCTCTCGGGACGATAGAATGCAGTGGTTGCAACCTCTCCACTTACACTCTTAATGTCCGCAACCTTAATTGCGCAAGCCGCTCGCTCGTTAAGCAACGCCCTTAACTGACGGTCGATCGCATCAATTTGTACCCTGACGCTTTGTAGCGCTTCCTCATCCATTTTCGTTCTACCGTTCGGCTTTTTCGAAACTTTCCATATGTTCAATCAGTGCATCTACTGCTTCTTCATCAATTGCATTGTAGAGGCTTGCGCGAATACCCCCTACGCTTCGGTGTCCTTTTAAATTCAGTAACCCACGCATCCTCGCCGTCTCTATGAATCGATCCTCCAATTCAGGCTCCATTAAGGTGAAAGGTACGTTCATGATCGATCGGTCAGCTGGCTGTACAGGCGACTGATACAAATCACTCCTATCGATCGCCGCATACAGTTTGTCGGCCTTCCGACGATTACGAACATCCATCGTTTTTAGGCCACCTTCATGTTTCAACCAACCAAGAACGAGCCCCGCCAAATACCAATTGTACGTCGGTGGCGTATTGAACATTGATTGGTGTTGGGCGTGGACTCGATAGCTAAGAAGGCTCGGCGTGTGTTCGCGCTCTTTTCCACAAAGATCCTTACGCACAATAACGATGCAGAGACCAGCTGGACCTACGTTCTTCTGCGCGCCCGCGTATATTAATCCAAACCGGCGAACCTCGATCGGGCGCGACAGAAAATCGGAGGACATATCAGCAACCAACGGCGTATCGCCGGTATCTGGAAATTCGTGGAATTGCACGCCGCCGATGGTTTCGTTTGAGGTAACGTGAACGTAGCGCGCAGATTGGGAGAGTCTCCAGTCGTGAAAACCAGGCACCCGGTCGTAATCGTGATCCCTAGATGTCGCCGCAATATTCACTCGCGTTAAACGTTTGGCTTCTGTAATAGCTTTCGTCGACCAAGAACCCGTTTCAACGTAGTCCACAGTGTCCAAAATATTCGCCAAGTTCAGCGGTACCATCGCAAACTGCATGCTCCCACCACCATGCAAGAATAAGACGTGATAATCATCATTGAGATTCAACAGTTCACGGAGATCGGCTTCAGCCTGTTCGGCAATCTCTATGAACTCGCGAGATCGGTGGCTAATTTCCATCACCGAAACGCCGAGACCCTGGTAGTCACGGAATTCCTCGCGCGCACGCTCCATCACTGGCGGTGGTAGCGCGGACGGGCCTGCAGAAAAATTAAATACTTTGCTCATGGTTGGAGCGATCTTATGCAGCCGGCCTAGGAACAATTATTCCTCGGCCGGTTCACTCGAAGCGGTTTCGATAATGCGTTCGAGTCCTACTAACTTTTCCTTATCCCGTAAGGCAATGAGCCGGACCCCCTGTGTAATCCGACCGACCACAGAAATTTCATCGACAGACGTTCGAACCAGCGTCCCTTGGTCACTAATCAACATGATCTCATCGCCCTCAAACACCTGCCGAGCGCCAACAACTTCTCCGTTTCGTTCTGAAGTTTGGATGGCGATGACACCTCGTATTCCACGGCCTTTCACTGGAAATTCACTGAGCGAAGTCCGCTTGCCGTAACCAAACTCGGCGGCGGTCAACATGTATCCGCCGTCCTCTGGAACGATGAGGGCAATAAGGCGCTGCCCCGTCAACAGTCGGATCCCTCGTACACCGCGTGCCGTTCGGCCCATCGCACGAACATCAGACTCCTTGAAACGGACCGCTTTACCTGCACTCGACACCAGAACAATGTCGCAGTATCCATCCGTCATCGAAACGCCCACCAATGTGTTGCCCTCTTCCAGCTCCAAGGCAATCAAGCCGCTTTGTCTTGGGCGTGAAAATTGCTCCAGCGGCGTTTTCTTGACGGTGCCATTAGCCGTCGCCATAAAAACAAAAGAATCATCATCGAAATCACCGACGGGCTGTATGGCGGTAATGCGCTCACCGTCCCCAAGCGGCAACATATTGATCAGCGGCCGACCCTTTGCACCTCGACTCCCCTGAGGTATTTGGTAGACCTTCAACCAATAGACTTTCCCAGCATTAGAGAAACAAAGAAGTGTTTCGTGACTATTCGCTATGACTAGATGCTCGACAAAGTCCTCATCGTTCACGGTGGTCGCCATACGTCCCCGTCCTCCACGACGCTGTGCCTGATAGACCTCAAGCGGCTGAGTCTTGGCATACCCGTGATGAGATACGGTTACCACCACGTCCTCTTCGGTAATCAGGTCCTCTGCCATCAAGTCCATTTTTGAACTTAGAATCTCAGTCTTACGATCATCCCCGTAATTTTCTCGAATCTCGTTTAGTTCCTCGCGGATCACCGCATGCAATCGATTACTCGAACCCAATATTTGTTGCAGATCCTCGATTTCCGCAAGAATTCCTTCGTATTCTTCGATCATTTGATCCTTCTCAAGCGCCGTTAGTCGATGAAGCCGCATTTCAAGAATCGACTGCGTCTGTTCTTCGGATAGGTGATATACGCCCTCGCGCAGCCCATAGGCATCATCGAGATCTAGCGGGCGACAGGCGCCCGGCCCAACTCTCTCCATCAGTTTCGAAATGGTGTCCGACTCCCAACTACGGCCAAGTAGAGCGCCACGCGCTTCGGCCGCATTTTGCGATTTTCGGATCAGCTCAACGACAGAATCAATATTCTCCAGCGCCACGACTTGGCCCTCAAGAAGGTGCCCACGACGACGTGCTCGCTGGAGGAGGAACACTGTCCTACGCGTAACCACCTCACGACGGTGCCCTAAAAATGCTTCCAACATTTCCTTCAGATTAACCAGTTTCGGCTGCCCATCGACTATCGCCTGACAATTAATCCCGAAGACGGATTGCATCTGAGTTTGGGAATACAGATTGTTAAGAACGACCTCACCCGGTTCACCGCGACGCAGCTCGATTACGATCCTCAGGCCATCCCTATCCGATTCATCACGAATCTCAGTGATGCCCTCGATCTTTTTCTCTTTAACGAGCTCTGCAATTCTTTCGATCAATTTTCTAGTGGTTAACTGATATGGGATCTCCCTGACAACAATCGATTCTTTGCCCGTGCCTTTTCCCTCAACGTCGGCTCGTGCTCTGACGTATATGCGCCCACGTCCGGTCCGGTACGCCTGAACAATCCCCGCGCGCCCATTGATGATTCCGGCTGTCGGAAAGTCGGGTCCCAGAACATACTCCATCAACGAATCGACAGAGAGATCTGCGTCCTCAAGAAGTGCTAAACAGCCATCCACGACTTCTCGCAAATTGTGTGGTGGAATGTTAGTCGCCATCCCGACTGCTATACCTGTCGAACCGTTGACAAGTAAGTTCGGCATCCGCGCCGGCAGAACCCTTGGCATCGTCAGTGTCTCATCGTAATTGTCTTCGAATTCGACCGTTTCCATGTCCAGGTCAGCCAACAAGTCGCCGGCAAAACGGGTCATACGGACTTCCGTATACCGAGAAGCTGCAGCCGGGTCGCCGTCAATCGAACCGAAATTGCCCTGGCCATCAACGAGCGGGTACCGCATGTTCCAGGGCTGAGCCATGCGGACAATAGTTTCGTAGATGGAAAGATCCCCATGCGGGTGATATTTCCCCATGACTTCACCGGATACACGAGCTCCTTTGATCGGGTTGCGGTTATAGGTGTTGTTTAGTTCGCTCATTGCGAAAAGTACGCGTCGGTGGACCGGTTTTAGACCATCCCGAATATCTGGCAGTGCACGTGAAACGATCACAGCCATCGCGTAGCCCAGAAACGACTCGCGCAGTTCGTCCTCGATATTTACAGGACGGATCTCTAAACCGCCCGGGGGCCCTCCGGCGACGTCGTCGTCGTCGCCCCCCGAACCAGAACCACCTTTTGACTCTGTCGAGGTTTCGTCTTCAGACATCGGAAGAGGGAAACAAGGTTGCCATCCGGTCGCTAATTCACGGTGTCGGGAAACACCCGATTCTACCATGCTCGAACTGTCTTCTGGAGGTTTCGGCCCACCCTCGGGCCGGTATTCGAATGCCGTTCCGCTATACTCACACGAATGCCTGATCCAACCGTCAAAACGCTACTTCTCGCGCGATATTTATTACCCATTTCACCCAAGAACGCTGTTCTAGATGACCATGGCATCGCCATTGAAAGTGGCCGTATTCTCGCGATCGGTTTGAATCGCTCGTTACTGCAGAACTATCCCGATGCCGTGAAGGTCGACTTGGGACATCACATCGTTATGCCCGGATTAGTGAATGCGCATGCACATCTCGGGATGTCGTTAATGCGTGGTTTGGGCGAGGGCCGCCAGCTCCACACGTGGTTGCGCGAAGTGATCTGGCCGCTAGAAGCACGCTACGTATCTCCTGACTTCGTCGCCGCCGGAACGCGACTTGCCATCGCAGAAATGTTGAGCCGTGGAATGACCACCGCTAGCGACATGTACTATTTCCCCAAAGTGACCGCGGCAATTGCGGCAGAATTGGGTTTTCGTGCACAAATTGCGTTTCCAGTAATCGAACAGCGTAATTCATATTCTAGTACAGCCGATGAATGCATCCATCGAGGGGTGGAGCTCAACGATAATTATCGAACGACCACAACTATTCACCCCGCGTTTGGTCCCCATGCCGCCTATACCGTACGAGAAGACATACTAACCCGCGTGTTCACGTTGGCGGCTGAGATTGGTATCCCTATCCAAATGCACATACACGAAACACCGCTGGAAGTGCGGAAAGCGCGCGAGACATTAGGCTGTTCTTGGATCGAGTACTTGGACCAACGGGACATGCTAGTGCCTGAATTACAAGCAGTCCACATGACGACGCTAACTCAAGAAGAAATCGAACGTGTTGCCGAACGCGGCGTCAAGGTGATTCACTGTCCTTATTCCAACCTGAAGCTCAACAGTGGTACATGTCCGACCGCAGAGCTATACGCGGCCGGCATCACCGTAGCCCTAGGTACCGACGGTGCCGCGTCCAATAACGCCCTCGATCTTTTAAGCGAAGCGCGTCTGGCTGCGCTAATGGCAAACCACAGTGCTGACAATCCGTCACGTGTGACGGCGGCAAAGATCCTCGAATCCGCAACGTTGGGTGGAGCACAAGCGCTTGGGTTAGAAGCCGAAATCGGGTCAATCGAGCCGGGTAAAGCCGCCGATTTGATCGCAATAGACGTCGACAATCCCAGTCTTCAACCCTTGTTTGATGTCCATGCGCAACTCATCCATACGCATGCGGCGAACTACGTCAGCCATGCCTGGGTTGAAGGGAAGCTCCTCTTCGAAAACAACACCTACATAGGTTTCGATGTCAACGAGGTTGTTGCCACAGCTCAAACGTGGCGGGATAAGCTCTCCCCATGAACGTCGATCCCAATGAAATCCATAAATTCGAATCGCTCGCACATCGTTGGTGGGACCCGGACAGCGAATTCCGTCCGTTACACGACATCAACAGCACGCGTCTGAAATACATCAACGATCGAGCTCCCGTCGCGGGTCTTCGCGTACTGGAAGCCGGCTGTGGTGGCGGGATCCTTACACAAAGTCTCGCCGAACTTGGTGCCGTAACGACCGGTATTGACATGGCGACTGGCCCCCTTAAGGTCGCTCAATTGCACGCAATCGAGACCAAGATGAGCAACAAGATTCGGTACATAGAAACCACTGCCGAATCTTTTGCCAAAGTCGAGCCAGCGTCTTTCGACGTAGTCGCCGCATTAGAGATGCTAGAACACGTGCCTGACTTTCGCTCTACCGTTTGCGCGCTTGCCAAGCTCACCCGTCCAGGTGGCTCGGTGTTTTTTTCAACAATTAATCGCAATGCAAAGGCTTACTTGATGGCCGTCCTTGGCGCCGAGTATGTTTTGAATCTTTTACCGCGCGGAACCCACGATTATGACAAGTTCATTAAGCCCAGCGAACTCGCCAGTGCCGTTCGGGATGCTGGTCTCTTCGTAAAAGACATCAGTGGCTACAGCTATAATCCGCTGACCCGCGGTTGCAAACTAGTTACCAGCCCGAGCGTTAATTATCTCGTTTATGCTCAGAAGCCATAGCAGGGTATTTCGCTTCGGCGTTACGAATCACGTCAAGATCAACCCGGGGCATGGCGACGCACGGACGTCCCGCTACAAACTATCAACCGTTGGCACCGGTAGCCCAGGATAAGGAATCAGCACGGATTTCGTTGTTTTGCCCTTTTTACGCTTACTTGGATCAGGTTTTACGAATCCAATCTTTAGTAGGTCGCAAATACGTCTAACGTCGTCGGATCCGAGTTCCATCAGCTGGCCCCGTCGTACCGATGAAGGTAGGATCACGGGTCCAAAGCGTACTCGTTTTAGCCGTGTAACTTTCACGCCCTGGGTGGCAAACAAACGTCGAACTTCCCGATTACGACCTTCCATTAGCACAACGTGGTACCAATGGTTTGAACCTTGTCCATTGTAATAACGTATATCCGAAAATCGTCCATTTTCACCATCGACCACCACCCCAGTCTTAAGACGCTGCATGCCTGCTTGTTCGAGTTTGCCTTCGACGCGCACGGCATACTCGCGATCGATTCCGGTACTTGGATGCATGAGACGGTGTGCCAACAGACCGTCGTTAACAAACAATAAGAGTCCGCTTGTATTGGCATCTAGACGGCCCACTGAAATCCATCGACTGCCAGGCAATGCCGGCAATTCATCGAAAACCGACGCTAAATTGTTAGCCGGAACGGTCGATACAATCGTTCCGACCCGCTTGTTCATCAATAAAACTCTTGGCGTCGTCGATTTTTGTTTTTTTAACTCCCGGCCGTCAACTACGATGTTCGCTACGTACGTAACGCGCTGACCGACGGTGGCAACTCGACCGTCAACGACAACACGTCCAGACTTAATCCAGCGTTCCATCTCACGACGCGATCCCGCGCCACGAGAAGCAAGCACTTTCTGCAGTTTCTCGGTTTTTAAGGTAGCGGCCAACTCAGTCCGGTGTCGGCAGATTTACAACCTCAGCTAGCGGTCGCTGTTCGCCATCATTTTGCAGTTCTAGTTCGTCCGTGCTCGCTCCAGCGTCCTCTTCCACGTCATCGAAAGCAGGAGATTCGTTAGCACCGTCCTCGAGCGTTACAACATTCTTTCCGGTCTCAAGTTCAACTAAGGTTTCACCGTCATCTACCGCGTCGCGACCTTCATCAACCTCCTGAAACAGAACAGGTTCGATCAGCGCTTTTACTTCTGACAATGGCGGCAATTCACTGAGCGATTTCAGGTTAAAGTAATCGAGAAACCCACGCGTCGTCGCGTACAGGGCCGGGCGACCAGGAACGTCCCGATGTCCAACCTCTCGAATCCATCCCCGTTCTATTAACGTCCGCATAATGTTGGCACTAACGCTAACACCCCTAACCTCCTCAATATCGCCTCGCGTAGCCGGTTGCCGATACGCGATCAACGCAAGGGTCTCCAACAAAGCCCTCGAATATCTAGGTGGTTTCTGGTCCCAAAGTCGACTGATCCATTCAGACAATCGCTGTCGCACTTGGAATCTATATCCGGAGGCTACTCTGACCAGCTCATAACCCCTCTCTGAACAATCCGTCTCGATTTCTCCAAGAACGTCCCTCAATAAGGTCCGGGGGACGTCACTATCCAGGTCCCCCTCTATAAACAGCCGCTCGAGTTGTTCAACTGAGAGCGGTTCACCTGCCACCAACAGTGCCGCCTCAACTATTTTTCGAATCTCCCTGGTTTCCATCACTCTTGATCCTCTAACGCTTCACTCCTTGTACGAACATATATCGGCGAGTACGGCTCATTTTGAGAGACATCAACCAGGCCCTCACGCATTAACTCAAGCAACGCTAGGAACGTGACGACGACGCCTCGACGACCTTCGTTTAATTCGAACAGGTCAGGAAAATTCAAGAAGCCACTTGCTCCTGCTATTCGTTCGAGCACTTTCGACACCCTCTCTCGAACGGAGAGCGGATCCATCGAAATTGAGTGGCGTTGATATAAGTCAACCCTATGGAGCACTTCGGCAAAGGCGACGGTCAATTCACGAAAGACCACGCCGGGTTCCGAATGTCGCCGAACGAGTTCAGGTTTTTCGACATGAGCGACGTGTATGTCACGCTCGACCCGCTGCATAGCGTCAATGTTCACAGCAGCTTCCTTGAATACTTCGTATTCTTTAAGACGACGGATCAACTCCGCACGTGGATCGGCTTCATCCTTATCGGCGTCATTTTCCCGTGGAAGCAACATTCGTGATTTGATCTCCACCAACATCGCGGCCATAACCAGGTATTCGCCCGCTAACTCAAGTTGCAGGACCGACATTAGCTCGATGTATTGCATGTACTGTCGGGTAATTTCTGCAACCTGAATCTCGAGAACATCGAGGTTTTGTCGCCGGATTAGGTACAGCAGGAGATCCAAAGGGCCCTCAAAGGCTTCAAGAAATACTTCAAGGGCGGCTGGCGGTATATACAAATCGTCAGGAAGTTGATCCACCACTTGCCCTCGAACAATCGCAACTACTCGATCATCCGGTTCCGTTTCGTCCGTTGGTTTCACAGACACGCCATCACCCGTCTGCCCCGATTCATCTGCAATATCACTCATCGATACGCAATCCCTATGGCACTCCGGACATCTTCAAGTGTTTCACGCGCGACGTCCCTTGCTGCTTCCGAGCCTTCAATGACGATTGAACGAACCAAATCGAGGTTATTTTCAAATTGTTCTGCACGTTCAATAAATGGAGCCTGCTCCTTATTGATTGCATCTATCAACGGGCCTTTACAGTCGACACAACCGATTCCCGCATTTCGACAACCATTCGACGCCCAACGCCTGACGTCCTCATCCGAATAGATTTCGTGTAGTTCAAAAACCGGGCACTTGCTCGGGTCTCCCGGATCGCCTCGTCGCACGCGTTGAGGATCCGTTTGCATGGTTCGGATTTTCTGTTCGACAACGATCGGGTCTTCTCGTAACCGGAGAGTGTTATTTAACGACTTCGACATCTTCTCACCATCCAGACCCGGAACATTCGGAGTCTCGGTCAATAGTGCCTGGGGTTCAGGGAGGATAATTCGACCACCCCCTTCTAAGTACCCAAAAAGCCTTTCACGATCACCGATCGAAAGATTCTGTTGTTCTGCAAGTAACGCTCGGGCTCGTTCAAGTGCTTCGGTGTCACCTCTCTCCAGGTAATCGCTTCGCGCATCGCTATAAAGCCGCGCCGGTTTTCGACCCATCTTCCTAATCGCTGATTCCGCATGTTGTTCAAATTGAGGCTCACGCCCATAAATATGATTGAAGCGCCTCGCGATCTCACGACTCAGCTCTACGTGAGCAACCTGGTCGGCACCCACGGGGACATTACCCGCACGATAAATCAATATATCCGCGCTCTGTAACAACGGATAACCGAGAAAGCCGTACGTGTCGAGATCATGGTCTTGGAGTCTGGCGATCTGATCTTTGTAGCTTGGCACTCGCTCAAGCCAGCTGTTCGGGGTAATCATCGACAACAACAGGTGCAATTCCGCATGTTCTGGTACTCGGCTCTGCACAAAGATCGTGCACGAACCCGGACTGATCCCGGCGGCTAGCCAATCAATCACCGTATCGAGAGTGAATTGTTCAATATCACCCGTTTCTTGGTAATGCGTCGTTAGTGCATGCCAATCAGCGACAAAGAAGAAACAGTCGTACTCGTGTTGAAGACGGACCCAATTCTTCAACACGCCATGGTAATGGGCGATATGTAGTCGGCCAGTAGGCCGCATCCCGGATACGACTCGCCGTTCTGAGTCGTTGCTGCTCAAAGGAAATCCCGCGCTTTTCGAAGACGTGTCAAGATCATTTGTCGAATTCGAATCAACACATTATAGGTAAATCACTGACTTCAGACCACGGTTTCTACATAGGGCACCAGCTGAGAAGCGAGTTGAGACTAGACCTTCAGGCATCGATACCGGATGATTCCGACCGTTGAACCGTAGCCGCTCATTATTCGGTTTGACATGACGATCGATTCCGCGAAAAGAAATTATGAAATTTGTTCTCAACACCACTTCTACGTACCGCACTTACCGCGTGTCTTGTCCGCCCAATCCGCGCCATGAAAAAGTTTCTTGAGGCCCTACCAGGCTTGGTTTTCGCCGCCCTTTACTTTGGTAACTGGGCAATTTTCGGAAACTGGGACATCTACCTAGCTACCGCCGGGTTAATGATCAGTGCCTTCATACAAGTGTTGGTCATGAAACTCAATGGCTGGAAAATTTCCGTGATGATCGGACTATTTTTCTGGCTCGCGATGATTTTTGGGGGTATGACCCTGGTCTTTCAAAACATCGTTTTCATCCAATGGAAACCAACTATCTTTCATTGGGGTGCTGCACTAGCAATCGTGGGGAGTCGATTTATCGGGGACGGCCACTTCGTTCGTAACGCTCTTGGGAGATTTCTCTCGCTCGACTTGCCCAATCGCGCGTGGAAGCAACTCACTTGGGGATGGGCAACAGGCTGGTTCACGATGGGCGCCGCAAATCTCTACGTCGCTTACCAATTTTCAGAGCAGGTATGGATGGCGTACAAGCCCGTCGCTGGTTTTGTTTTCACGTTCGCGTTGGTTTTCGCGAGCTATTTTTACCTTTACCGCAGCCATCAGTTACCAGACGACAAAAGTCTTGAGGCAGATAGCAGTGAAGCCAAGCCGAACAACTAAGCGAAGAGCCTCCGGCGGACGACGCCTCATCGTTGGCCTTGGACAACCGCATCAGCAATGGCTATGACCGCGCTATCAGTTAACGTAAATAAGGTCGCTTGGCTAAGGAATGCGCGAGAAGGTTCTCGTCCCGATCTTTGTGACACCACCAGGACGATCATAAGTGCCGGCGCAAACGGAATCACCATTCATCCTCGACCGGACCAACGTCACATTCGACCTCAAGATGTGTTCGATCTGGAAGCTGTCGTATCTGCAGCGAACGGAGTCGAATTTAATATCGAGGGTAATCCGACGGCGGGACCTCGGGAAAATGGATATCCGGGATTCCATCAACTTGTCGAAACAGCAAAACCGGACCAATGCACACTCGTGCCAGACGCGGAGCACCAGCGCACGTCAGATCATGGTTGGAACCTTTCCGAAGCTGCGACTTTCGAAAACGTTCGATCCATTATCGCCAAGTACCACGATTTCGGCTCACGGGTCAGCTTGTTCATAGATCCTGATCCTGAGCAAATTTCCCGGGCGCGTGATGCTGGCGCAGATCGAATAGAACTGTACACGGGTCCATACGCAGACTACGCCGCCAGGTACGGGATTGACTCCAAGGAGGCACACGAAAACTGGGAGCTCTACCGCAAAGCCGTTGTTCACGCCAAAGAACGGGGCTTGGGGATAAATGCCGGACACGATCTAAACTTAGGCAACCTCACACAGTTCTGCTCGATTGGAAACATTGACGAGGTCTCGATCGGCCATGCATTAATCGCCGATGCGCTGGAGCTAGGGTTAACGGTAACGGTCGAGCGCTATCTCAACGCACTGCGCAAGGCTACATCGATCCGGCCAAAGGCGTCGGCTTAAAACTCGAGCAAATCCGATGCCTTTTCTGCCAGAACGTCGTCAACTTCGCTAACCCGAGCGTCAGTTATTTTTTGCAGTTGCTCTTCTGCACTTCGTCCTTCGTCCGCCGTCGATTCTTTTTCACGGACAAGTTTTCGAACATCGGAAATCGCGTCGCGTCGTACGTTTCGAATCGATACACGCGCACTTTCTGCTTCACTTTTCGCGTGTCGAATCAGGTCGCGACGATTTTCCTCAGTCAAAGGAGGTAGAGGTAGTCGAATGGCTTCGCCGGTACCCGTAGGCGTTAAACCAAGATCACTTTTTAGTATCGCCTTTTCAATGTCCGGGATAATGGATTTCTCCCAGGGGGTGATAACGAGCGTCCTTGCTTCCTCAACACTAATAGATGCGACCTGGCTTATACGAGTCAAGGTCCCGTAATACTCCACTTCTACCGCATCAAGTAATGACGGTGTTGCACGACCCGTGCGAATTCGGGCAAACGCAGTCCTTAGGGACGACACCGACTTGATCATGCGTTCGCCTGCGTCCTGTTTGATTTCGTCAAGCATCGTTCGCCTTCCCGGTGTTACAAATCATCGTGACGACATTCTCAACACGCACGATCTTCGTCAACGCATTGCTATCCGCCATGTCGTAAACAACGACGGGCTTTTGAGTGGCTCTCGCACAACTCAATCGCGGTCGCATCCATGACCTCGAGTCTGCGTCGTAAGATCTCTTCGTACGTCACAGTCTCAAAGCGGGTCGCATCGGGATAGACGACGGGATCGCGGTCGTACACGCCATCCACCTTCGTCGCCTTGATAACCACGTCCACTGACAACTCGATCGCCCGCAAGCAAGCCGCCGTATCGGTCGTGAAAAGCGGATTCCCTGTCCCACCGGCACATTCCACGATATACCCACTACCTAATGCCTCGTCGGCACGCCTCTCATAATAAATTTCGGCGACACCCGGTATGCCTCCGGGACTCATAACCAAACTGCAGTGCCCCAGAGCTTCTATAACATCACGGAATGCCAGCGCATTGATGACGGTGCCAGGCATCCCCATTTGATCTGCGGTCACGCGCCTTATATCCGCACCCGCCGCCGCCGAACGTAGCTCTTTCCCGCGAACAATGTTTCAGGCTCCAATCACCATGGCAACAGCCGTCTCTATAGCTATCTCGCTGACGCCCTCCGCTATCCGCTCGACTGTTCGGGCGTGAATCCCTATGGGACCACCAAACATTTCGCCAGACAACTTGGGTAGCACTCGCTCGAGCACTTCGACGTATTACCCCTTACCCATCGGTTCAATTTTATTCAAGTTGCGCTGCCACCTCCGCGGCAAAGTCCTCATCCTTCCTTTCGACACCTTCACCTACCTCAAAACGTATAAAACGAAGACACTGTGCCCCCGCGTGTTCAAGAAGATCGCCGACTTTGGTATCAGGGTCGCGCACGAAGGGCTGGTCCAGTAGGCTCGATTCAGCTAGGAACTTTCGTACTCGCCCATCAACCATCTTTTGAACAATGGCTTCCGGTTTGCCGCTTTCCAGCGCTTGCGCTTCATAAATTCCGCGCTCCGTTCGAAGGACCTGTTCCGGCATTTGATCGGCAGATATCACCATGGGGCTCGTCGCGGCAACGTGCATTGCTATTTCCTTGCCCAGTGCGGCGTCTCCACCGCGAATTTCCACCAACGCCCCGAGCTTATCGTTGGCGTGCAAATAACTACCCACCACGTCATCCGGACTAACGAAACGGACCGCTCGCCTAACCGAGACGTTTTCTCCGATTACTTGCACAAGTCGTTCACGAGCCTCTTCAAGCGCGTCAATCTCGCCATCGCCATGCTCTAGAATCCAATTAACCACCTTGTTACAGAAATCGATAAAGCGTTGGTTGCGCGCAGCAAAATCTGTCTCCGAATTAACTTCAACCATCGCCCCGGAATCACCGCTTTCCGAAACGTGTATGGCAAGCAGTCCCTCGGCGGCTGTCCGATCCGTCTTATTCGCGGCTTTTACAGCACTTTGCTTGCGTATAAACTCGATCGCTTTGTCAATATCGTCTCCCGCTTCATCAAGCGCTTTCTTACAATCACCGAAGCCGACGCCAGTGCGAGCCCGAACTTCTTTAATTTTGGCCATGTCGGCCAACCTCATGACTCCTTGATGGTCGCGGATGAGTTTTCGCTCGGCTCATCAGGTTCACTCTCTTCGGCTTCGGCTTCGGCTTCGGCTTCGGCTTCGGCTTCGGCTTCGGCTTCGGCTGGCGCTACTGCTTCCAATTGCGGTTCGTCGACTTCTGTAGCTGTGGCCTCGACCGTTGCTTCTTCGATTTCGTCGCTCGTTTCGACCTCCACAAATTCATCGATACCCACGCCCGCGGACCCTTGGTTCTTGCCTTCGAGAATGGCATCTGCAACCGCTGTGACGTACAACCGAACCGCACGAATCGCATCGTCGTTCCCCGGAATAACGTAATCGACATCGTCCGGATCACTGTTGGTATCAACCACACCAATTACCGGAATCGAGAGCTTGTTTGCTTCAGTAATCGCAATCCGTTCGTACTCTACGTCGACCACAAACAACGCGTCGGGGAGCCCCCCCATCTCCTTGATTCCTCCGAGACTGCGCTCCAACTTTGCCATCAAACGGCGTTTCTGCAGGGCCTCCTTTTTAGTGAGAAGCTCCAAGGTTCCTGCTTCGGCCTGCTCTTCTAAATCCGTCAAGCGTCGTATCGATTGCCGGATAGTTTTATAGTTCGTCAACATTCCACCCAACCAGCGTTGATCGACGTAGGGCATCCCAACCCGCACCGCCTGTTCACGAATCACTTTTGCTGCCGCTCGTTTAGTGCCCACGAAGAGGATCTTCTGTTTTCTTGCAGCGATAGAACGTACGTATGCCAACGCCTCCCCGAGCGCTGGCATGGTCCGCTCAAGGTTGATCACATGGATACTATTTTGGGATCCAAAAATGTACGGCGACATCTTAGGATTCCAATAGCGTGTCTGATGGCCAAAATGCACGCCGGCTGCCAGCATGTCACGCATCGTAATTTCAGTCATTAAATTGTCCTCGGGTTGTTGACGCATGATGCGCACAAGCCGTGCATAACGCTGAATCCGCCCTTGTCAAAGATTGAGGCAAGGGCCACCCGCAACGTATTTACTACTGCCCGGCACTTAATTTCGCCATACTTCAAAGGCGTTAAACGCGGTCCTTTATGGCGGGGCGCGCTTTATACCATAATTCCCGCTCACCAGTTCCAGAGTCAGCGGATAAGAACATGACCGTGCGTCTTCGAACCAACGACGAAATCGAAAAAATGCGAGCGGCCGGTCGGCTTGCAGCGCAGGTGCTTAAGATGATTGGGGAACACGTTTACCCCGGCGTAACTACGGAAGAGCTTGACCAACGATGTCATGATTTCATCGTCAACGATCTCGCATGTATACCCGCACCACTGAATTATTCGAACGCCCCTGGTCAGCCACCCTTTCCAAAGTCCATCTGCACGTCCGTCAACCATGTCGTCTGTCATGGGATTCCAACCGAGCGAAAGACCTTAAAAAATGGGGATGTCGTCAATATCGACGTAACGGTAATAAAAGATGGCTTTCACGGTGACACCAGTAAGATGTACTTTGCCGGTGAACCCAGCGTGCTAGCACAACGCCTCGTCAAAATTACTCAGGAATGTTTGTACCTCGGCATCCAACAAGTTCGTCCAGGCGCCCACCTAGGTGATATAGGACATGCGATCCAACAACACGCCGAAAACAATCGTTTCTCCGTGGTTAGGGAGTTTTGTGGCCATGGAATCGGGGACCGTTTTCATGACGAGCCTCAAATCCTTCACTACGGTCGCCCAGGCGAAGGGCTAGAAATTCAGGCAGGCATGACGTTCACCATCGAGCCGATGATTAACGCGGGGAAACGTCACGTAAAACTTCTTCCAGACCATTGGACCGTTGTTACGAAGGACCACAAGCTATCGGCTCAGTGGGAACATACGATCTTGGTCACGGACCAAGGAGCTGAGATCATGACCCTACGTGATGAAGAAAAGGCAGCCTGATTCTGTACCGGTCGATGTCGCCGGACTCAAGCGTAGGATCTCACAGGCGGAAGACGTCTTAGCAAAGCGATTCTGGAAGGGCGAAGACGTCGAAACATTGGTGAGGGCAAGATCCGTATTCATTGACGCGTTTCTCGCCGAAATATGGCAACACTGGTTCGAATATAAGCATGACGTCGCTCTGCTCGCGATCGGCGGTTATGGCCGTGGTGAGTTACACCCCTACTCTGACATCGATCTCCTGATACTTGTCAAAAACAACCGCCTCAAAGACTCCGACATCGAACACTTCGTTCAATTACTTTGGGATTTGAAACTGGATATCGGACACAGCGTCCGCACCATCGGCGAGTGCCGTTCGGAAGCATCAAAGAATACGTCGGTAGTTACATCTCTTTATGAACGTCGGTATCTCGCGGGTTCACAGGCACTTGCCGCAAAGCTCGGTCGGTTTCTAGACCGCAAGAGTTTCTGGCCAAGTTCCAGGTTCTTTGCCGCCAAGCACGCCGAGCAATCCGTTCGGCACGCTCGATTCGACAACGTCGAGTACGACCTAGAGCCAAATATCAAAGGCTCGCCCGGTGGATTGAGAGATATTCAAACAATCAGTTGGATAGCACAGCGTCACCTGGGGACATCAGATTTAAGCGAACTAACGCGACTGGGGTTCTTGACAAAATTAGAATGCGATTGGCTAGAAGACGGCCGTCGATTCCTCTGGAAAATACGTTTCGGATTGCATTTGTTGGCGGAACGCAGAGAAGATCGGCTCCTGTTTCACCACCAACGTGAACTTGCCAAGCGGTTTGGCTACATCGACTCCGATGCCATGCTCGCAGTCGAAACGTTCATGAACGACTACTACCGCCGCGTGCTAGAACTCCGTGAGGTGAACGATATTTTGTTCCAGCACTTCCAAGAATCCATCGCGCAAACTGCTCGCCGACCCAGGATCGAGACCGTAAATCCTAGATTTCAAGTCCATAACGACTACATAGAAGTTACTTCTGATGACGTCTTCATTCTGCACCCACCAGCTCTGATTGAGATTTTCCTGATCATGGCGAACCGAACCGATATAGCCGGAGTGAGGGCAACGACTATCCGCCTTATTCGTGAGCATCTAGATCTCATCGACGACAATTTTCGTCGGAATCCCGATGTCACCAAATTATTCATCGAGCTTTTGAAAGCCCCCTATACGCTTGTCAGCCAACTGACGCGAATGCGCCGTTATGGCGTTCTTGGACGTTATATTCCAGAGTTTGGCCGCGTCATCGGTCAAATGCAGCACGACCTTTTTCATATTTACACGGTGGACGCCCACACCATGATGGTGATCCGTAACATGCGACGTTTTCACCAAGGAACAACTCGAGACGATTTTCCGGTCGCGTGGAGAACTGCAAATAACTTACCCAAGATCGAACTGCTATACATTGCCGGACTATTTCACGACATTGCTAAAGGACGCGGTGGCGACCACTCCGCGCTAGGAGCAAACGATGTCACTGATTTTTGTTTGCGTCACAACTTGCCCACCGCCGATATTGAACTGGTTGCATGGCTCGTTAGTAGTCACCTGGATATGTCAACAACTGCACAGCGCAAAGACATCCACGATCCCGAAGTCGTCATCGACTTCGCTCAGAAAGTAGGGTCGGAGGAACGACTCGAGTATCTCTACACGTTGACTGTGGCGGACATTAACGCCACAAATCCAACGCTTTGGAATAGCTGGCGTGCAACCCTGATGCGCCATCTCTATATGGAAACTCGAAAAGCGCTACGACGAGGTCTTTCCAACCCCGTTTTACGAAGTGACTACGTGAACGATTGCAAAGCAACTGCGTTTTCAATATTAGCCGAGCAAGGCATGACGGCGGATACGGCGGAACTCATCTGGGATGAACCTGGTCAGGACTTTTTCCTTCGGCACTCCGGCGTTCAAGTTGCCCATATTACAAATGACATTGCTGAACACGATCGGGAAAGTGGTCCGTTTATTGCGGTACTCGATGTGGTTGGCGAAGTCAGCTCCGAGGGGGCAACGGAAATATTTGTTTACTGCCGTAACCGTGTCAATCTCTTTGCCGACAGCGTTGTAGCACTCGACCACTTAGGCTTGCACGTCGTCGACGCAAGTATTGCGACCAGCATCAACGACTTTTGCTTCAATTCTTACATCGTGCTCGAGGATGATGGCAAACCTGTCCGAAAGTCCGAGCGCAAACGCGAAGTTCACGCCAGCCTCAGTCAAGCCCTTACTCAAGGGACAAGGCCCTCTAGCAACCCTCCGAGGAAAATTTCGCGACGCCTAGAACAATTCGTAACACGAACCGAGGTCGTACTTACAAACCCCGACGACAGTGCCGAATCCATTCTCCAGATCGTTTCGTCAGACCGCCAAGGATTGTTGTCAATGGTCGGTAGCCTATTCGTCGAATTAGACATTGTCGTTCACCAGGCTCGTATCACAACGCTCGGTGAAAGGGTTGAAGACGTTTTTCACATAAGTGACGTAGAAGGAAACCGCATTTTGGAAAGTACCCGCATAGACCAAATCGTCTCTCGTTTGCAGGCAAGGATCGATTCCGAGGTTACCGAGGCGGTCGCGTGAATCCATACCTCGAACGCTTACTCCCGTATCCTTTTGAACGCTTAAACGACCTTAAGGAAGGACTGACGCCGAATCCACAGAACGCGCACGTCTCCTTTGCACTTGGGGAACCGAAACATGCGCCACCAAGTTTCGTATTGGAAGCCCTCAGCGACACCAGTGTTCTCAAGTCGGGATTAACCACTTATCCTGCGACGCGCGGAGGCATAGGTATCCGCACCGCGATCACGGAATGGTTGGCGCGTCGTTTTCGCGTCCACGCTGACCCAGACCGCCATGTCTTGCCGGTAAATGGGACTAGAGAAGCTCTGTTTTCTTTCGGTCAAGCGATTTTGAGTGGCACGTCGAATAGTTGTGTTCTCTTACCCAACCCGTTCTATCAGATCTACGAAGGCGCTACGATACTCGGGGGTTCAACCCCCGTTTACGTGCCCAGCACCGCTGATCCCAATTTCGATGTGGTAGACGAGAAAACTTGGGATCAGTGCGAACTCCTTTATATCTGCTCACCTGGGAACCCCTCGGGGAGCTTTATCGAGAAGGACCTATTCGGAATGCTGATCGAACGCGCCCACAAACACGATTTCGTTATAGCCGCCGACGAATGTTATTCGGAAATTTACTACGACGAAGGCGAACCACCCAAAGGTCTACTTGAGGTTGCAACAGAGCTCGGAGTAAATGACTTCGGTCATTGCATGGTCTTTCACAGCCTTTCCAAACGATCAAATTGTCCTGGGCTACGCTCCGGATTCGTCGCTGGGGACGCCGAAATTATCGATCGTTATTTCCAATACCGCACGTATCACGGCTGTGCGATGCCCGAACACGTACAAAATGTGAGTTCCCGCGTTTGGCGAGATGAACAACACGTGGTGTCAAACCGCCAGTCCTATAGGGAAAAATTCGACGCTGTAAACCCTATCCTTTCGCGAGTCTTCGACGTAGAGATTCCTCCGGGTACTTTCTACTACTGGCCCGAGCTCCCAGGCGACGATGAATCCTTTACACGGGATCTTTTCGTCACCGAGAACATCACGGTTTTGCCCGGTCAATACCTCGGGAGAGAGTATCAAGGAACGAACCCTGGTCGGGGTCGAATCAGGATCGCGCTGGTGGCCCCCATCGCGGACTGCGTCGATGCCGTAACCAGACTAGTGAGTTTCGCAGAAGGCTATTACGGATGACCGAGGAGGTATTCGATCTCACGTGCGGCCTTATCAGCTGTTCCTCCGAGACGCCTGACGATGGCGGTTGTCAGCAGTTAATCGCTCATCGGCTTACCGCCGCTGGATTCAAGGTCGATCACCTACCCTTCGGGTCCGTCAGTAACCTGTGGGCTCAGCGTGGGGATGGTGGGGCCCTGGTCGTATTCGCAGGACATACCGACGTCGTTCCCCCAGGTCCACTACACCAGTGGACGTCGCCTCCATTTCAACCGACGGTCGATGGTCAATACCTCTACGGTCGTGGCGCTGCCGACATGAAATCGAGCCTCGCCGCTATGGTGGTCGCGGCGGAACGATTCGTCCTAAGCCATCCCGACCACGGCGGATCCATAGGGTTCCTCATTACCAGCGATGAGGAAGGTGAGGCCAAAGACGGAACCGTTAAAGTCATTGATCATCTACATCAACAAGGTACTCGAATCGACATGTGCGTGGTCGGAGAACCGTCGTCTACCGAAAAAGTAGGCGATGTGGTGAGGATCGGTCGTCGTGGATCACTCAATGGTCGTGTCCGATTCGTCGGCGAGCAAGGACATGTCGCCTACCCCAATTTAACGCGGAACCCAATCCATACCGCTATCACCGCACTATCCCAACTCGTCTCTAGGGTTTGGGATTCGGGCAACGATTACTTTCCACCCACCACGTTCCAAATATCCAACATAAATGCTGGGACAGGCGTGTCAAACGTTATCCCGGGCGAACTCGACATTCAGTTCAACTTTAGGTTCAACACAGAACAAAGTGTCGAGGGTTTGCAAGCGGCTGTAGAGAAACAATTACTCAATGTCGATCCTGGAATTGAGGTCATACTGGATTGGCAAGTGTCGGGACTGCCGTTCTTGACTAAGAAGGGACGACTGCTTGATGCCGTGCGGGCGGCTATAAATATGATCGTATCCCTTGAGCCCGATCTCTCGACTTCTGGCGGAACGTCGGACGGGCGATTCATAGCATCAACCGGCGCTGAAGTTGTTGAGCTAGGCCCCGCCAACGCATCCATTCACAAGATCAACGAGTGTGTCCGTATTAGTGATTTAGAACCCCTAGCCAGGATGTATCAGGACATCCTCTTCCGCTTGCTATGTTGAAGTCTCACCAACTCTTGATCTTAGGTTTGGTTTTTTTTCTGTCGTTCCTCGTCATCTCACTGCCAGCTAGCTCAATACGCCTCGTCACAAACGGGATACCCGCGATAGAGGTTTCGACGACCAAGGGGAGTGTTTGGAACGGCAGCGGACGACTACGCGTCAGCGCGCTATACGCCGGGTCACTACGTTGGTCTATTGACCCAACTCAACTGTTTGTTGGCAAACTCGCTATTGAATGGATGCTCGAGGATGACAACCACGTCTTGCAGGGTACTGCGACGATCGGGTGGGGGCATGCATCGTTCTCGTTTAACGGGTTAGTGGAGCCCGAAACAATTAATCGAATACTGGCTCCCTATGACATGAACTTGACCGGTGCGCTCCACCTCAACTCGATTACAGCAACAGTCAACAGAAACGAAGATCATATCCACACCCAAGGAGACATGCGCTGGGACGGCGGTATCGTACAGTACCGCATGTCCAATCAAACGTTCCGAAGAGAACTACCGACGTTGTTGGGCGAGTTGCAAATGGCCGAAGGCATCCCTTCGATGATGGTTAGATCGGAAACCGACAACACACCACTGTTACACGCACGTCTCGACGAAGACGGATGGGTCCACATCGGCATCACGAAAAGGTTTACGCGTCTCATTGGTCAGCCGTGGCAGGGTAGCGAATCGGACCGAGCCATCGTGATGGAGGTGTCGGAAAAACTTCTTTAAAATTGCGTATCTAATTCTCGGCCATCAACGGTGTTCGATTTCAGCCCCAAGCTCATCGATAGTGCTCGAAACGTTGTATTGATCATATTGGTGGTGTTGATTGCATGGTCACTACAAGAATCCGTGCTGTTCTTTATGTTTCCGCCTGAAGAGAAACTTTCAAAACTACCTAGCGGCCTTGGTACCAATAATGGCGTGGACGTCGTTTCAATTGATCACGTAACGTCGTTAAACCTTTTCGGGGATGCATCGCAGGCCCAGTCTA
Source organism: Pseudomonadales bacterium (assembly GCA_046582115.1). Lineage (GTDB taxonomy): Bacteria > Pseudomonadota > Gammaproteobacteria > Pseudomonadales > Azotimanducaceae > UBA11889. The sequence continues at coordinate 37,762 of JAYGFA010000053.1, read as the reverse complement.
ATTCGGCAGTAACGGTAACCGAGGCACTTGCCGAAACCCGGCTTAATCTCGAACTTATCGGCGTATTCGCAGCGAGTGCCGGCGATCCAGAAGACTCTGCGGCGCTGATTTCGGAAAAACGCGGGGCTGCAAAACTCTTTCGCATCAATGAACGTGTGCCGGGCAATGCAACGCTGGTGGAAGTATTCGCAGATCGAGTCGTTTTGGAGCGGTCGGGAAAACGAGAACTGCTCCGCTTTCCCACCACCAAAAGCAATTTCACTCCACAGGGAGTATCCGCGCAGACAAATAATGATCCAGCTCTTTCTCGTTCGCTAACGGCCTCCGATGGTTCCCGAATCGCCGGCGCGTCATCGAACGCAACCCGCGTCGAGCGTGCTGAAACCGACAGGGGGGCAACAACCGGACGTAACGCTCAACAATCAGTCCGACAAGTTATTGCGTCCTACCAGGGTCGACTCGAAAACGACGCGGAAGGTACACTCGCGGAACTAGGGATTAAACCTATTTCAACGGAAGCTGCACGGGGGTACCGGCTGGGCAGCTTAGCCTCGCATCCAGCGTTGAGGCAAACCGGACTTCAACCCGGCGATATTTTACTCTCGGTAAATAATCGAGCCATCGGTAACGTGGCGGAAGACAGACTCGAGTTTGAGAACGTGCTGGCCCAGGGCTCTGCTCGTCTGGAGATCAAAAGAGGTAGCAGGAACTTTTTTATCACCGTTTCCCTCAAATAAAAATTATGCGAAAACAACGTCTCCATTGGCTCGTTCTTGTTTGCTGTTTACTAGCCGCGCCAACGTGGCCTGACACGCAAACCTGGAAGATCAACCTTAAGAACGCGGATATTCGTGAGTTCATTACTCAAGTTTCGACCATCACCGGTCAAACGTTTGTCGTTGACCCTAGGGTGAAAGGCAATGTGACCGTTGTCTCTGACCGAAACCTCGATACCGAAGCCGTCTACGCTTTATTTCTCTCGGTGCTGCGGGTACACGGTTTCGGCGCGTCACGCACGGGAGACGTAGTCCGCATTGTGCAAAGTGCGACAGTAAAACAATCGGGCGCACCCGTTAATGACGACAGCAGTTCGTTGTCCGAAGAGGTCGTGACACGGGTGATCACGGCGCGCAATGTTGCCGCAGCGGAACTGGTTAAGATCCTCCGTCCCATGATCCCGCAATACGGCCACATCGCTGCCGTAACGCAAGCGAACGTCGTCATTATCAGCGACCACGCCGACAATATTGCGCGGTTACTAACGATCATTCGCCAGATTGACGTCGCTGACGAAGATGAAGTCGTGGTGATAGCTCTCGAACAAGCGTGGGTCGGGAGCGTGGTCGAGATTCTTGAACAAGTTGCGCCCGATCAAATTGGAAAATCCGCGGAGGGGCCCCAACGCGTTCTTGTGATTGCGAACGATCGAAACAACACGCTGGTTCTCAGGGGCAAGAGTGCACCGATCGCAGCGGTACGTTCTTTGATTGAACAACTAGATCAACCGGCGACGTCGTCCGGTTCAACCCGGGTATTCCAGTTGAACCACTCCGATGCAACTAGGACAGCGGAGATCCTTAACGGAATCCTGACAGAGCCTCGGGGGCGGGGCGACAACACAAAATCCGAAAATATCAGCATTCAAGCCGATATCTCATTGAACGCGATTGTTGTCAGGGCAGATCCCGGCACAATGTTGGAAATCCAAGATATCCTACGACAACTTGATATACGTAGGGCCCAAGTACTCACTGAAGCTGCCATTGTCGAAATCTCAGTTGATCAAACAAGAGCTATTGGAATTGAAGCTGGCGTAGCAGATGCCAGCGGTGAATCGGTACCTTTTGCAAGCACCACCCTCAATGGCATCATTTCCAATTTGCTGAGCAACATCAGCGCAACGGCTGTGGACGGAAAAATTGATCCAGTACTAGGAATAGCCAGTGTCGGTTCTCCCACGCTTGCGGTAGCACGACTCGATCCAGACGGCATTTCATTCGGCGCCATCATCAACGCCATAGCCATCAATACATCGGCTGATCTGTTATCAACACCTAGTATCCTTACTCTCGACAATGAGACAGCCAAAATCCTTGCAGGACAAACGGTACCTTTTCGTACCGGGTCGTTTACGTCGACCAGCAATGGCGCCAGCAATCCCTTCACTACCATACAGCGAGAAGATATCGGCATTGAGCTGACCGTGACACCTCACATCCATGACGACGGGTCAATTCGACTCGAGGTTTTCCAAACGGTCGAAAACGTCGTCAATACTGGTCTAGAAATCGGCGCGGCCGGATTCTCAGACGTGGTTACCAACAAACGCAGTATCGAAACAACCATATTGGCAGATGACCGGCAGACGATTGTCCTCGGAGGCCTAATCCAAGACGACGTACGAGAAACGCTGAAAAAGGTGCCGTTTTTGGGGTCAATCCCATTTCTTGGACGCCTGTTTCAGAATCGATCGACGACCCGAACCAAGCGCCACCTTTTGGTGTTCCTACGACCCACCATTCAACGCAATCGTGAAGAAGTCGCAGACACAACTGATCGGAAGTACAAAGGAATTTGGCAAGTACAGATTGAGTCCCGCGGAAGCGGAAGCGAAAGCGAACCGCAAATCGAACAGATCTATGAGGGTCGGCGCGACTAACGCTAAGGCGCATCTGTACCCAAGTCACTCGGCACGGAAAATCAGCGCATTACCATGTAGCCTCTTCGTCCAACAAAGTACGGCTAGAATCTGAACGAAAGATGCGCAGCCACCCCTCCTCCGTAAAGCTCGCTGGAACGAGTTACCGCATGTCACGTGCCTTGTTGGCCCGTCTGGTCAAGCCCAATCTTGTTGGCAATACGAACTTTCAGGACCCGGATGTCTTGTACGTCTTGCCCCAGCGGTCCCTCGCCGATCTTCTTCTGTTGGACCTCGCCTGTGAACAAACGTCCTTGCCTCGTCCCTTGCTACCACTATCGAAGCCAAACGAAGCGAGACGATTTTTCTTTTTGAATCGCGGAAGCGGGTTCTTCGAAAAAAATACCATGCGCACCTATTCGCACCGCATGCTGCGAATTGACCGAGCCCACGCGCAAGACCCAACGTTGCGTCTCACGGTTATTCCTGTATCGATTTTTTGGGGACGAGCCGCGAATAAAGACAAATCGCTTATTCGTTCTATGGTGTCTGACGAATGGTTGATCTCTTCGAGACTGCGCCGACTGCTCGGGCTACTGTTCAATCGCTCCGATATTTTGGTGAGGTTCGGAACATCGCTTCTCTGGCCCCAATCGCCGTCTACTCAAGAAAGCGGCAACCGTAACGTGCGCAAATTAGCCCGAATACTTCGGGTCTACTTTCGCAACGAGCGGACCGCCGTTCTGGGACCCGATCTCTCAAACCGCCGTAGTCTGGTGGAAAAAATCGTTGCGAGTCGCCCGGTGCAAGACGCCATCGAATCGGCGGAAGGCGATTGGGCTACTCTCGAAGAGGAAGCACGTCGTGACGCGTTCGCGATAGGGTCCAACATGTCGTACCCCACCATCAGAGTCTTAGAAGGTCTCCTCACCTGGTTTTGGCACCGTATTTACGATGGCATAGATATTCAGGGGTTCGAGCAGCTTGAGCGGATTGCCCAAACTCACACGCTTGTGTACACACCTTGTCACCGATCACACGTAGATTACCTCGTCCTATCGCACGCTCTTTTTGGCCTGGGATTGATGATTCCGCACATTGCCGCTGGTGACAATTTAAACATACCGGTGATCGGAAAATTGCTTAGACGCAGCGGCGCTTTCTTCATGCGCCGCTCCTTTCGCAACGATCCAATTTACCGTGCCGTTATGAGCGAGTACCTCAACGAGGTGTTTTCTCGAGGACATTCGGTCGAATATTTCATCGAAGGAGGCCGAAGCCGGACGGGGCGGATGCTACCGCCACAACTCGGCATGCTCGGTATGACGCTGGCTAGCTATGCTCTAGGACTACCGCGGCCTGTGGCTATCATCCCTGTCTATTTCAGTTACGAGAAACTGATCGAGGCAAATGCGTATCTGTCCGAACTACGAGGACAGAGCAAACGCAGGGAGAATGTGGCCGACGTATTCCGCAACTTGCGATTGATTAAACAGAATTTTGGTCGCGTGACGGTCCGGTTTGGGGCCCCGATCGACCTTGCGACATTCGTCAACAATTTCGATGTCGAACAAAACCACTCGTCGCTACCCACGACTGCCGCACAATCCCTCGGCCACGAAATACTGACGGCAGTGAATGATTCGGCGCACGTCAATCCCGTCAACCTTGTCGCTTTAACGACCCTATCGATGCCGCGATTTACAATAGAAGAGAACGTTTTAATCCAGCATCTGGGTTATCTGAAAAAACTGATTACAGACAATCGAGAGCACCATAACTTTAGCGTCACAGATCTCTCGCCGAGTCAGATACTCGAACAGGTTGAACGCTTGGATATGCTGCAGCGTGAAGAAGACGCGGGCGACCGACTCGTCGGACACGACTCTGTGACCGCTATTTTAATGACTTGGTATCGGAACAACGTCCTACACGTAATCGCGCAATCGGCCATGATCGCGTGCTTGCTCGTTAACCGCAGACTGCCTCTCAACATTACCGCGCTTGAACGTCTTATGACGACGGTGCTCCCGTATATTGAGGCAGAACTCTCATTTCGATCTGGACCAGATGAGACGATGCGATGCTTGTTGCAACTTGAGACACTTGGACTTCTAGATCGCAGCGAGCAGGGCGTCACGCCTCCCAAGGAAGACGCCAAGGGTCGTTTCCACCTAAATCTATTAGCGAACGCACTGATGCCGACGCTCGAACGCTTCTATATCGCTATCGCCCTTCTAGACAAGGCGGGTACCGGTGTATACACGAGCACCACCTTGCTTGAAACCGCTTGTCATACCGCGCGCCGTTTCTCGGGTTTGTACGGCACGAATGCGCCCGAGTTTTTCGACCCGACGCTCTTTCGCGGCTTCATTCGAATGCTCGAAGACCGCGAGGTCGCCCATACAGACGATGACGGTTACCTTTACTTCGACGCATCGATCCGAGAACTGATTCGAGCATCTCGGCAAGTCATCAGGATAGAATTACAACAGTCCATTCCGTCATCACCGCGGGCCGAATCTGCGGCCTAATTTCGGTCGGCTCGATAGACGTCGAATCGCACGCTCCGCGCTCGAATTTGCCAATCAGGAGCCGTTATAAGCGGCGGCGACGTTGTCCGGTTCTTAACCACCACGCGCCGGTTGGCGCATTTGAACGACCACTTGGCGATCTCACTTGCGTCTGACTGCTCCGCTAAATCCGCTAGCACCTGCATCGGATACGAAGGCAGTGCGGTTTTACGATGTGCGGGGAACATCGGGTCTAAATACACGACGTCCCAGCGCCGCACTTGATCCGCCAACAACTCGCGAACATCCACGCGTATGCAATCGAGCGAGCGGCGTTTGAAGCGCTTGATCCGGTCGTACAACATTGCGAAAACAAGCGGTTGTAGTTCACAACAAGTGACCACACAACCGAGCGTCGCTAGCGTAAGACCATCGGTACCCCAGCCTGCGAACGCGTCAAGAACCGTCATACCCTCGCGAACGCCGCACGCTCTCGATAATGGCGAACGACGTCCCGAGAGCGAACGCCTTCGTATATCGTCCAACGATAAGTGCACGGTTCGTTTGGCCGGATGTCGAAGCATCAAATCAGACTCATTGAGGTAGAGATACCATCCATCGGGCGCTAGGTTCATCGGTGCAACGCCGTAGCCGATACCCGAGGTAAAATCGCGCGCACGTTCTTCTGCGTCATCAAAATAGACAATCAAATCCCGCTCGACCACGTCAACAACCAAGCTGCGACTCTCTGTCAATCCAAGCCGTTGAAAGCAAATTTCCTTCCCTACCCCAGTAACCCTTCAAAGTTATGGGCGTGCCCTAGCACGCCATGGTGTGTCTCCTTCTACATAGACAGGTAGTCCCTGCTCAGCATCCAACCAACTACCTAAGTCGCCCTGCGCAATCTGTAACACGTGACGCGCTGACAGTGCGACTTGAGAATCACTGACAATACGGTGTCCAACGCGAAAAACCTTTTCATCGACCAACTGGTCCCTCGAAGTAGTTAGCAAATGTCCTGGGCTCGAATTAAACCCGGCGACATACACCAAGCTTTGTCGAGACCGTCGGGATGTCACAAAGTCGGTCAGCTGACGATCTTGTTCCAGGCTGGACAAGGCCATCGCTTTCGAGGTCTGCACCGGACAAACCGGAATATCCCATGCAAAGGCGATCCCTTGTGCTATTCCCGCAGCTATTCTCACCCCCGTAAAAGAGCCCGGCCCCGCAGAAAACGCGACACATGCAACCTCGTCGCGCTCAATCAGCGACGCCGATAAAACCGTATCGACCATCGATAGCACGATTTCGTTGTGCTGCCTCCGTGCCAGCCGTGTATCCTCAAGCACCATCTCGTTATTACCAATAGCGACCGAGCAGAGTTCAGCGGTGGTTTCCAAAGCTAATAGCGAGGCCATGCGTGCATGCTAAACGTTGACGACGCGCTGCGAAAACTCAGTGATCTAACCTCGCCGGTGTCAGACACGGAAACGATCCCACTAAACGAAGCAAAAGGTCGCGTAGTGGCATCTGACATCGCCGCACCCATGGACTTGCCTCCGTTCGACGCATCCGCCATGGACGGGTATGCGCTTCACGCGAGAGACTTGAGTCATGATGGAGGGCTTGTTGTCGTCGGCGAATGCAGGGCGGGACACGTTTACCAGGATTCGTTAGTCCCAGGCACGGTAGTGCGCATATTTACCGGAGCTCCGGTACCGAATGGTGCGGCGGCTGTTGTCATTCAAGAGGACGTTGAAAGGAGCGGGAATCAGATTCGTATTCGTGCGTCGATCGACGCCGGCGAAAACATTCGGCTTCGGGGCCACGATATAGCCAAGACGCAACTTCTCGCAGAAAGTGGTGCCCGGCTCGATGCATACAAAATTAGTTGGTTGGCTGCTTGCGGAGTGACGCACGTGCCAACCGTACGTCGGATTCGAGTGGCGTTATTTTCAACTGGAGATGAACTGGTCGATCCTGGCACACCGTTGGGTCCTGGACAAATATACGACGCCAACCGAACCGCTCTTCGCGAACTTGTTTCGGAACGCCCCGTGGAGGTATTGGATCTTGGTGCCCTTCCCGACGATCCCCAAGCGATTAAAAGGGCACTAGAAACCGCGTCGAAAACCGCGGATTTATTGGTCACCAGTGGTGGCGTATCCGTGGGCGATGCCGATTACGTTAGAGCAGCAGTGGAACAGACGGGTTCGTTAGATTTCTGGAAAATTGCATTAAAACCGGGCAAGCCACTTGCCGTAGGACGAGTCGGCAAAGCACTTTTTTTTGGTCTCCCAGGGAATCCTGTATCGACTATCATCACCTACTTGTTGTTTGTTGCGCCAACCATTGACCGGCTTTGCGGAGTGCCTGACAGCGCGCCATATAGGCTACCAGCGGTCCTACAAGGAACAATCGAGCACCATCGCGGGCGCCGAGAATACGTACGGGGTATTTTCCAAGTAGATGGCAACCGCGTTACTGTAGCACCGACCGGAGACCAAAGTTCGAATCGCCTCGCCACCTTTGCCAATGCAAATTGTTTAATCGTAGTGCCAGAACACATTGATGGCGTTGAGGTGGGTTCGGCGGTGGACATCGTACTACTGCCAACTGATCGTGCCCATATTTGGGCTGGGTGAGGCGGGAGAAAGCGCCGTCCGCAGTATCAGTCAATCATTTAATGCTTCAAATACTGCATTGTTAATGTCTTGGACGGACCCCATTCCATTTATCTTTGAGTACCTGACCGTACTGTCACGATAGTAATCAACGAGAGGTCGAGTTTGATCGTGATAAACCTTTAGACGTTCTTTGACGGTATTTTCGGCGTCATCAGCTCGTTGCACTAGTACATCCCCCGTTTCATCGTCCTTACCTGCTACTTGAGGCGGATTAAACACCTCGTGATAAACGCGCCCACTTGCCTCGTGCACTCGCCTTCCGGTGATGCGACGAATCACTTCTTCATCGGAGACATCAATCTCCAGAACATGATCGAGAACAATTCCGTTCGAAATAAGCGCCTCTGCTTGTGGGATTGTTCTGGGAAAACCATCGAACAGGAACCCGCTATTACAATCAGGCTCGTACAACCGCTCTGTCACGAGCTCAAGGATCACGTCATCGGATACCAACTCACCCGCATCCATAATCGACTTCACCCGCTGTCCCAAGGGCGATCCGGCCGCAATGGCTGCACGTAGCATATCGCCTGTCGATATCTGGGGAATGTTAAACCGCATACACATCGCCTGGGCCTGGGTCCCTTTCCCCGCACCGGGCGGTCCAAGAAGGATCAAATTCATGGACAAATCTCCAAATACTACGCCGCTGGCACCATCGTCCCAGCTATCGCCCAGATAACCTAACGGACACATGTTACTAGCAATCGGTACTGGGACCGTCGTTGAGTATTTGCGGCGCTCGTCACGGACAATTTAACCGATCAAAACTACCAACTATTTCTACGTGATTTGTATGTGGAAACATGTCGAAGACCTGGACTCTTTCTAGTTGAAATCCAATTCGACCAAGTACGGCCGCGTCTTCGGCGAAAGTCCTTGGATTACAAGAAACATAAACTACTCGCTCCGCTCTACGAGCATATCGTGCGAGCTCCGGTCCCGCGCCCGAACGAGGAGGATCTAACAACAATTTTTAGTTCGACTCCTTCAATGTGTCATCTATTGGCCGATATAGATCGCTCACTAAGAATCTCGCTGCATTCGACAGATCATTCCTCTCTGCATTCCGTCGCGCCTGCTCAACTGCGGTTGTGGAGATCTCGAGACCGAGAACAGACTTGGCCGTTCGAGCCGTTGGTAGACTGAAGTTCCCAATCCCGCAGAACAGGTCGACAACCCGATCCTCACTCTCCAACGCGAGCTCCTTAAACACAGCTGCGATTAAAAGGTGAGTAACTTCCGAATCGACTTGGATGAAATCGGTCGGTTCGAACTCGAAGCTTACGTCACACTTCGCGATTTCGTACGTCAGCTTGGCGCGGGGATCTCCCACCGGGAAATGACGTATTACGGTTTGGTATCCTCCACTTTGCCCATATACCCATACGTCATAAGAATTCGAAAATGCGCTCAGCAGGGCAAGATCTGAAGCGGCCAGCGGATCCAGATGCCTCAACACCAGCGCTCGCACCTTGTCCCCGGAAACTAACTCAATCTGAGGAATTCTCTTCGGCGTGCTCATACGCGTTATTAGGTCTCGCAAAGGGCCTATCAATTCGGCCAATCTTGGGACTAGCGTCGGGCAAGTCTCCATGTCTACCACATAACTCCCGAAAGTTTCTCGGAAGCCAACGTACGCTCTAGCTGCCTTCTCTATCCATCGAACCCCAAGGCGGGCGCGACGGCGATAGCGTCTGGTTGATCCATGCAACGAAGGCGGGAATAACTTGTACGGAACCCCGTGCCTCGACAGTTCGCCGCGAACCCATTGTTCTTTAAACAGTAACTGGTTCTTGTGGCCCCACTGCTGATTGGTACACCCACCGCAACGAGGAAAGACAGCACAAAACGGCTCCGTGCGGGAATCCACCGCGGTCTGGACCGTTTTCGTTATCGTGAGAATTTGTCACTTACGCTTGCCCACGACGCGAGCAGAGACCACCTCCCCAGGGAGTGCTCCTTTGACAACGCACTCGCGTCCGACGTTATTTCCCACGCCGTAACCTTCCTGCGTCTGTCCAACCACCTCAAGTTCAACGGTCTGGGGTAATCGCGATCTAAATGCCACGATTGGAACCGCGAAAAAACTGGCGCGATGTCAGCGGACGGTCTCCCAACAACGGCTTTAGCGCACTGCGAAGAACGCGTTTCGCGATTCGACGTGTCTCAACATCTGCATAATCATCGTCCGCGATCGCCAGAAGAGCCCTCCCAGGAAGGGCATCGGACGTTTTCTGTATCGACTCGAACCCAAAACTCGGCACAAATCGGTAGTACCCGTCTGGAGCAATGCCTTCCCCCGTGGACTGATCGTAGTTGAAGACGAGCTCGTAACCTGACTCGCGTAGCAGAATACGCTCAAAGGTACGTAGTACAGGTTCTAAGGCATCACGACGGGCGAGGGCCGTAATCGCTTTGTCGTAAGCATGAAAAAGCAGCGGCGCGGATACCTCGATCGGTAACGCACGGACGATCAGTTCGTTTAAATAAAGGCCCGCATACAGGTAATGATCTCTCAAGGAATGCTCAATCTCGGCGTCATACGACGTCACCGTGACCATCTGCCCCCGCCCATGCCACGCCAATCCATAGCGTATAAAGGGCTCCAGCGACGATCCTCGTTTCTTTCGCGCGCCCCGAAAAACGCCTGCTAGGCGCCCGAAATCGGGACTTAAGATGTCGGCAAGATAGCTAGTCTCCCGATAAGCTCGGCGATGTAGCACATACCCAGGCTGTCTACACTGGCGGTCAGTCAACGATAACCAAATCTTGCCAACAGTTCGTCATTGTTCGACCAGCCTGGTTGTACCTTTACCCAAAGATTCAACATGACCCTTCCGCCAGCCAGATCCTCAATATTACCGCGCGCTTCTTGGCCGATTGCCTTGAGCCGTCTACCCCCACGGCCGATAACGATTGCTTTTTGGCTGCTACGTTCAACGTAAATGACCGCATCAACTTCGGTCAGGGTTTCTCCGACCTCATAACGCTCCACCATAACCGTCGTTCGGTGAGGTAGCTCGTCTCCTAACTGACGCATTAGTTTTTCTCGAATGGTTTCTGCAACCAAAAAAACCAAAGGTCGATCGGTCAACTCATCTGAATCAAAGAGGTGTGGCCCCTCAGGAATCAATCGGGCAATCTCAATAGACAGGTCGTCTAGGCCTTGTCGATGGAGTGCCGACATTGGGATGATGGCTTCGAAAGCGTGTTTATTGTGAATCTCTTTGATAAGAGGCAGAAGAAGGTCTTTCCGGACCAATCGATCGATCTTGTTGATCCCACAGATCGCGGCAACGCCCTCGCGCTTTACCAATGTGAGCACGGCCTCATCACCCTCTGTCCATCCTCGCGCATCTACCAACAGCACCACAAGATCGACGTCCGCGACTGCCGCCATGGCTTGACTTGACATGTACCTGTAGATTTTTCGTCCGGTCACGTCTGGCCGTGAACTTCGTAATCCAGGCGTATCGACAAAAATTATTTGAGTCTCGGCGTGAGTGGAGATGCCAAGCTGATTAATCCGCGTGGTCTGAGGCTTTCGAGAAGTGATGGAAAGTTTGGTCCCCATGAGGTGGTTCAACAGTGTCGATTTACCCACGTTCGGACGTCCTACAATTCCAGCGTATCCGCACCGGGTGTTATTCACGTTTTCCCAACTCTTTCAATATTGCTTCCGCGGCTTCTTTTTCGGCATCTCGTCGCGACGTTCCTTCGCCGAAGGCAACAAGATTGTGCACATCAACGCGACACTCAACGCGGTAACGTCGCTTGTGGGCCTCTCCCGCTTTTTCGACAACGTGGTAATGTGGCGGAACATCGCCTTGACTCTGCAATTCCTCTTGAAGAAGGGTTTTCGGATCCTTGATCGGGTGTTCTTGTACTGAGTCCAACCGACCTTTCAACAACCGCACAACCAACTCACCTGCGGCGGCGTAGCCCCCGTCACGTACCACGGCGCCAATAACGGCCTCTAACGCATCTGCGAGGATCGAATCGCGGTCTCCCCCACCGCTATTTCGCTCACCGAAGCCCAAGGATAGACAACTACCTAATTCAATTTCGCGAGCTACCAGCGCCAACGTACTGCCTCGGACCAGTTCAACCCGCATCAAAGTCAGGTCAGCTTCCGAAGCTTCGGTAAAGCGCGCATACAGAGCATCGGCAATGGCAAACCCAAGGGCGGCGTCACCGAGAAATTCCAGTCGTTCGTTGTTGTCCCTACCGGCGCTCCGATGAGTCAACGCACGATTGAGAATTGCTGGGTCCCGAAAGTTGTAACCAATTCGGTTCTGGAGGGCCTTTATAGTCAAGGCAGTATGGCTTTGCATCTCACCAGGAACACTATAGCAACCTTGAAATCGATACTCCGCCTGCAAAAATAACGCAACAACCCCTCGGCGCGAATTCGTCTTTAGCGCTCAATCTTCAAAGCAGCCAAGAACGCTTCCTGTGGTATTTCGACACGTCCAACTTGTTTCATTCTTTTTTTCCCGGCTTTTTGTTTTTCAAGCAGTTTTTTCTTGCGGGTCACATCGCCGCCATAACATTTCGAGGTCACATTCTTACGTAACGCTTTCACGGTTTGTCTCGAGACAATATGACCTCCAATCGCAGCCTGAATCGCCACATCAAATAACTGCCGTGGGATTATCCCGCGCATAATCTCAACCAACTTGCGTCCTCGATCATGCGCTTTTTCTTTGTGTGTTATGACAGCCAATGCATCGACTCGTTCACCGTTAATCAAAATATCAAGTCGAACTAAGGGAGCGACTTCGAAGGAATTGAAACCGTAATCTAACGACGCAAACCCACGACTGACTGATTTGAGCCGGTCAAAAAAATCCATCACCACCTCGCTCATCGGTATGGCATAGGTGAGCGAGACCTGTCCTCCGGTAAATTCTATGTTCTTTTGTATTCCGCGACGGTCGACGCAAAGCGATATGACATTTCCAACGTGTTCTTGGGGCACGAGGATATTGACGAGCGCGATAGGCTCGCGCATCTCGGCAATGTCGCCTGGCTCGGGAAGTTGCGAAGGATTATCAATCTGGATCTTTTCGTCCTGCTTCGTGGTCACTTGATAAACCACCGTAGGAGCCGACGTGATTAACTCAATATCGTATTCACGTTCAAGACGTTCCTGGACGATCTCCATATGGAGCATGCCCAGAAATCCACAACGAAAACCAGAACCCAGGGCATCCGATGTCTCTGGTTCATAGTGAAGCGATGCATCATTCAACCGAAGCTTAGCTAATGCATCCCGAAACGCTTCAAAATCGTCGGAACTAATTGGAAACATTCCAGCGAACACTTGTGGCTTAACGCGTTCAAATCCAGGAACCGGTAGCTCTTTCGACCCATCCTGAAGAAGTGTGTCGCCAACCGGCGCACCGCGAATATCTTTTATCCCTGCAACGACGTAACCAACATCCCCAGCCGCGAGTTCGGCTCGAACCTCACGTTTCGGCGTAAACACCCCCACCTCATCAACGACATGTACCTTGCCAACAGAATTCGCGACAATCCGATCACCAGGCCTCACGCGTCCGCCAAATACACGGACCAGAGACACAATCCCCAAATAATTGTCAAACCACGAATCGACAACGAGGGCTCGCAACCCCGAGTCTGGGTCTCCGCTAGGGGGTGGAATTTCAGCGATCAGCTGTTCAAGCAACGCGTCGATCCCATGCCCTGTCTTCGCGCTCACTTCGATAATACCGTCCGAGGGTAATCCAATAATGTTCTCGATTTCTTGCGCCACCCGCACGGGGTCAGCTTGCACCAGGTCAATTTTGTTTAGGACTGGAATCACGTCCAGACCTTGTTCGATCGCGGAATAACAATTAGCCACCGACTGAGCCTCAACGCCCTGCGCCGCATCCACTACCAACAACGCACCTTCGCAGGCTGCCAGTGAACGAGACACCTCGTAACTGAAATCAACATGCCCTGGGGTATCGATAAAATTGAGGTAATACGTCTCGCCATCGGCTCCTAGGTATTCCAATGCAACACTTTGCGACTTAATGGTGATGCCGCGTTCTCGCTCGAGTTCCATCGAGTCGAGCACCTGCTCCTCCATCTCGCGGTCGTTAAGGCCCCCACAACGCTGAATCAAACGATCAGAGAGTGTGGACTTGCCATGGTCAATATGAGCGATGATGGAGAAGTTGCGGGTTCGATCTAGGCGAGTCACAACATTCTTGTCAACGATGGCAGTTGGGGAGCTTACCGCGTTTCAACGACTCTTCGCGAGATTGTTGCAGGTCCGATAAGGGAATCGTATCTGCGTAGACCCGATGCGCGATCATCGTCGGCCAGATATCTTTGCCGCTAGCCATCGACATCGAATCGAAAACTTACAGATCCGTCACGTATCAACTCAGGGGAAATAGACCATATCTGAAGCTATTTTCTTGGCAGTCGTCGCTGGTACTTCGCCAACAACCGTAATGAGTTGGTTGCCGCCGCTCGGGTCTCGGACCGTTCGCGTGACAACGGTAGTGGCGCCATTTCGCCGTTCGAAATTGATTACCCGTCGACTCGGAATCGCTTGGACAAATACCGAAAACGCCGCGAATCCATCCGAGTAAATCATCGTGTCGACCTTGTCGCGCCCCCGTGTCGCCTGGCGAATATTCGATCGATAGTTGCCGAAACCGCGGGGCACCCACTGAGGCCGCCAGTGCATATGACGTTCGACAAGGGGCTCGTCTCTTGACTCTAATGTCATCTTTGTCTTTACCGCGCCAGCATGCTCTTCCGGAACAACAGCTGTTTGAGGAATGCCCCCAATCATCAGATGACCGAATTGAAACCGTTCGAGTCGCGATCCTGTCAGGTCATATCGTTCAAATCGTAAGAGCAATCCCGTTTCTTGATCCAGCCAAATACCAAATCCGTATCGATTCTCGTCACGTGGCACGACGCTTAACCGTATCGCACGTCTGCCCGCCACTCGCCCCCAACCGTTCAATCCGACCTTATAGAGATCGCCAATGGCGTCTAGCCGCTGCGAAAACGCCTGGACAAAGCGCGTTGGTGGAACCGCTTTTTCGAGTTCTAGAATTTTGTCATCGGGCTGCAAAATCCGCGTGATCACGTGACCCCGACGAATGAATTCCCGGCGTGCTCCGTCCAGATGCACGAGCCGCTCGTGCTCAACGTCATCAATTACTACATGTACGACACGAAGCGTGGTTAGGTCTGCGCCGCTTTGGTAACTGAAAACACCATCGTAGTCCAAGGTTCGGAACGCTCGATTCATGGTATCGAGCCATTCGAGCGCGGATTTCTCGGCACCGCCTACCAACACCGCACTGATGGTAAGTACCAGAGCAGCACCGCGGCATTTCGTCGCGATCACCTCATCACCTCACTTTTCAGCCTGATGCGCAATGACTTTGATGAACGGAATGGGTGCAACGGAACTGTTCATTGAAGCGTTTTGTGCATGTTGGATCAGATACGCTTCAGCACGGCGAATATCACTCTCCGTAGGAAGCCGTTCATCCTTTGCAACGAGATCTGGAACCACCAGCGAATCCGCGAGTTCGAGCTGTTTAGCTCCTTCATCATTTCTCGCGAAAACAATCGTGAGAACCGCAATCGCCGCGACCAACGATGCCGCTAGCGTTCCACGACCCGGTAGCCACGGCTTATTCAATTTTCGTTCTTTCACCGTCTCTCGTCGGGAGGAAGGACCGATGTCACCAGTTGAAACATCTCCCAAGTCCAATTCTTCGAGATTTGAAAGTCCTTCCCCCTTGAGGACGCTCGAGACGAGGTGGTAACGAGACCACTTGCTCTTCAAACCAGAATTATTGGAGACCTCGCTTAGGACACGCCGAATTTCGAACTCATCTGCCTCATCATCGAGCATGGCAGACAGGAACTCATTAATCTTTTCAGACACTGACTCGCCCCACCGTTTCGATTTTTCCGTTAATCACCCCGAATCAATGTTCCTATACTTTTGTCGATCGCTTCGCGCGCACGAAATATTCTCGACCGCACCGTCCCTACCGGACAATCCATAATCTCGGCAATCTGCTCGTAGCTTAGACCATCGAATTCTCGAAAAGTTACCGCATGCCTTAAATCATCGGGTAATGCGTCCAGTGCCTCGCTAATTGCGACTTCAAGCTCGCCAGCGAGATACTCATTTTCAGGATCAGCGAGTTCCCTCAATGCGCCAGTCGCTCCAATCAGCTCAATTTCGTCAACTTCGCTCTGCACCGCTCGGGGACGCCTATTTTTTGCCTTTATGTAATTTTTCGCAGTATTTATCGCAATCCTGTACAACCAGGTGTAGAAAGCGCTTTCGAATCGAAACCCGGGTAAGGCGCGGTACGCCTTTATAAATGAATCCTGAACAACATCGTCCACCTCTTCTGGACGTCGCATGAACCGACTGACAAGACCATGAATCTTGTGGCGGTGCCGGAGAAACAGCAGATCGAAGGCAACCCGGTCGCCTTTCTGTACTCGTCGAACCAACTCTTGGTCGGTGTCGGCGGTCAAATTTGCTCTCCGGCAGTGAAGTTCGAGCCAAAGGATCGATATTCTGCCCGCTGAGTCCCGTATATACTAGAGCGCACGGGTTCGTACCGCACGACGCGAGTGATGACTTGACCCTCCGTTTTTCCACCGATGTGTTAGTCATTGGCAGTGGGGCCGCTGGACTCGCTACCGCTTTGCACCTATCACCCCATGCGCGCGTCATGGTTCTTTCCAAAGACGACATTCGAGGTGGCTCCACCAATCGGGCACAGGGCGGGGTGGCCGCAGTGTCGCAACCGGCTGATAGTGTTGACGCCCACGTCCGCGACACCGTCATCGCCGGCGCTGGTCTGTGCAATGAAAAAATCGTCCGCTATGTGGTTAGTCGAGCACGCCAAGCTATAGAGCATATTCAGGATCTTGGACTCAAATTCGACCAGAAAGACAACGGTCCCCACCTAACTCAGGAAGGCGGCCATACGCATCGCAGGGTTCTGCACGTCGCAGATGCGACCGGGCACGCTATTGCGACAACCCTCATCAATTGCGTTCTTAGCGATCCCAAAATCAAAATTCTGACCAAGCGTATTGCGATCGATGTTGCCACCGGCGGGAAGCAGGCTCGAAACAATTCACGAACTCTTGGAGCGTACGTCTATAGTCCCGAAACAGGCAACGTTGAAGTCATCGAGGCCCGCTACATTGTTCTTGCCACCGGAGGTGCAAGTAAGGTTTACCAGTACACCAGCAATCCGGACGGCTCAACCGGCGATGGAATCGCTATGGCATGGCGCGCAGGTTGCCGTATCGCGAATATGGAGTTCAACCAATTTCACCCTACCTGTCTGTATCACCCGGATGCTCGATCGTTTCTTATTTCGGAAGCCATTCGCGGTGAAGGGGGCAAGCTTGTTCTCCAAGATGGCGAACGCTTTATGGAACGATTCGACCCGCGCGGCGAAATGGCACCACGAGATGTCGTCGCTAGGGCAATCGATTTTGAAATGAAGCGTCTCGGTCGGGAATGTGTGTACCTGGATGTCACGCATCTTCCCGACAAAAAGATAATGCAGCGCTTTCCCAACATACTCGAAACATGTCTTAGCGTTGGAATCGACATGCGACGAGATCCTATACCCGTGGTTCCGGCCGCACACTACACCTGTGGCGGGGTTTTAGTAGACGAGCGCGGCAAAACAGATGTCGACGGCCTTTATGCGGTTGGTGAGACCGCGTACACGGGATTACACGGGGCCAATCGTCTTGCGAGTAACTCACTACTCGAGTGTTTGGTCTTCGCTCGGTCTGTAGCAGACGATATCGCGAACGACATCTCCGATGCCCAAGGTCGTTGCGCCGATATTCCCGATTGGGACGAGAGCCGCGTAACTGACTCTGACGAAAACGTTATTCTTTCCCACAATTGGTCCGAGCTCCGTCGATGCATGTGGAATTACGTTGGCATCGTCCGAACCAACAAGCGTCTCGAACGGGCAGCCCGGAGGATTGGACTGCTGAAGCAGGAAGTGCGCGATTACTATTCAAATTACCGGGTCAATAGCGACCTGATTGAGCTTCGCAATTTGATCCATGTGGCCGAACTGATGGTGCAAGCAGCTCAGTCGCGGCGCGAAAGTCGGGGCTTACACTACACCCTTGACTATCCACAAACTCAACCTGATGCACGTCCAAGTATTTTGTATCCAGTGGTTGATCCGCTTGACGTACTTCAGCCGATCAATCGACAAGCAAAACCCTCAAAATCACCCTAGCGCGACCGGCACAGCGTGCGCTTAACTTCGTCTTTACGGCAACCGGACGCATACAATAAATGAGGGGCATCTTCCCGAGATCGAGATCATTCAAATACCGCCGCCATCAAATTGATTAATGGCATCTACAATTTTCTTGTAGCGTTCCGGAGCACTTTCGCTCGTCGTGAGCCACGTATATGCGTCCACATCATCAGCCGTCAACAGGTCCAAATAGTCACTACGCAGTGGCTCAGGAAGTCCGGCAAAACAGTTCTCTACGAAGGGCACGAGGATGAGATCGAGTTCCAGCATACCTCGACGACTGCGCCAACGGGCTCTGCCCTCTTCCTCTTCCATTGATACGCTCCGTGCGCGGTTACCTGATCATGCACAATCCGATCTTGGTAAACTAGCAGCATGGTCGTCTCTACCGAACAAGCCGATGACTTGATTCAACAAACACTCTCGGGTCCGGATGCCGCGAATTTTCTTCAGGGTTATGTGACTTGCGACGTTGAGCCAATGACCTTGCAGGCAGCAATGCCAATGGCATTCACAAATCTCAAGGGACGCATCATCGCCAACGGCTGGATGTTCGGATCGCCGGCAGAAGTGAACTTTATTGTCCATCAAAGCGTCGTCGAGTCACTTGACGCACATCTATCCAAGTACTTGGTATTCTCGAAATCGAAGCTCATCGAGGGCGCCAAATCGATCGTTCGATTCTCCCAATCAGGTTCAAATGAGGTGGCGCTCAGACCATTTGACTGGATCGTCGGAGCCGTCCCCGAATACCCCAAATCAAGTGAACAGCGTTCGCTCATGGACGTCGCTGTCGCGAATGAATTTGCCCTCGTTACGAAGAGTACTGCTGACCGCTTTCTACCGCAGATGCTCGGACTCACCGCATATGGAACCGTTAGTTTTGATAAGGGCTGTTATCTCGGTCAGGAGGTCGTCGCCCGGGCGGAGCATCGGGGGGTCGTAAAACGTCGGTTACGACGATACTCGTGGGCAGGCGAAAAACCTCACTCTGGCCAGGAGTTCGATAAGTCGGGAGCCAAAGGCACCGTGATCATGGCTAATGACATCCATGCCTTGGTTGTCAGTAACACTGACGACGCCGTGCTCGACAATGCACATTGTGAATTGACGCTCGTCCAATCTAATTAGTCACGTTACGAGTTTCGCCTGGCGTATTGCTTACTCATTTGGTTCGTCATGAAAACCGGCGAACGAGAAAACCCACGGGATCGAAAGGTACGCGCTGATGCCTTTTTACCGCACCTCGATGCGGTAGCGTTTTCATGTATTTACTCCACGTCAAACCAATCCACGGGTGACTGCCTTTGCTCAACCAAGTATTGATTCGCTTTAGAGAAGTGACGGCACCCCAAAAACCCCCTATGGGCCGACAACGGCGACGGGTGCGGAGCTGTGAGGACATAATGTTTTTCTCGATTAACCATGGCGCCCTTCCGTTGTGCATAGCTCCCCCAAAGCATAAACACCACGTGTTCCCGGTCCCGATTGATCACGTCGACGACCTTGTCGGTAAAAGTCTCCCAGCCCATTCCCTGATGCGAACCTGCTCGTCCCTGCACGACCGTAAGGACGGAGTTCAAAAGCAAGACACCTTGTCGAGTCCACGGCACCAGACAACCTTTACCCGGCATAATCTTCCTGTTTCTGGTTCTCCCGGGGACGGCCTCATCGTTCATGTCATCTTCAATTTCTCGAAAGATGTTCACGAGTGATGGTGGTGGCGCAGTACCCTGCGGGACGCTGAAACAGAGGCCATGGGCTTGACGTGGGCCGTGATAGGGGTCTTGCCCAATAATGACGACCCGAGTGTCTGGTAATGGACAAGAATCGAGGGCCTTGAATATCTCCGACCCTGCTGGATAAACAGTTTTGTGGGTTCGTTTTTCGTCGATCAGAAAGGCACGCAACCGTACAAGGTACGTGGCGTCAAATTCAGATGCGAGAGCGGCTTTCCAACTACTCTCCAGAACCACGCGGTCCCTTTGTTCCTTCACTCCTCCTTCGGCCTCATTTGCGGAAACAGCAGCACGTCGCGTATGGAGGGGGAATTCGTTACCAGCATCACCAGGCGATCGATACCGATACCTTCCCCGGCCGTCGGCGGCAGACCGTATTCAAGCGCCTTTATGTAATCTGCGTCGAAGTGCATCGCCTTCGTATCGCCCATGGATCGTTGTTCGGCTTGATTCAGAAACCGCGCTGCTTGATCCTCTGGATCGTTTAATTCGGAAAACCCGTTCGCAATTTCACGTCCAGCGATAAAAAGCTCAAACCGATCCGTCAACTCAGATTGCTGATCGCTCTTGCGGGATAACGGGGAAACCTCGGCTGGATAGCCCGTAACAAACGTCGGCTCGATCAGCGTCTTTTCGACATGTGCTTCAAACAACGCCACAAGTATCTTTCCCGGTCCCCACCCGGGGCCAACCTCCACAGACTCCGTTTCCGCGACCTTCGCGATTGCTTTGGGGTCACGTAATTTTTCAATCGGCACCCCAATTTCATTTGCCACCGCCTCAGACATATCGACACGACGTATTGATCGACCAAAGTCGATTCTTTCATCTTGGAATTCGATTACAGAAGAACCCACTACCGTTTCAACAACCTCACGTAGAAGTTCTTCGGTCAGGTCCATCAAGTCCTCGAAGGTTGCGTATGCCTGGTAGAACTCGAGCATCGTGAATTCGGGATTATGGCGGCTAGATAGACCCTCGTTACGAAAATTGCGGTTAATCTCGTACACACGCTCGAATCCCCCCACGACCAGCCGCTTTAAATACAATTCTGGCGCAACCCGCAAATAAAGCTCCATGTCCAGACCGTTGTGGTGTGTGGTGAAGGGTCGTGCGCTTGCACCACCTGGAACGGGGTGCATCATCGGAGTTTCGACCTCTAGGAACTCACGAGAATCAAAAAATCGACGAATCGTTGAAATAACCCGACTGCGAATACGAAATACGGCGCGCGACGCGTCGCTCATAATGAGATCAACATACCGCAGTCGATATTTGAGTTCCTGGTCGCTGAGACCGTGGTATTTCTCAGGTAATGGCTGCAACGATTTCGTAAGCAACACAATCGCCGACGCGTGGACAGTCAACTCTCCCGTCTTCGTCCTCATCATCGTTCCCGTAACCCCAACGATGTCGCCACGATCATAAAGGCCATCAAATTCCTTATAGGGCGTCTCACCGAGGTCCTGTTGCCTCAGGTAACATTGAATCTGACCGGAGCCGTCTTGCAATGTGATGAAACTTGCTTTGCCCATGACACGCCGCAACATGATCCGCCCCGCGACCTTGACATCAATCGTTTGCACTTCGAGGGCTTCTTTAGACAACTCGCCATAATGCGCGTGCAGTGTCGCGGCAAAATCCGAACGCGCGAATCCGTTTGGGTACGCGTTGCCCCGCTGTCGCAACTCAACAAGTTTCTGTCGACGCGATGCTATGATTTCGTTGTCGTCAGTCATAAACCGGCCTTCAAACTTGCTTCCATGAAGCAGTCGATGTCTCCATCGAGGACGTTGACTGGATCCGCTCGCTCTAGCTCGGTACGCAAATCCTTGACCCTAGACTGATCGAGTACGTACGACCGAATCTGGGAACCCCAACCAATATCAGCTTTTGTATCTTCCAATGCCTGTTGTTCTTCTCTTCGGTTGTGTAGTTCCCGTTCATATAACTTGGCTCGTAGCTGTTTCCAGGCCTTGTCTCGGTTCTGGTGCTGCGAACGCTCGCTCTGGCACTGTACTACGACCCCGGTGGGTTCATGCGTCAGCCGAACGGCAGAATCCGTTCGGTTCACGTGTTGTCCTCCAGCACCGCTCGAGCGGTACGTATCCACGCGAACGTCTCCTGGATCAATTTCGATTTCGATATTGTCATCGATCTCCGCCGATACAAATATCGAGGCAAATGAGGTATGACGACGATTCCCCGAATCAAAAGGCGATTTACGGACTAAGCGATGAACCCCGGTCTCGGTTCGTAACCAACCGTATGCGTATGTGCCCGAGAAAAGAATAGTTGCACTTTTGATACCGGCGACATCGCCGTCGGAAAGTTCAATTAATTCGGTTTTGAGTCCGCGCTTCTCGCCCCACCGAAGATACATGCGGAGGAGCATCTGGGCCCAGTCCTGAGCCTCCGTACCGCCCGAGCCAGATTGGACATCAACGTAAGCATTTGCCTCGTCCAATTCGCCGCGGAACATTCGGCGAAATTCAAGTATCTCCAACTCCTTGGCGTATCGCTCGAGATCGAGATCGAGCGCACCCAGTGTCGCCGAATCATCTTCCGCCGCAGCTATTTCTGCCAGTTCCGATACATCGCCAAGACCTGCCAAAAGATTATCTAACCCAGTCACCACAGCTTCGAGCGCGGCGCGCTCTCGTGCCAAATTCGCTGCTCTCGAGGCGTCCGACCAGACATCCGATTCGGAGAGCTCCCGCTCTACTTCTTCGAGTCTTTCCTTGCGTGCTGAAACGTCAAAGATACCCCCGTAAGGCCTCATTACGGGCCATGAGATCCTTAAGCCGTTCGCGGACAGAAGTGATTTCAGCCATTCGTACCCCTCGGGATAGCGCGGATTCTATCACGAGCGCCAATCAGCTCGGGGCTACATGCTCGACCAAAAGCTGCAATGTATCGTTGTCCAAATAGCGGTTTACCTCGAGTTTATATGCCATTGTGACCCGGTCAGAATTGATCATCTGCTGGTTGAAGGCGATCGCATCGACGACTTTTGCATCTTGTTTAACAATGAGTTTTAAGTGTTTTCCTTGCCCCACCGATCGCTGACTAATTAACTCAAATTCACCATGGAACACGGGTTCATCGAACCCTTGGCCCCATGGGCCATATTCTTCTATCAATCGAGCGTTATCGACGCTGAGATCCTCGACGGCTAGCACACCGTCCGAAGCGACTATGCCAGCAATATCGCGGGGATCCACTCGACTTGCGACCGCTTGGGCAAACGCCTTGCGGAAACGATCGAGATGAATTCGTTTGATCGTCAGTCCCGCAGCCATCGCGTGACCCCCAAATTTATCGACCAGGCCCGGGAAGCGGGTCGCTACATCGTCGAGCGCATCGCGGATGTGAAGCCCGGGAACACTGCGCGCAGAACCCTTTATTTCACCGGGCGCAACATCACCGGCATCGGCAAACGCAATGACCGGACGATGAAACCGTTCGCGCATCCGACCCGCCACAATACCTACGACGCCCTGATGCCAAGAAGGGTCGTAAACGCAAAGCGCGGACGCGTCGGCGTCGATACTTTCCGATATCAACACCTTCGCTTCTACGTTCATTTCGTCTTCTATCGCACGGCGCGCCTTATTGAGTTCATTCAGCGCCACAGCCAACGATCTTGCGCTATCAAGGTCCTCGGCCAATAAGCACTGGATACCCAATCCGATGTCGTCTAAACGCCCCGCAGCGTTCAACCTGGGCCCAACAGCAAATCCAAGGTCCTGAGCCGATAACACCTCTAGCCGTCTGTCGGCTATTTCAATCAAGGCACGCATCCCTGGACGCAGGCGTCCCGAACGCATGCGGCGGAGTCCCTGACAAACGAGGATTCGGTTGTTTCGGTCAAGAGCGACAACATCGGCAACAGTACCCAGTGCAACTAAATCGAGCCAATCCGCAAGGTTTGGTTCTGACACATTGTGATTTTCGAAGTACCTCTTCGCACGTAATTTGGCACGAACCACGGCCATCAGATAGTAAGCAACACCTACGCCAGCTAGAAACGGACTCTCGAACGTCGTCTCTTTTAGGTTCGGATTGACGATGGCTGCGGCCTCCGGAAGATCCTTTGGCGGTAGATGATGGTCCGTAATGACAACGTCAATACCGAGTTCGTTGGCTACTCGAACTCCTTCAACGCTGGATACCCCGTTATCCACCGTGATGATGAGCGCGGGTTCCTGTTTTGCCGCAACAACCACGATTTCAGGCGTCAGCCCGTAACCAAATTCAAACCGGTTAGGGACCAGGTAATCAACGCTTTTCACACCCATTTCGCGCAATAGCGATACGACTAATGCCGATGCCGTGGCTCCGTCCGCATCGAAATCCCCTATGACAAGTATTCGTTCGCTGTTATCTATCGCCTGTACCAGTCGTGACGCCGCTTGATTGACGCCTGGCAATCTATCCGGCGTCGCTAGTTGATTGAGAGATAGATCGAGGTCTCTCTTGCTCGTAATGCCACGCGCGCTCAGGACACGGGCAAAAAAAGAAGGAACTGCAAGTTCGTCACGCAGTTGCGTATACGGAATGCTCGGAGCCCGTTCTTCGATGATCAGGGACTCGTTCATCAACTATCGAAATCGGCAACCCGAATTCGACGGATTTGACCACGCACACTATCGAGACAAGATAACCGGCTCAGTGCATCATCCATCAACGCTTCAATGACTCGGTCTGTAACCATGACAATCGGCACCCAAGGCTCACCATCGCTTCTGCGTATCGCGTCGGGCTTTTGTATTACCGCCTCAATTGAAATGCCGCCCCGACGCAGAATATCCCCTATTTCTCCAAAAACGCCCGGTCGGTCGGTCGCGGGAATGTTGAGGTAATAGCGAGACTCAGTGGCTGCAATGGGCAAACGTATTCCTTCATTTTGACCGATCCTTGTCTTCGGGCAGGTTCCGCGGGCTATTTCGATCAGGTCGCCAAGTACCGCTGATGCTGTCGGTAAGCTGCCCGCACCCGGACCGACAAGAAGTATCGATCCAACCGCATTTGCACCCACGATCACAGCATTGGCTACGCCTGACACATCGGCAACAAGATCCGTTGCCGAAATTAGCGCGGGATGGACCCGAGTTTCAAACTTATCGCCATTGCGGCGGGCAATACCTACATGCCTGATCCGAAAAGCCAACTCACGCGCGTACCGTAAATCTTCGACCGTTATTTCTGAAATACCTTCGATATACATATCGTCCATGCTAACTGGGATGTCGAATGCCAACGCCGCGAGCAGAGCCAATTTTTGCGCTGCATCAACACCGTCTACGTCAAAACCGGGATCCGCTTCGGCATAGCCCAGATCCTGCGCTTTCGCTAACGCGTCCGCGAAGCTCGTTCCCTGTTCATCCATCGCAGTCAATATATAGTTGCAAGTTCCATTGATAATACCGATCAGCCAATCAATCCGATTCCCCGATAGGCCGCTTTTAAGCGTGCTCATGATTGGGATCCCACCTGCAACCGACGCCTCGATGCCGAGTATCGCGTCACCGTTAAACCATTCATTCGCGTGCGCCGCCAATGCCGCCTTATTTGCTGTCACGATCGGTTTGCCTTGAGCTAGCGCACGCGAAATCAGCTCGCTGGCCGAATCGACACCACCAATTAACTCGACCACAACATCGACATCATCATGCAGTAGCGTTTCCAAGCGGGTATCAAACACCGCTTGTCCGATATCCACTTCAGGCTTCTCGGAATGGCTTGCTATGCGTACCACCTCGATCGACATTCCCGCTTGTCGAGTGATACGTTCTCCGTTTTCCCTCAACAATGTCAGCAAGCCCTGCGCCACCGTGCCCAGCCCGGCAATACCAATGCGCATAACCTTCTCATAGGGCAGGGGATTCTTAACCAAACTTTCAGATCCCGAGTTCTTCGGCGAGTTTTTCCGCGGACACATAACCCGGCAACATACGGCCGTCCGACAAAACGATCGAAGGCGTTCCTTTGACTCCTACACGACCGCCCAGTTGATACTGTGCTGCCACAGGATTTGGACAGGTGGCTTCAGGAATGTTCTCGCCGCGCTTTAACTTCGTTATCGCTTGTCGCGGATCGTCAGAACACCACGCAGAAACGATCTTCGAATAGGACTTCGAATCGATCCCTGCTCGTGGATACGCTAGATAACGTATTGCAATCCCTTTCTCGTGGTATTGGGACATCTCCCGATGAAATTTTTGACAGTACGTGCAATCGACGTCGGTGAATACACTTACTGTAGCCCGCCAACCATCTTCCGGTTCGAACGAGATAACGGACGATGGGTCGACCTTCGCCATGAGTTCTTTGCGCCTCTCCTGGCGCGCTATTTCAGGCAGATTGATAATCCCTTCGCTCGTAAATTCATACATATCACCAACCAGGAAGTAATGCCCGTTGGCGCTCATGTAAAGCGTGCGGCCTCCCGTAAGCAGAACTTCATAGAGTCCGTTGACCGGTGTTTTATGAATCCCTTCAATCGCAAGTCCAGGGCGCATTTCAGGTAACAGAGCACGAGCACTTTCGCGAACCATATCCAGTTCGGCTTGATTCACGACGTCTGCTCGGAGTACCACGCCCGATAAAAAACAAACAAGAATCAGCGCGCGCTCGATCATCGCCATCGCTTAATCAGCCTGAAGGACGGGTTTATCGACTCGTTCAACGTCGCTGCCAACCAATCACCCACGTGGATGGTGTGCCGCATGTAATTCCTTAAGCCGCTCATTCGCTACGTGAGTATAGATCTGGGTAGTCGATAAATCTGCATGGCCAAGCATCATCTGCACCGCCCGTAGGTCTGCCCCATGGTTCAAAAGGTGTGTCGCAAAAGCGTGGCGCAGAGTGTGTGGCGAAACTGACCGCCCGACACCCGCTCGTGTGGCATAGCGTTTGACTGCATACCAAAAGGTCTGCCGGGCCATTTCTTGACCTCGCGAGCTTGGGAACATGACGTCGCTGACACGTCCTCCTAGCAGCGTCGGCCGGGCATCCTGTAAATAGCTTTCTACCCATTGCAAGGCAGCTTCTCCTACGGGGACCACGCGTTCACGAGATCCTTTCCCGGTCACACGCACAACCCCCTGGCGCTGATTCAACGAAGACAACGTTAAACCGACCAACTCTGAGATTCTCAGTCCTGCGGCGTACAAAACCTCAAGCATCGTTCGGTCTCGGAATTCAACTGCGCTCCGCGAAGGCTCAGGTGCCGCGAGCAGTCGTTCGACCTCGTCTTCACTCAGTGACTCGGGCAATCGTCGTCCCGGCGTCGGACTGCGTATGTTCGCGGTAGGATCCACAGAAACTTCACCCCGCTCAAGCGCATTGAAAAAGTAGCCCCTTAGGGTTGAAAGTAGTCGGGCGACCGTACGGGCAGAGATGCCTTCGTCATGACGAACGCTTAAATAATCTAATAGATCGGCTTCAGTAACATCGAGTAAATTGCCGTCGAACCATTCGCGAAAACCAACAAGATCCCCTCGGTATGAATCCAGGGTCGCCGGAGACAAGCCGCGTTGCAACCAAAGAACGTCGAGATAAGAAGCTATCTCGGGGGGGATTAACGGCGGCTCTGCCTTACGCGGAGGCACCGGCGTTCAGACTAAGGCAACTACGAAAATCATCATCACCCCGATGCACGAAGTTAGACCTTCTCCTTTATTCGCGCCGCACGTCCCGATAGTTCGCGTAGGTAATAGAGCTTCGCTTGACGAACATCGCCCCGACGCTTGATTTGAATAGATGCGAGCGCAGGACTATGCGTCTGAAAAGTCCTTTCGACCCCAACTCCGTGGGAAATTTTACGGACTGTAAAAGCGGAGTTGACTCCGCGACTCCGTTTCCCAATCACAACGCCCTCAAATGTCTGAATGCGCTCTCTGGTACCTTCGCGTACGCGAACGTCCACGGAAACGGTATCGCCAGGTCTGAAGGCCGGGATACCGTCCTTCATCTGTTCATTTTCGATCGCTTCGATCGTTTTATTCCGACGCATCGATCCAATCTCCTTTGTCACCAACCAATGGCTATGACACCTCACCACTCGCATCTATAAGTTCGATAAGCATGGCTCTTTCTACTTGGCTCAATTCCTTTCCTAGCAGCAGATCCGGCCGTTTTAACCACGTCCGATAGAGCGCTTGCTTTTGTCGCCATTCCTCGATGGCACTATGGTCACCCTGTAGCAGGATGTCGGGTACACTGTCTCCATCAAATTCCCGCGGTCGCGTATAGTGCGGAAAGTCGAGCAACCCGTCCATATGTGATTCACTTTTAATTGAATCGGGGTTCCCAACCACGCCTGGCAACAGTCGTGCTACTGCGTCAAGTACAACCATCGCCGCAAGCTCACCCCCGGAAAGCACAAAGTCCCCAATGGATAGCTCGATATCGGTTTCGCGTTCAATAAATCGCTCGTCAACACCCTCATAGCGACCTGCGACAAGTACCAAACCAGCTAGCGTCGCAAATTCTTTCGCTATGGACTGCGTAAACGTCGTCCCTTGTGGCGAAAGATAGACCGTCAATGGATTTTCTGTCGGACACAATCGACGCGCCTCCGAAACGCTTGCGGACAACGGCCCAGCCATCATGACCATGCCTGGACCACCGCCAAATGGCCGGTCATCAACGGCTCTGTGCGTGTTCTCGGCATAATCGCGCGGATTAAATATCGCCAGTCCCAAATCGCCCCGTGAAATTGCGCGTCCAACAACACCTTCGTTGAGTACGGATCGGATTAGATCCGGAAAAATGCTGACGATTCCAGTCCACATCGCAATCTAGTCCCAATCTTCCGGCCACCGAACTGAAATCGAGTCGCCGATTTGCACCGAAATCACGGTGTTCGCGACAAAGGGTATCAACCGCTCTCCTGCTGCGCTCTCGACAACAAGGATGTCATGAGCACGGGTCGACATAATTTGGTCGACTTTTCCGAGGACAACTTTGTTCTCATTGATCACGGGCAGCCCGATGAGTTGATGCCAGTAATACTCATCGGCCTTCGGTTCCGGAAGGGAATTTGCGTGAATGCCTAGATTCCGACCCGACAGATTCGCGGCTTCAGTACGATCTCCCACACCCGCGAACAGCCCCACGAAACTCTGCCGATGTGCCCGAACGTCAAGGCAGTCGCGTTGCTCCCATCCATGTACACCCGAGCCGTTAATCAACCAAGGTCGATACCCGATGAGGTTACTAGGTGGCTCCGTGAAGGATTGTAAGTGGACCCAGCCTTTTACCCCGTATGGTCGACCTATCCGGCCAATCACAACGATACCATCCGCCCGCGTGGACGGCATATCCGCTACTCGGTCGCTGCGGTCGGCACTTCGTCAACCGACCTTTCTCGAGCTTCGGTGACCAAACTGCGTACACGGTCGGTCATCTGAGCACCTACCGACACCCAGTGGTCGATGCGATCCAAGTCAACGCGTAACCGTTCCGCATTGCCCCGCGCGTGTGGGTCAAAAAAACCCACGCGCTCAATAAACCGTCCATCGCGCTGCGCCGACCGATTCGCAACGGTCAGATGATAAAAAGGCGCCTTTTTCGCTCCATGCCGAGCAAGCCGAATAACGACCATAAGTTCCATTCAGGCGGACAGAAGCGCGCGATTCTACAGCAACAGTTTGCCGTTAGGGAACATTACTAGTGGCATCGCTCCGCCCTTGACACCTAACGTCGACGCTGAGGTTTACCTGCAGGTTGAGTCTGTCCGAGGCCTCGCATCATTTTCTCCATACCTCCTCGCCGCGTCACTTTTTTCATCATTTTCTGCATTTGTTTATGCTGTTTAAGAAGCCGATTGACTTCCTGTATCTGTGTTCCGCTGCCCGAGGCTATTCGGCGCTTGCGCGAACCGTTGATCACATCTGGAAACCGCCGTTCCTGAAGCGTCATTGACTCGATAATCACGGCCAGTTGAGCAAACCCGTCGTCGTCTACCTGTGTTTGAACGTTCGCCGGCAACATCCCTGCGGATGGGAGCTTTTCAAGCATATTTGACATTCCTCCCAGCTGAGCCATTTGCTGCAACTGGTCGCGAAAATCCTCAAGATCGAACTTGCGACCGCGCGCAATCTTCTGGGCGAGACGCGATGCTTTCTTCTTATCAACTTTGCGCTCGACTTCCTCGACAAGTGTTAAAACATCTCCCATCCCCAAAATTCGAGAGGCAATTCGATCTGGGTGAAACGCCTCTAATCCGTCGCTTTTTTCGCCGGTACCTAAGAATTTAACCGGTTTACCCGTTATCGCACGAACCGAAAGTGCGGCACCACCCCGAGCATCACCATCCGCTTTGGTTAGAACAACACCTGTAAGTGGTATGGCTTCATCGAACGCCTTTGAAGTCAAAGCCGCGTCCTGGCCAGTCATGGCGTCGACGACCAACAAAGTTTCTACAGGATTTAGCGCCCGATGAAGTGACGCTATTTCGATCATCATCTCTTCATCGATGCCAAGTCGCCCGGCAGTATCGACAATCAAAACATCATCAAATTGCGTGCGAGCGTTCGCGAGCGCGCGGTTGACGATGTCCAGTGGAGACTCCGATTGGGCGCTTTCAATAAATCGCGCTTGTACTTCTTCCGCCAGGCGACGTAGCTGTTCGATGGCCGCGGGACGACGCACGTCAGCACTCACGACCGCGACTTTCTTACGTTCACGCTCCCGCAGGAAACGCGCCAGCTTTGCAACCGTCGTCGTTTTACCGGTGCCCTGCAACCCCGCCACAAGCACCACGGCAGGCGGCGTTGTTGCGAGATCGAGTGAATCGTTGGCAACACCCATCAACTCGATTAACTCCCGATGCACGACCTTGACGAAAGCGTCATGCGCATTCAACGAAGAGACAACTTCCTCGCCGATCGCACGCTTTTGCACTCCCGCAATGAAGCTAGTGACGACATCTAACGCAACGTCGGCTGCTAAAAGCGATCGACGCACGTCGCGCAGCGCTTCGTGGATGTTTGTTTCCGTGAGTCGTTTCCCTGCCAACCCGCGTAGGGTTCGCGAAAGTCGATCACTTAAACTTTCAAACATCTGGTTTCCTTTTTCTTAGACAATTATAGGTACCCAAAAACCGACCTTCACGGCTTTCATCGGATGTGCCAGACTAATCGTCCATAACGTAAACATCGGCACTAATGAATCCGGCTTTATCCGGTATTGTTGCAATTTCTTTTTATCTACTTGGCTCGTATTCGCAAGTTCGTAACCTCCGTAACCGTACCGTTGCTCGACAGTCAGATCTCGTTCGCCTTGCATTATTCGCCCTTTTTTTTCACGGGCTATTCGTCTACAGCGTACTTTGGACTGAATCGGGCATCGATCTCTCATTTTTCAATGTTGCGGCACTAATTTCTTTCGCAATTAGCGGCGCAGTATTACTCGCTTCGATACGTGAGCCCGTGCACAACCTTTACGTATTTGTCTTTCTAATATCCGTTTTAGCGGTGTCCGGTTGTCTGGTGGTGAATGCAATCGCAACAGGCCCTTCTGCTACTCCGCGCCCGGTTTCGCCACCGCTTTTCGTGCACATCGTGGCTAGTGTTATCGCATATTCAATACTGACGCTAGCGGCTTGCCAATCCATCTTGGTACTGACACTGGAACGGCGAATACGAAACCGCGTTGCAATTGATGTGTTCCATGTCTTGCCACCCCTCGAAACACTAGAAGCAATGCTTTTTCGGTTCCTTTGGGCTGGGCTTGGAATTCTCACTATTTCGATTGCTACGGGTTTCGTTTTTCTCTCAGACAAATTCTCAGAACATCTTAGCCAACATCACACCGTGCTTTCTGTCGCCTCTTGGATTGTCTATGCCAGCTTACTCACGGGCCACGTGAAATTTGGATGGCGCGGGGTCACGACCACACGATGGTCATTGATGGCGTTTGGGTTGCTTGCGCTCGCCTATTTCGGCACGAAGTTCGTGATCGAATTTCTACTGCAACGAGGCTAACAGTGGACACCGTCACGATACCGACCACGTTACTTTTGCTAGCGATACTCGTTCTGACCTTGCTGAGCGCATATTTCTCGAGTTCCGAAACGGCCATGATGAAGCTAAATCCTTATCGGCTTAAAAACCTGGTCAGAAAAAAGCATCGAGGGGCTCGGAAAGCCAATCGGCTACTACGCAGGCAAGACCGGCTCTTAGGCGTAATTCTCATCGGTAATAATTTGGTAAATAACGTCGCGGCGACAGTAGCTGCTGTTATAGGCGTCCGGTTATTTGGTGATACCGGTTTAGCGCTGGCGCCAATCGTACTCACCATTTTCTTCCTGATTTTTGCGGAGGTCGCACCGAAGACTATCGCAGCGGAACGTCCCGAAGCGGTGGCGTTCCCATCAGCGTACCTGCTTGACCCACTACTTAAGGTCTCCTGGCCACTGGTTGCAGCCGTTAATTGGGTCAGCAATGCGATCGTTGAACCCTTTAAGTCACGTACCGCCGCGGTTCCGGGAGATCTCAGCATGGAAGAACTTAGAACCGTCGTCGATTCAGGATCCGATTTACCGCAACAACGCCAAAACATGTTGCTCGGTGTTCTCGATCTGGACAACGTTACTGTTGACGACATTATGGTACCGCGCACGGAAATAGCTGGTATCAACATCGACGAATCCCACTCGGATATCGTTGGAGAAATCGTTAACTCTCAACACACACGTCTTCCGGTATATCGGGAAACCATCAATAACGTCCTGGGCATCCTACATTTACGACGCGCAAGCCGCTTTTTGACTCAGTCTAGTTTTAGTCGCTCTGAATTACTTCAGGAAACGGAGGAACCGTATTTTGTCCCCGAAGGAACCCCGCTTCCCACGCAACTGATCAATTTTCAGACGAACAAAAATCGTATCGCACTAGTCGTTGACGAGTATGGCGAGGTACAAGGTATCGTCACACTCGAGGATATTCTTGAAGAAATTGTGGGCGAGTTCACCACGGATTTCGCCTCTAACATGCCGGAAATTCATCCTCAAAATGATGGGTCTTATTTCATTGAAGGCATGGCGCTATTGCGTGACGTTAATCGTGCCCTCGGATGGGAACTACCGATCGTCGGTCCACGAACAATAAATGGGCTCATCCTTGAGCACCTTGAGTTCATTCCCGAGGCAAACGTATGCTTGCGAATCGATCGCTACCTTCTAGAGACGCTCCAAATTTCGGACAACATGGTTAAAACCGTCCGCATCACCCAAGTTGATTTGCCTCGGCCCGATCCTGATGAGGAAGAAGAAGACGACTGAGTCCTCACTTACCGTTGTTTCCAACGTCGATTTACCGCGGAAATGATCGCCTGTAGCGACGCTGTAATAGTGTTTTGGCTTAGTCCGACGCCGTAACATCGGTCCGAGCCGTTATCGATTGCGAGGAGACAGATCGCAGCAGCATCCTTGCCCACTGAATCGTTACCCGAGGTCAACGCGTGCTCGTGGTAATCGACAATGTTCAACGGTTCGTTGAGCGTCTCGACCATGCCGTTAACAAACGCTTCAATCGGTCCCGAGCCGTCGCCCGATATCAACACTGTATTCTCGGAGAGTTCAATCTTGGCCTCGCAGCGCT
Organism: Pseudomonadales bacterium; assembly: GCA_046582115.1. Classification (GTDB taxonomy): domain Bacteria; phylum Pseudomonadota; class Gammaproteobacteria; order Pseudomonadales; family Azotimanducaceae; genus UBA11889. The sequence goes on along the minus strand of JAYGFA010000053.1, from coordinate 4,253 downwards.
GCGATTCGCCATTACCACGTTGTAAGTCGTACTCGATCAATCGGTATGGTCCACTATCGACGACATATTCTTGGATAAGTGAAGCGCGGATTTCCTCAGGTGTTACTTCGCGCCTCAGCGATTCCGTAAGGCTCTGGACAGCGCGAGAGAACTCAACCAGCATCGCCCTAGGTAGTACGATTCCGAAATGCTGCTCCAGAACAAATCCCACCCCGCCTTTACCCGATTGACTATTGACCCTGACGGTTTCCTTGTACGAGGAACCGACATCCGATGGGTCGATGGGTAGATAAGGGACTTCCCAATGGCTAGAATCCAACTGTGCCATACCCTTCTTGATTGCATCTTGGTGAGATCCCGAGAACGCTGTGAACACAAGGTCACCGGCATAAGGATGACGTTCGTGGACTGGAAGCTTGTTAATTTCTTCGACCGTAGATCGGATATTCGGCATATCTCGCAAGTCGAGTTCAGGATCGACACCCTGCGAAAATAAGTTCATAGCGACCGTGACGATGTCACAATTACCGGTCCGCTCACCATTCCCAAATAATGTTCCTTCGACTCTTTCGGCACCCGCCATCAACGCAAGCTCAGTGGCTGCAACCCCAGTACCTCGGTCATTGTGCGTATGCAGGCTGATGACAGTAGATTCGCGCTGCTGAAAATTTCGACAGAAGTACTCAATTTGATCTGCATATATGTTCGGCGTCGCCATTTCAACGGTCGACGGTAGGTTGATGATGACCTTGTCCTCCGTTGTCCCGCCCCAGGCCGCAACTACTGCATCACAAATTTCGACTGCAAAATCGAGTTCAGTACCCGTAAAACTCTCCGGCGAATACTCAAACGTAACGTTTGTACCACGCAGTTGCTTCAATCCTTCTTTAACGAGAATTGTTCCCCGAACCGCCAGATCGACGATACCCGAGCGATCCATTTCAAAAACAACTCGCCGTTGTAACTCCGACGTCGAGTTGTACAAATGGAATATTGCGTTTGGCGCACCTGACAAAGCTTCTACTGTGCGATCGATCAGTTCTCGCCTTGCTTGGCACAGGACTTGAATGGTGACGTTATCGGGCACCAGCCCCCCCTCAATGATCTTTCGAATAAAATCAAAATCTGGTTGCGACGCAGCCGGAAATCCGACTTCAATCTCTATAAAACCAAGTTCAAGCAGCAAATCGTACATACGCCGTTTCTCATCCACATCCATTGGATCGATAAGGGCTTGATTGCCGTCTCTTAAATCAACGCTGCACCACCGTGGGGCTTTGTTCAATGTATGTTTAGGCCACTGACGATCTGTGAGGTCAATAGGCGTGAAGGGTCGGTATTTATGGAACGGCATCGTGCCGCGGCGATTTCCTGATTGCTGCTGCTCTTTCATTGCAAATCTCTAGCCAGTTTAGTCATTGAGAATTTCGCTTACATGGGCATTTGCGGCCCTGTTTACAGATAGTTGCCGGCTACGCCGGCAGTCGCAGAGCAAGTAGGCCAGACGATAGCTTCTTGAGTGTGTGAGCGGGAGCACGCGGGAGCACGGACGACCAAACGACTACTGGGAGTTGTCGTTGACTACGTCCTAGTGATGCTCTATTAATTGCCACAAAGTACGCCTCGCAGGAGCCGGGACTATAAGCCCAGCCGAGCCTGAACGCCAATAGTCCCTACCGAGCGAACCATCGGCTGTTATTAGGCACCACCTCTTATCCGAGTTCGACAGAGACGGTCTGCGCGACAGTCAATGCTTTCGAGCGAGCTTCGTCTAAATCGGCCCCGAGAGCTAGACCGACACCCATTCGACGCTCTCCACGAACCTCGGGTTTACCGAAAAGCCGAAGCTGAGTATCCGTCTCTCTTAGAGCACGTGCCAAGTTTCCATAGCTGACACTAGAAGAATCTCCTTCTGCGATGATGACAGCGGACGCGGCCGGTCCCCTCTGCTTTATCCCCGTTACGGGCATGCCGAGAATCGCACGTACGTGGAGGGCAAATTCAGATAGATCCTGACTGATCAATGTCACCATCCCTGTATCGTGTGGCCTAGGGCTGACTTCACTAAACCAAACTTCGTCACCGTCGATGAAAAATTCCACACCAAAGATTCCATGTCCCCCCAGCTCGCCAGTAACTAAAGCAGCAATCCGCCCGCACTCCTCTCGTGCCGAGGCACTCATCGGTTGCGGTTGCCATGATTCTTGGTAATCACCGCCTTCCTGCCGGTGTCCAATCGGCTCGCAAAAGGTGACACCATCTACGTGTTGTACCGTTAAGAGCGTGATTTCGTAATCGAAATCTACGAATCCCTCGACAATGACCTTATCCGAATCACCACGGGCGCCCTCGTGGGCGTACTTCCAACTCGCTACCGCTTCCGCTGATCTAGCAACGGTAGACTGTCCTTTACCCGAAGAACTCATGACCGGCTTCACCACACAGGGTGTTCCAATCTCATCGACAGCTGCCAAGTACTCTTCTTCAGTCGCAGCAAATACATACGGCGAGGTTTGGATACCCAGAGATTCTGCTGCAAGCCGCCTAATACCCTCACGGTTCATTGTCAATCGGGCAGCGTTCGCGGTCGGAATTACTCGGAACCCTTCACCTTCTAGCTCTACAAGCGTCGCCGTCGCTATTGCCTCTATCTCCGGCACGATGAGATCGGGTTTTTCGTCATAAATGACCTGCCGCAGTGCATCCGCATCCAACATATTGATAACGTGACTACGGTGGGCCACTTGCATACCCGGTGCGTTGGCGTATCGGTCAACCGCCACCACTTCAACACCAAGACGTTGTAGTTCAATTACCACCTCCTTCCCGAGCTCCCCCGAACCCAACATCAGCACGCGCGTTCCCGATACAGAAAGCGGTGTTCCTATTTTTGTCACATCGCCTCCGACATGTTTTGAGCCCGTAGACCTTCACGGTATCGACGCGCGTTGTTTACGTACAGTTCGGAGAAGCCGGTGATTTCTTCAATTTCCTCGTCCGAGAGTTGCCGGATGACTTTTCCCGGCGAGCCGAGGACGAGGGAGCCGTCAGGGATTTCCTTGCCTTCAGTAATCAACGCGTTACTGCCGACAAGACAGTTGTTACCAAGAATTGCCCCATTCATAACCACGGAGTTAATGCCAATTAAGCAGTTATTTCCAATTGTGCATCCATGCAGAACAGCTTTGTGTCCGACGGTCACGCGGTCGCCAATCGCAACTGGAAAATCTTCATCCATATGAACTACACAATTATCCTGAATGTTGGATTCTTCACCGACAATTATTGGTTCATAGTCGCCGCGTAGCACTGCCCCCCACCAGACGCTCGCGTGATTTTTCAAGGTCACAGCTCCGATAACTACAGCAGTCTCTGCAATGAAGTACTGCCCTTCGGCACGAACGCTTCGGTGCTCGAGTTCGTAAATCATGAACGCCCCCTTCAACACCAACATTTTGCGCTTCGCGCATACTGCGTTACAAATGGTGATCGCATTTCGTGTTAATTTAGTTTCGACGTATCAGCGTGGTCATTTGAACAGCCGATGAAGTTCTGCAGCACCTGCGGTGCGCCAGTCACCATCAGGGTACCGCCTGGAGATCACCGCCCAAGAGCAGTCTGCGACGCGTGCGGAGCTATCTACTACGAAAACCCCAAAGTTGTAGCCGGTTGCTTGGTCACCGCCGGCGAAGGCGTTCTGCTGTGTAGACGCGGTATTGATCCGCGTTCAGGCCTGTGGACATTGCCTGCCGGATACCTTGAAAAAGGAGAAACGACTGAACAAGGGGCTGTGCGGGAAACGTGGGAGGAAGCACGTGCGCACGTAGATATCGACTCGCTTTATACGATCTTCGATCTCCCTTACATATCTCAAATCTACATGTTCTACAGAGCAAGATTACGAGACGGGAACTTTTCTGCCGGCGACGAAACTCTCGAAGCGAGGGTCTTTGTCGAGCAGGATATACCCTGGCGTGAACTTGCGTTTCCAGTGGTAGAACGTACTCTGCAACACTATTTCAGTGACAGGCAAAACGATGGGTTTCCCATACATGCGGAATCCATCACAAGACGACCGGTTCGTCGCCAACGTTAAAGTCGCCCCACTGAAAAATTAGCCCAGTGCAACTCGAATGTTGCGGAACAAGCGCAGCCACGGGGCTTCTTCACGATTGATATGTTCCGGCGCTACGTACGAATTCTGCACCGTCCGGAAGACCCGCTCCGGATGCGGCATCATCGCCAATACTCGA
>JAYGFA010000020.1:0-32071 GCA_046582115.1 Pseudomonadales bacterium | reverse complement strand
GATTGATAGACGATGAGCGCTGGATTTTCGTTGATGTTCGTCCGCGTCGGATGGCGAAATTTGTGGCGGAATCCGGGGCGGACCTGGCGGACCGCGGCGAGCATTGCCGTCGGTGCGACGATTGTGATTTTCGGGATGTCTATGCAAAAGGGCATGTATGGGGACATGATCGATTTGGCTACACGGTTTGGCAGCGGTCATCTGCAGGTCCAGCACACCCAATATCTCGATGATCCACGGCCGAAGTATTTGATCTCCGGGGCAGAGTCCTTGGCTAGACAACTGGAGGTTCTGCCGGAGGTGGCAGCGACGACGGTCCGTACTGAAGCGTTCGCCCTGGTTTCTATTGGCGAAAAGAGTGTGGGCGCGCTGATCCAAGGTGTCGATCCTGAACGTGAACGTGTGGTCTCGGATTTGCCGAAGAGTCTTTCCCAGGGGACCTATCTTGCGCAATCGGATCATGCGTATGTCGGCGCGGGGCTGGCACGTAATCTTGGTGTCGGTTTAGGCGATGAGGTCGTCGTCTTGGGGACTGGTGTTGGGGGCAGTGTTGCGGCCATGGTGTTGACCGTCGGCGGCATTATGGAAACGGGTCAATCGGCCGTCGACCGCTCGCTGTTACAGGTTGCATTGCCCGCTCTCCAAGCTGCCTTTGGGTTGGGTGACGGAGGTCACCGTGTCGTGGTCAATTTGCATAACATCGAAACGATTGATCGAGCGGTAGAGGCAATCCAACCGATGCTGACCCGAGGCTCGGTGATTCATGACTGGACGGTGCTGATGCCGGACGTTGACCAGGCTATTGCCCTTGATCGAGTGATGGGTGAGTTCATGTACGTGATCCTTATCCTGATTGTTGTCTTTAATATTGGCAATACGTTGGTGATCACGATTCTTGAACGAACACGGGAGTTTGGGCTGTTACTCGCGATAGGCATGCGCCCGCAAGCGATCATGGGCATGATTATCGTTGAGGCGCTCGCCTTATGGCTGGTAGGTTGCCTGCTCGCCTGGGTGTTAAGCACTGCGCTGCTCGCGTACCCGGTGATGGTGGGTATTCCTCTTGAATCGATGGGGTTCGAAGAGATGATCCAGGGATTTGGTATTCCGGTTCCCGATAGCCTGTATGCCGGCGTTAGCGCTCGGACAGTGTTGATGGGTCCGCTCGCGATCGGGGCTGGAGGGCTACTCGCCTCGATGGTTACAATGCTGCGTATCAGGCGGCTGCAGCCGGTTGAGGCATTAAGGGACGAAGGATAATGACCGAGATCACGATGCCGTCGACATCGGCGAATCCGCCCCGTTCGATCGCACACGTATCGGTCATTTCGGTTGCCTGGCGTAATCTTTGGCGCAACAAGCGGCGCACGTCGTTAATGGTGTCGAGTGTGGCCTTTATTGCCTTCCTGATTGTCGTGATGCACTCGATGCAGGTTGGCATATTTAGCACCATGATTGATATGCAGGCGGACCTGTTGCATGGGCATGCTCAAATTCAACATCCGAATTACGACGATGACCCTCGGGTTGAGTACACGGTGCCGCGTGCTGCCGCGGTGCTCGATCGCATTCGATCGGACCCGCGCGTGCGGGTCGCGACGCCTCGTGTTATGACGCATGGCCTGGTATCGGTCGGCGAGAAGAGTATCGGGGCCATGGTCGTTGGGACGGATCCAAGTCGTGAGTTTGCCTTGCTTAAGGATGCCACGACCGATGGACGTTATTTGGAGCGGGACGGTGAAGCCGTTGTCGGTAGCGTGCTTGCGCGTAACTTGGGAGTGGGCATTGGCGATGAAGTCGTATTCCTAGGATCAGGCAAAGAGGCGGGCGTTGCGGCGCTTGTTTCTACGGTGGTCGGCACATTCACCAGCGGCATGGCGGCGCTTGATCGTTCTCAGGTGCACGTCACGGTGTCCGATCTCACGCGGGCACTCGGTCTTACCGATGAAGTCCATGTGATTGCACTGCAACTTGACTCGTACACTGATAGTCAGCCACTCGTCGATGGCTACAACGGGGAAATCCTGGGAAATCGATTGGTGAATTGGGAGACGCTGCTGCCCGACGTCGCCCAACAATTTGAAATGAAGATCATTGGGTCCAGTGCGTTCTATGTGCTGTTTGTTGTGCTGGTGACGTTTGGTGTCGTGAACGCGTTCATCATGACGGTGTTCGAGCGTACACAAGAATTCGGTGTTTTGCTCGCGCTTGGTATGAGGCCGGGGGCGATCGTTGGGATGCTGCAGAGTGAAGCCTTGTGCATGTCGGTCCTTGGCCTGGTGGTGGGCATCAGCGTGGCCCTGGTTGTGGTCTCGTTTATGCAAGTCAGTGTCGCGTCTCTCGGGGAGACGTTGAATGACCTCTATGCGACTTTGAACATGCCCAAAGTGCTCAGTGGTCGTTTCAGCGTGGAGGCTGCGATCGTTACCGCCGCGGTAATTGTGCTTGCGACGCAACTGGCGGCGGTTTTTTCGACGGTTCGGCTATATCGAATGAAGGTGGTGGAAGCCCTCGTGGCGGAAGAATAGGTATGTCGTTGGTAAAAATTGGCCAATTGGCGTGGCGTAATCTCTGGCGCCAGCGTCGACGCAATGTGACCATGCTCGTGGCCCTCACGTTCGCCGTGATGGGTGTTGTTTTTCTCAACGCCTTTCTACGGGGCATGACCGCGCAGATGGCGGACAGTGCCGTGAACAACATGCAAGGACACGTGAAGGTTTTGCAGCCGGGGTATATGGATGATCCGGGCATCGCCAAGAGTTTTTTACTCGAGTCCGAGTGGGCGCCTGATATACCTGCTGCTCAGATGCAGGGTTGGGCGCGGCGTGTACGAGTACCCGCAGTGATCATGAGCGAAAGGGAAACGCGAGGAATCGAGTTCATCGGTATTGATCCGGCACAAGAATCGATTTCTTTTGTCGCCGACTGGACGATCGAAGGCGAGGGATTACGTGGGCCCGACGATCGGCGCATTCTCGTTGGTAAAGCGCTGGCCGAGCAGCTCGAAACCGTGGCCGGACGACGGCTAGTGATCATCACGCAGGGTGCAGACGGTCGCAGTCGTGAAGCCGGTTATCGGATCGCAGGGATATATCAAAGCGAAGTCTCGGCGGTTGAGAAGCTTTATGTTTTTACCGGTATCGAGGCTGCCCAGGCACTGCTCGCATCGGATGCGGTGACCGAGGTCTCGGTGCGGCTGACTGACGCAAAATACCAACCGACCGTACTCGAGAGCCTGATCGCATATTTCGTCGGTCTGAACGTGTTCACCTGGCAAACGCTGGAACCGATGGCGGCCGCGATGATGCAGATGTCCGATGCCATGATCTATATCTTGTTCATTATTATCATGACGGCACTCGTGTTCGGTCTCGTGAATACGGTGGTGACCGCGATCATGGAGCGCTATCGCGAGATCGGCATGCTCCGAGCGTTAGGCATGCGCGCGGGCTCCGTGTTGCTGCAGATCGTGACCGAATCGACATTGATTATGGTACTGGGCGTGGCGATCGGAACGGCGGCCGGGAGTGGGCTGTGCTTTTGGTTGTCCGACGGCATTGACCTCTCCGCGTTTGCCGAAGGACTGGAAAGTTTCGGACTAGCCTCGAATAGGCTGGTTCCGGTTGTGTTGCCCGGCGATATAGCGTTTGTGGTAGTGGCAAGCTTGGCGATGGGCGTTGCTGCGAGTTTCTTCCCGGCGTTACGGGCCGTACGGCTGAATCCCCTAGAGGCGATGCGACATTGAGGAGTACAACGTGAATACAGTGGTTAGATGCCGCGGCCTTTCTCGCGTCTATGACGATGCGGTCGCGCCCGTGCATGCCCTCAGGAACGTCGATTTCCAGCTCGAGCGGGGCGAATTCGTGAGCCTTGCCGGACCGTCGGGGTCGGGTAAGTCGACCCTGTTGCACATGATCGGTGCGTTGGATGAACCCACCGAAGGTTCGGTGGAGGTGGACGGTGTCTCACTAGATGGATTGAAGACCCGCGAGCTGTCGGACCTCCGGCTTGAAAAAATCGGTTTCGTGTTTCAAGCCTACAACCTCATTCCCGTCCTCACGGCACGAGAAAATGTTGAGTTCATCATGCAACTGCAAGGCATTGATTCGGCTTCGAGGCGAGAGCGGGCGAAAGAAGCGCTCGGCTCGCTCGACTTGGACGAACTCACAGACCGACGACCCGGGGAGATGTCGAGCGGTCAGCAGCAACGCGTGGCGATTGCGCGCGCGATCGTGACCAATCCCGTGTTATTGCTGGCGGATGAACCGAGTGCGAACCTCGACACCAACACCACCAAGGAGCTCTGTGAACTCTTAATACGCGTCAACCAAGAACGTGGCGTGACGATTCTGACCGCGACCCATGATCCCATGGTGATGGGTTACGCGGCACGACAAGTACTGCTTCGGGACGGCGAAGTCGCCGACGAGCAGCGGACAACGCCTCAACCCGCGTGAAAGCGCGTGAATGGGCGATTCTCCTCGCTGCGTTAGTAGCGTTTCACACCAATGCCGCTGAATTTGACGTTCGGCTGAAGTGGTTTACGACCTTGTCGGCGCTACCGCCCGACGATGTACGTCGTAGCATGACTCACACACCGACCCTTGATCACAGCGCCGATGTCCGGGTGCTGTTCAAGCACGACGGTGGCCCCTGGAGCTTTGAGGTGGATCACGCCACTACGTGGGTCCAAGGAGATTCGTACGGCATCGGCGGCCTGATGCAGGGTTCCTTGGACCGCCCGCCAGATTCCGACAACGTCCGATTGATGGCGCTGACCTGGGATTTGGACGAAGGCCGCAGCCATCGGGCGTTTCATCGCCTGGATCGTTTCGCGATGAGCTATCGGAAGAATTCCTGGGGCATTACAGTGGGTCGCCAGGCGGTGTCCTGGGGAAGCGGGCGCGTCTTTCAGCCGCTCGACCTCTTTAATCCCTTTGGTCCAACGGCCGTGGACCGGGACTACAAACCGGGCGACGACCTTATCCTGGTGGAGCGCCTTTTCCCAAACGGCAGCGATTTGCAGTTACTTACCGTTGGACGCCGACGTGATGGGTCGGTACGAGGCGATGAGTCGAGTTATGCGCTGAAGTGGCATGGCTACATGGGGGATTCAGAAGTCGAATTGCTGGGTGCCCGGCACATTGGCGATGACGTCCTTGGCCTGATGCTGAGGATTCCCGCTGGCCCGGCGTTGATCCGGTCGGATATCGCCGCTTCGCGTGTTGGGGCAAGCGATTGGTATGTCTCAGCCATCCTCAACGCCGATTACAGCTTTAATGTCGGCGCTCGCTCTGCCTATGTCTTTGGGGAGTACTTCCATAACGCCTTCGGCCTCGATCGCCTTGACCCAACGGGCATTCAACTACCGAACGAACTCGCCGTGCGCGTTGCACGTGGGGAACTGTTTAACGTGATGCAGGACTACCTGGCGTTGGGCGTCCAATATCAGTGGCACCCGATCCTTGGCCAGTCGGTGACGTTGATTACCAATCTTCATGACAAGAGCCACATCTTGCAGACCCAAGTGGATTTCAATCCTGGAGACCATTCACGACTGCAAATCGGCGTGGTCGCCAGCATCGGCCAATCCGGAGAAGAATTCGGCGGCCTGCCGGTCCTTCCCGACATGACCGTCGGTGGAGGAGTCAGTGGATTTGTGCGTTGGGTCTACTACCTATAAGTAGGCACATTCATGGCGATTCTGCGCAAAGTCCACCTTCAGGGTAGCGAGCCAGACCTTATACGCTGCTAGCCGCGCCCGAACTGCGTGCTGCTTGGTCATTGGCCTGCTTAGCCTCAATCAATTGAGGCATGCACGCATCCAACTCGTCGAGCGACCACACTTCAGATTTCCGGAAACTTTTAATGATCGCAGGTTGTTGCATGATTCCGACCAAGCCACTGGCGCAGTGAATGATCTGACCGGAAATGCTGGCGGCTTCTTCAGTCGCTAACCAAGTGACGACGGGGGCGACGTGTTGCGGTCCACCGGTATCGAGCTCCGCGCTGCGGACTTCTTCACCGCGCGCCTCGCGCAGCGGGATGGTCATGCGGGTTAGCGCGCCTGGCGAGATGGTATTCACGGTGCACCCGTACTTCGCTAGCTCAAGCGCGAGTACGCGACTGAATCCAGCGATGCCGGCTTTGGCGGCGCCGTAGTTGGATTGACCAAAGTTACCGAATAAGCCCGACACGCTTGAAAAATTGATGATGCGGCAACCGGTTCGGTTGTTTTCACGGATGTACTTGGCGAAGGGGCGCGAACAGCAGTAATGGCCTTTAAGGTGTACATCGATGACGGCGTCCCAGTCCGCTTCCTCCATGTTGAAGATCGATTTATCCCGCAGGATACCGGCGTTGTTAACGAGGATGTCCATACCACCAAAGTTATCGATGGCTGTTTGGAGGAGTGATTCTCCGCCGGTGACATTGGCGATGGATGAGGTGTTGGATGCGGCTTCGCCGCCGCCGGCGCGGATCTCGTCGACCACATCGTCCGCAATCATGCCGCTGCCGGTACCGTCGGTGTTGCCGCCCAGGTCGTTGACGACGATGCGAGCCCCTTCGTGGGCCATCGCAAGCGCGATGTCTCGTCCAATTCCCCGACCCGAGCCGGTGATCACGGCGACTTTGTCGTCCAGACGTCCCATAAACCGCTCCCAATCAATCGAATTTTTCGCAGCGAAGATGGTATTCGCTATTCGACACGATTGCGCGGTCGACCCTAAGATGGGTCGATAATTCGGACTCGGGGACGACAAGCCTATGTATGGCGACGAAACGCTTGAGCAAGTGGAGGCGATGGCAGATGGCGGGTGTGACCACATGGTGTTGCTCTTGCGGCACTCCGCTCGTGAATTCGATCCCGCCGTTCACGATCTCGAGAATCCTCTGACGGACGAGGGGAGGGAGTTGTCGAAACGCCTGGGCCGTAAGTTTCCGAAGGCCTACACCCTCCGTGGGTACGCCTCACCCGCAGGGCGGTGTGTAGAAACCGCGCAACTGTGTCTTGACGGTCATGAAGCCGAGGGCGGCTCGGTCACACGGGTTCGACCGGTCGAAGGCCTGGGCGTCTTCTACGTCCTCGACCAAATGAAAATGTATCGGGTGATGCGGGAGATGAGAACTCTGCAGCAGTTCGTTTCGTCATGGTCAGGGGGGGATATCCCACGCGACGCCCTGATCCCGGCGCAGGAAGCGGCGGAGATCCTGATGCGTGTGGTCGCAGAGAAATTGAATCAGCCTGTTGCCGCAAAACAGATCGACGTTTGTGTGTCACACGACCTTTCCCTGTACCTGGTTCGTGATCGACTGTTGCGCGAATCCCCGGACCAAGGACCGGTCGAGTTTCTCGATGCGCTGGTTGCGTTTCGCCGTAACGATCGAGTTTGGTTACAAAGCGCGCGGACGACGCCCGTCGATATCACGACGCCGTTCCGTAGCTAAGAAAGCGTATCCAGGAATTCACCCAGTATTCCGTTGAACGTACTGGGTTGTTCGAAATAGGTTGAATGGCCGGCCCCTTCTACAAGACTTCGGCTTGCGCCAATGTCGTCGGCGACTGCCGCTAACACGTTCGGTGGAAACAAGGGATCGAGGTCGCTTGCAAGGACGTGAAATGGGACATTGCTCTCGACGACTTGGATCGGAGAGATCCGAACTTGGTCGTTGTTAATATTCGGAGCAGCCCCCGTGTTGAAAGTAGCGATCTGCTGATACAGCAGTGCCCGTTCAGGATTGTCTAACGCAAACGACTCACTGATCGCACGATTAATAAGGCCACCGCCTTCGGCGATACGCTGTGTCAGTTGGACCCAGTTATCGGCGACCACGTCGTTGTGGACGGCGCCCGGTGTGTTTGCCAGAAAGACGCCGCGGACACGCTCAGGATGAAACACTGCAGCGCGTACACCGGTCCAACCGCCCATGGACTGGCACACGACGGTGGCGGACTCGATCTCGGCCGCGTCGAGTATGGCAATGAGATCGGATTCGAAATGCACCGCGTTTTGTGGCTCCGGAGGACAGACTGAGCGTCCAAATCCGCGATGGTCGAACACCACGACTTGGTACGAGTTGATAAACGCCGGCACCTGTTGCCACCAGCTTGCGGCATTGCCACCGGCACCATGGGCGAAAACCAAAGCGCCATTGGGTGATTCCGGCGTCCCGTGCAGTTCGAAATAAAGCTCGGTGCCATCGCTGGTTGCAGTAGGCACAGGAATCCCCGTCAGACACGTTTCGTCCATTGTGCGTCGATGTGCGTTTGAATTGATAGAGCGCTGTGAGGCCGGCAGAGTCGGGGTGTCGCCGTGGTTAGCTCAACATGATCGACCCCTGCGTGGTCGGTGAACCCTCTGACCCTTTGACCCGACCGTCGGGGGAAATCGTCGTCTACGGGCCGTTCCCAAATAGATGCTTGATCTTCAATCGACTGTCGTTGCGGTGTACCGAAGGCACTGTTTGCAGGTTATTTTGACGGTAGCTTTCTTGTTGGGCGAGAATCGTTTTCTCGATCATCATACGGGGCACTCACCATTAACACGCCATGTTTCCTCTGGGTACTTTTAGCATGTATCGGGACCGCCCAACTTAGCGCCTCCGATACGGTCTATGGCGAGTCCGGCATGGTCGTCTCGCGTTCGCAGATCGCCAGTGACGTGGGCCTAGAAACACTGAAGCAGGGCGGCAATGCGGTCGATGCGGCGGTCGCCACGGCGTTTGCCCTAGCTGTTACCTATCCGTCCGCCGGAAATCTTGGCGGCGGCGGGTTCATGGTGATCTGCCTTGCCGATGGGACGCAGATTGTTAACGATCATCGCGAAAAGGCGCCGATTAACGCCACCCGTAATATGTACCTGGATGAAATTGGTAACGTCATTCCTGGAATGTCGCGAAACACGCACAAAGCCGTTGGTGTTCCTGGAAGTGTTGCGGGACTTCTCGATGCGCTCAAGCGATATGGCACATTACCGCGAGTCCGTGTCATGGCGAAGGCGATTGAGTTGGCGCGGGACGGATTCCCTCTGCCCGCTGATATCGCCCGTCAATTTGCTCAGCGGTCGGAACGGCTTGCCCGATTTCCGGCGGGACGCATGATCTTCCAGAAAGCCAATGGGTCCGCATACATAGCGGGTGACATATGGAAACAACCTGATTTGGCCTTGACCCTTGAGCGGATCGCAATGCGCGGTCGTGCTGGATTCTACGAAGGGGATACTGCCGATATGATTGTCCAAGAAATGCAGCGTCATAGCGGGCTCGTTAGCCGCGTCGACCTGATGGAGTATCGGTCAATTTGGCGCGAGCCCGTCGTCGCTACGTATCGTGATTACTCTGTTGTTTCGATGCCCCCTCCTTCTTCCGGCGGCGCTTTGTTGATCCAGATTCTCAACATGTTGGAGCCCTATGCGGTGGGTGCCATGGGCTATGGCAGCGCCGAAGTCATGCACTTGATGGTTGAAGCTGAACGACGGGCCTACGCAGACCGTGCGGAACATCTCGGTGACCCGGATTTTTATCGCGTGCCCCTCGAACAGCTCATCGACAAGGACTATGCGCGGCAACGCTTTAATGGGTTTGATCCAGATCGGGCAGGAATTTCCGCTAACGTGGATGCTGGGGCGTTTGCGCAAGAGAGTAAGGAGACGACGCATGTCTCGGTCATGGATCGAAACGGTAATGCGGTGGCGCTCACGACGACGCTAAACAGCGGTTACGGCTCAACTATCGTTGTCGAAGGAGCAGGATTTCTCCTTAACAACGAAATGGACGACTTTTCTGCTAAGCCGAATACGCGCAATCAATTTAATCTGATCGGTCGAGAAGCCAATGCGATCGAGCCGCGCAAACGGATGTTGAGTTCGATGACGCCGACGGTCGTATTGCAAGACGGTAAGCCGTTTCTCGTGACCGGGTCACCGGGAGGATCGACCATCATTACCACCGTGTTACAGGTCCTCGTGAACGTCATCGATCATGGCATGACGTTATCGGAAGCGGTTTCGTCGCCACGTTTTCATCATCAGTGGGTCCCGGACTCGATCACCGTGGAGGCGGACGGTTTTAGTCCAGAAACGCTCGCTGCACTTCGGAAGAAGGGCCATACGGATATTCGTCCTGCGCGTTATGGTCTTGGGGATGCTAATTCAATCATGCGGATGGACGGCGCACTGCACGGCGTGCAGGATCCCCGGACGCAAGGCGGCGCTGCGGGTTACTAAAGGTTTTTTTTCGGCGTCTGGGGACGTTTCCGCAGAATTCAAGGTCTTGATTGCTCGGACAAAGGCCTCATTTAAGTACCGAAGACAACAGAAACAGGAGCTTCGGTTATGAACTTAGTTCAATGGACCCCGTTACGAGATTTTGATGAATTTTTTGACCGGTATGGTGCGACGGGTCGTACGTTTTGGCGCGGCGGCGAGCCCGGGCACGATTGGATGCCGCTGGTAGACGTCCGCGAAACCGACGAGGGATACCGCTTGGACCTAGAGATCCCAGCTGTGGATCCCGAGAACGTGTCGGTGAGGTTGGACGAGAGAGTGCTTAGTATTTCCGGCGAGCGTCCATTTGACGACCTGGACGAAGGTCAGCGACTACGCCACCGGGAGCGCCGGTACGGCCGCTTCACTCGAAGTTTTCGCTTACCCGAAGACGCTGATGGCGACAATATCGTTGCCGGTGCACGTAATGGGGTATTGTCGATTACGGTTGGCAAGCGTTCGCAACCGGAAGGCAAAGTCATCGAAGTTCAACTCGCTTCGTAACACGAGCTTGGCGAGCGGTAACGCGCTCGCTTCGAGCGGGCGACATCTTTTTTCACCTGCCGCACTACGTGCTTTGGTGGTTCGCTGGATCGCGAGCATGGGATCAGGAAAGAGTACACTACGCGGCTCGATTCTGGATCCATGCTCGGTTCCGCCGGATTCCGAGTGCCAAATCATGTGGGGGAACGACGTTAAAGGGTCATGAGTCTTGATAGTTTTAACAGCAAACGAACGTTAACTGTCGGGGGACACGACTACGCCTATTACAGTATCGCCGCGGCAGAAAATGCGGGGATAGGCGACGTCTCGCATCTCCCGGTCTCGCTCAAGATTCTGCTCGAAAATCTCGTACGTTTTGAAGACGCGCTTACGGTCACGATTGAAGATATTCGCGCACTTGGGAATTGGGTAGCGAGCCCGCCGGATGCCCAAGAGATCGCTTATCGCCCAGCACGAGTGCTAATGCAGGACTTTACTGGTGTTCCCGGCGTGGCCGATTTAGCGGCCATGCGTAGCGCCGTTGTTGATGCCGGGCATGATCCCAGTGTTATTAACCCACTCTTGCCGGTGGATCTTGTCATTGATCACAGCGTCATGGTGGATAACTTCGGTACCGCGAACGCGTTCGATCAGAATGTGGCCATTGAAATGGAGCGGAACCAGGAACGATATCGATTTCTCCGTTGGGGACAGAGTGCATTTGACAACTTTCGGGTGGTACCGCCCGGTACCGGGATCTGTCACCAAGTCAATCTGGAATATTTGGCCAAAGTGGTTTGGACCAAGGCGGCCGATGGAGAGGTTCTGGCATACCCGGACACGTTGGTCGGGACCGACAGTCATACCACCATGGTAAATGGCCTCGGGGTGCTGGGTTGGGGCGTTGGAGGGATCGAAGCGGAGGCTGCCATGCTTGGGCAGCCGATATCGATGCTCATTCCCGACGTCATTGGATTTCACCTCAGTGGCAAGCTGGCCGATGGCATTACCGCCACTGACTTAGTCCTCCGTGTCGTGCAAATGCTTCGTGCGTTCGGCGTGGTGGGTAAATTTGTCGAGTTTTTTGGTGATGGTCTGAACCATTTGCCGCTTGCCGACCGCGCCACTATCGCCAACATGGCACCCGAATACGGGGCCACCTGCGGGATCTTTCCGATCGACCAGGAAACCATCAATTATTTACGCCTTTCGGGACGTGAGCCCGACACGATTGCGCTTGTCGAGTCCTATGCAAAAACTCAAGGTATGTGGCGAGACGCAGAGAACGAACCGGTTTTTTCCACCACGCTTGAGTTGGACATGGGAACGATCGAACCGGCGTTGGCGGGGCCTAAGAGACCTCAGGATCGGGTCATGATGCGTGAACTGAAGACCGTGTTTGACGAAGGCCTCGAACTTACCGGACGAACGCCGGATGCGGACAGGGTGCAGGTTGGAGGAACAGACTACGACCTTGGCCATGGTGATGTCGTGATTGCCGCGATAACGTCGTGTACGAACACCTCGAACCCCGCAGTCATGCTGGCCGCGGGGCTCGTTGCCCAAAAGGCTAGGGAGAAAGGTCTGGCGGTTAAACCGTGGGTCAAAACATCGTTGGCGCCGGGATCGAAGGTTGTGACGGAATATCTTGAGCAAACCGGTCTGCAAGCTTCGCTCGATGCGGTCGGATTTCATCTCGTTGGGTATGGGTGTACGACATGTATCGGTAATTCGGGCCCGCTAGAAGAAGCAGTATCAGCCGCCATCGCAGACGGCGACCTTGTGGTAGCGTCGGTGCTTTCGGGAAACCGTAACTTTGAGGGAAGGGTACACCAGGAAGTTCGTACCAATTGGCTCGCTTCGCCGCCGCTCGTGGTGGCCTATGCGCTTGCAGGAACGACCCGTATCAACTTGGCGGAAGATCCAATCGGTAAGGCCGTGGATGGAAACCCCGTGTACCTTCGCGATATCTGGCCGGCGAATAGCGAGGTTCGTGATGCGATAAGCCAGGTATCTGCCGATATGTTCGAGCGTCAATATGCTGATGTATTTAGTGGACCAGAGGCGTGGCAAGCGATAGATGTAAGCCAAGCCGATACATACGCATGGGAGAATTCCACCTACATCAAGCAACCACCGTTCTTTTCGGTAGGCGCAAATCTTAACCAGGGTGTGGAAATTCGTAAGGCGCGCGTTCTCGCCGTACTCGGCGATTCCGTTACGACAGATCATATTTCTCCGGCAGGGGCAATACAGCCGGCAAGCCCAGCGGGGGAATACCTTCAACAACATGGCGTTAATGTCGTTGATTTCAATTCTTACGGTAGCCGGCGTGGCAATCACGAAGTGATGATGAGAGGAACATTCGCCAATATTCGCATCCGTAACGAAATGGTACCTGGTACCGAAGGCGGTTATACCACGCATATTCCAACCGGAGACCAGCTATCCATTTACGATGCCGCGGTGCGCTATCAAGGCGAAGATATCCCCTTGGTCGTCTTTGCGGGGAAAGAGTACGGCACCGGTTCGAGCCGTGACTGGGCTGCCAAAGGGACACGTTTATTAGGAATCAAGGCGGTTATTGCCGAGAGCTTCGAACGTATCCATCGTTCTAACCTAATTGGCATGGGTGTGTTGCCACTGCAGTTTATCGAAGGAGAGACGAGGGCAACGTTGGGCATCAAAGGTAACGAAATCGTCGATGTTACGTTGCCCGGCTCGGATGTTGACATTGTGCCCCGCCAACATCTTGAGCTCCGGGTCACCCGACCGGACGGGACCGTCGAAAACGCGCGTGTTGAAAGCCGGCTCGATACTGCAAACGAGATCGAATACTTTAGGAGCGGTGGTATCTTGCAGTACGTTCTGAATAACCTCGTTGCTGGGGAATCGCGGTAACGCTGATCGGTTCGGATTATTCTCCGGGACGAAGGGGTGATGGCAATACGGCGGTAGGTCCTTAATCGAGTGAATCAACCAACGCATGCAATACCCAAAGCCATTGTCTTTGACATGGATGGAACGCTGATCGATTCGGAACGACTCCAGTTGCAGTGTTTCATGGAGGTGACCAGAAACTACGGGTACGAAGCGAGGGAACACCTCTACTTACAGTGTATTGGCGCTACCGGTACTACCACGCGAAGGATCCTGACGGAAGCGTACGGCCCGAAGTTTCCATTACAAAAAATCCTAAACGATTGGCGCAGACGTTATGAAGGGTTGCTCGCGGCAGGTGAACTGCAATTGAAAGAAGGTGCACGATCGTTGCTCGAACTGGCTTCTGCACACGGACTGCGATGTGCGCTGGCTACACAAACAGATCGGGCACTTACCGAAAGGAAATTGCGATTAACCGGTGTACTTCGTTACTTCGATGCATTGGTCACAGGCGATGACGTGGCATCGGGCAAACCGGATCCAGAACATTACCTGATCGCGGCGGCAAAACTTGGCGCAACGCCAGCGGAATGTTGGGCATTGGAGGATTCGGAAAACGGCGTGCAATCGGCAATAGGGGCGGGATGCGTTGTATTCCACATACCCGATTTGGTGCCGGTCTCGAGGCGACTTGGTACCTTGGGCCAGACCGTATTGAATTCGCTTTCCGAGGTAGTTGAAATTCTTGAAACAGCGATCGCGAACACACCCGAACGCTATTGACCCCGGGCCATAAATAAATAGCCGAGAGCACGTACGTCAGAACCAACCACATAACGAGTGTTAAAGGTGCGCCAACCTTGACGAAATCGACAAACCTGTAGCCACCAGTGCCCAAGACCAGGAGGTTCGTTTTGTACGCCATTGGCGTGGCGTAACTCGCGTTCGCACCAAATAGAACGGCGAGAATAAACGGTTCTTAGGGAAGGCCAAGTTTGGCCGCAATACCGATCGCGACGGGCGTTCCAATGACGGCGATTGCATTGTTGGAGATCACGTTTGTAAGGATCGCAAGTAGCAGCATAAGAGCGGACAGCACGATTATCGGGGGCTGACCTTGCGTGACGTAATCGTTAGCATCGTATGGTGTGGTATGACGTTTTTTCGCCATCTATGTTCCCATCTGAACATCACAATGGAGTTGGTCCTCATCATCAAAAAATGTCTCTAACTTCTCAACGAAATACATTCGGCTTCCGATTTCCGCTACGTCATCCCACAACGCTTCTAAAAATGTTCTATATTCTTTTTCAAATATATGGATGGCGTCTCTCAACGTATCGGCGGTTATCCTTTTCTTAAACGGCGTTTTATAGTCTTTCTCTATTTCATAGCCCAATATCGTTGCTGCTTTCTTACGCATCCAACTTTGTGTGATATCTCGTGCCATTCCTTTTCTATAAAGAGGAACAAAAGCATCTCCTAATAAAGTGAGGCTGCGAACCAATATAGAGCCATCATTCTCAACTTCACCATAATTTGGAACATTTACAATTCCGTTTAACTTTGTTTTTAACCTCTCGTTTGATACATCCCATTCATCTTTTAATTTAATAGCTTGTTTCCATTTCGCATCATTTTCAAATTGCTGATACGTTGGTTCTATTACCCAACTCTGATGTTCCATAAACGTTCCTATACGTTGCTTATGTCTTTCATCTCACATCAAACGATAAATTAGTCTTTATCATTGGTAGGTTGGTCTAAAACATCAAACTGTATTTCACCCCAACCATTACCACGAAGCATAATCTCTACCATCTTTGGCATTATTTCAGACCTAAACGAATTAGCCTTATCTAATGTTTCTCTATTAATTAGGAAGACATCGGTCACGTAGCCGGTCGCACCCGTTTCGATTAGTACGTTGCCAAGCGCGAGACTCGCTGCAACCACAAAAAATACTGAGCGGCTAATAGCCCGTATGGCACTGCCTAGTCGCAGACAACCTTTGAGGAGCATAAGTAATAGAGCGCGTGAGTGTGGCGAGTTGCTTACGTTCACCTTGCACCAGTAGTACGTCGCCTTGACGGAGGACAACATCGCCAATCTCTTCGAACGGCGACGGCACGTCTCTCCCTTGGCGATGAAGCGCCAGAACGACGAGCTGATAACGTTCGCGAAAGTGGATAGCTCCGAGGCTCGTTCGATCAAGTAACGAGCCTTGGACCACGGCGATCTCGGCGACGGATTGATCGTCGGCAGAGAGAGGATGGATTTCGTGGAAAGTGGGCAGAGCTGTCGCCAGAGTAGAGCATAGCCCCAAGCGCTTGGGCGTATGCCGTCAAATGTGCGGCGGTATCCTGAACTCTTAAGCGATCGCCGGCGCGCAGGGTTTCGTCTTGGTTGGGCACGATGGCTAAATCACCACGGCGGATGCGGAGAATTTTCATGGTATAGCGCGCCACGGCATGTGCATCTTGAACGGTACCCCCAATCACTGGACTGCCTTCTTCGAGTACTAGTTGTCCCACGAACAAACGCGGTGACGGGTTGTCCAAGTCAAGCTTCCGATTCGGCAATAATCTCGGCGCGACAAGCCAATGATAGGCGTAGCCCGCAAGACTCGCGACACATGCCGGCAAGGCGAAATCGAACATTCTGAATCGAACCGCCCCGAGATCGGCCGCAATTGAAACGACCAATAGGTTGGTAGAGGTTCCAATGGTTGTTGCCATCCCGCCCACGAGCGTCGCAAACCTATCGGGCATCAGAATGCGCGAAGTCGAAGATCCTGTCCGTAACCACACGCTGATCAGAATGGGCAGGAACAAAACAACAATCGGCGTATTGTTAACGAAGGCGGATAACACGCCGCCGAGGACAAGTGTTACAAAGAGGGCAAGAGACGGGGCGGTCCCCCAGAATTTGGCGAGCTACCGCCCGATGGGCTCTAGGGCACCAGTCACGACAAGGTCTTGTACCACGACCATGAGGGCGCAAACCGCCGCTAGTGCCTCGTGGCCTAATCCATGAAAGAACGCTGACGGTTTCAGCTCACCAAATGGAAAGATCGCGAAGCCTGCGGCGAGTACCACAAGCAGTCCGACACTCGATATTTCGAGCGGGTATCGCTCACGCGTGCAAATTGGGAACTTGGGGGAACATCACCTGCATTAACGCTCTAACATTAGATCAGGGCCGCGGTTCAAAGATCACGTAACGTAGCCGCGGGCGGCGTACTTATCAGCGAACGTGTACCTAAATAGCCCACGGTAACAACAATAAACGCGCCGAGAAGCGGACCTGCCAACCAAAACCATGGTCTCGCCTGGTACGGCATCTCAAAGACTTGGGATTCGAGTGCGTAAACGGTGATTTCAGCGCCAACGACAGCGACAACTCCAGCGAACAACCCCAGGATTGAAAATTCGCTTACTAGCGATCCCGCGATCAGTCGTCGCGACCCGCCCAACGTTCGGATCAACGCATACTCTTTCATACGCTGGTCCCGACTTGCTTGAATGGAGGCGATGAGCACAAGAGCGCCGGCCCCTAGGACAAGAAACAGGATTACCTCGACGGCTTGGGTGACGCGTGAAATTATTTGCTGAACTTGGCTAATCAGCTCGTCGACCTCTATGACGGTGATGGTTGGGTGCTCACGTAGGATGTCGTTTAGGAAGCGCTTGCGATCGGGAGAAAGATAAAAGCTCGTCATGTAGGTCGCCGGCACGTTGGCCAGCGCGGCCTGAGAGAATACGATGAAGAAATTGGGGCGCAGACTATCCCACTCGACCGAGCGCACGTTGGCTACTTTTGCCACCACTTTAAGACCACCTAGATCAAACGTTAACCGGTCACCGACTTGCAATCCCCAACCAGACGCGTATCCCTGTTCGATGGAGACAAGGGATTCTTTGGTGTCACTAGGCCACCAGGATCCGGCGATCATCTTGTTGTTGGGAGGCGGTTCGTCGGTCCAGGTGAGATTACGCTCCGATGATAAACGCGGCCCACCGCGATCAACCGATCGATTTCGCCGCTGATAGTCGCGGACAGGGATCTCATTTACAGCCTCGATACGGCCGCGCATCATTGGAAAAAGTTGTCCGTTGTAGTCGGTGTGCTGCTCAAGAAGCGATTGCATCGCATCCACTTCGTCGACCGTTATATTCATGACGAAGTGATTCGGTGCGTTTTCAGGGATTTGTTGTCGCCACTCGTCGAGCAGGGAAGTCCGTATCAGCACCAGTATCAGCAACAACATGATGGCAAGACCAAAGATCATGATCTGAGCGACGTTTTCTTTTCGACGACGTTGTAGCCCGGCGAGTGCAAGACGCCATAGGCTGCCTGCTTGCATCCCGGCAAGGCGTCCGCCACGGAGTAATAACGTCGCGATCCCGCCGAACACCAGACACACTAAAAAACCGCCAGCGAGTGCCCAGAATGTCAGCCACAAGCTATTGCTATACCAAACGAGGAGTGTAAGCACACCGCACGTTCCGAGCCCGTAGGTAATGAGTCCAGAAGTCGTTGTGACGTCGAGCTCACGTCGGATGGCGCGCATGGGCGATATGTTCTTCAGTGCTAACAAAGGTGGCCATGCGAACGCGATGAGGCAGATGAATCCGGTGGCGCTACCTAACCAAAGGGGCCGGGTCCCCGGCAACGGTAGATTGGATGGTAGATAGGTAGCAAGGAGTTGGACGATTCCCAAATGAATGCCGGCTCCGAGCAAAAGACCCAAAACCACACCACCCACACCGAGGACCGTGAGTACGCCGAAGTATCCCCATTGGATCTCAGTAGGCGTCGCACCGAGCGTTTTCAAAATGCTCACATGATCGTAATGACGCTTTGCGTACCGGTTCGCGGAGAGCGCCACCGCGATGCCAGACAAGATCACGGCAAGCAGTCCGCCGAGCAACAAGAAGCTCTCTGCCCTATCCAAAGCCGATCCGATGGACGGACTAGATTCTCGGATGCTCTGCCAACGATACTTGCCGATAAATTGTTCACGGAATTGCTCTCGAAATTCGCTAAGCGCACGTTCGTCACCAGCGAGGAGGAGTCGGTACCCGATGCGGCTTCCTGGTTGTATGACGCGGGTTGCGGGCACGTCGGCCAAACGCATTAACACGCGAGGTCCGAGATCAAAGAAGCTTCCGCCGCGGTCGGGTTCGGACGTCAAGACTTGGGCTATTTTGAATTTTTCATATCCGACCTGTACGAAGTCGCCTAGTACCACGCCGAGCGATGGGAACAAACGGGCGTCAAGCCAGACTTCTCCGCGCTCAGGTACGGATTCCGTGGGACGATCGGAGGTAAATGGCTGATCGGATACTCGTAAGGTACCTCGCAGTGGATAGGTTTCGCTTACCGCCTTTACGCTCACGAGTTGGTTGCGGGCGGCGGATGTTTCGGCGTACACCATCGATGGGAACATTAGCGTGTCGGAAACGGCTAATCCCTGGGAGATTGCGCCCACACGAAACGAATCGGGGATGGGCTGACTTCCAGAAATGACACGATCTGCGGCCAAGAAACTGGTCGATTCGGCCAGCAATGCCTGGTGCAGGCGATCCACGAACATCGTGATAGCACTGACGGTACCCACCGCAACAAGCAGGGCAGCAAGTAGTAGCCTCAGTTCCCCAGCACGCCAATCGCGCGCGACCAATCGCAGTACTAGGCGGGCGTTCATGGGACAGTCCTGCCTTCGTCTAGGGTCATCCGTCGATCACAGCGGCTGGCTAGTGACTCATCATGGGTAACGAGTACGAGGGTTGTATGTTCCTCGCGGTTGAGTTCAAACAGCAGCTCGGCAATACGCGAACCTGTCGTTAAATCCAAGTTTCCCGTTGGTTCATCAGCAAATAGAACACGCGGTTTTGAAGCGAAAGCACGGGCGATGGCGACCCGTTGTTGCTCCCCGCCTGATAACTGACGTGGATAGTGCGTGGTGCGCGCTGCGAGGCCCACCCGTTCTAGATAGTGTGATGCGGCTTGCATGGGATCGGGATCTCGACGTAGTTCGGCTGGGAGCATCACGTTCTCAAGCGCTGTAAGGCTGTCAATCAATTGGAAGGTCTGGAAAACGAAACCGACACAACGACCCCGTACTCGTGCACGGTCTTCCTCGGACATCGCGGTGATCTCTTCGCCGTCGAGATGAACGATCCCCGACGTGGGCAGGTCTAGGCCAGCCAAGAGACCTAACAGTGTCGTTTTTCCCGATCCGGACTGCCCAAGTACGGCGACGGCTTCGCCGGAATTGATTTCAACGTCTACGCCATCCAAGATCGTAAGCAACCCCTCTGCGGTTGCTACGGACTTGACTAGCTTGATTGCACGGAGAATTGGTGTGGCCATGTCACTTCGGACCTTGGTGCTTCTGGCGTTCGTGTCATTCATATCGACCGCGAGCGCTGCGGGTGCAAGGGCACTAACGGTAGTCGTGATGGGCGACAGTATCAGCGCCGCATACGGGATTCAACGCGAGCAGGGCTGGGTCGCGCTTTTAGATCAACGACTTCGAAAGCAATCGGCGGCGGCAAATGTCATCAATGCAAGCCTCAGCGGTGAGACGACCGCGGGTGGACGTATTCGGATGAAGCGGATTCTTGACGCACATAAGCCCGACATCGTCATCCTTGAGCTGGGGGGTAACGACGGACTTCGCGGATACCCTGTCGCGTCAATTCGAGAGAACATGGAAGTCATGGCGAAACTTGCCCGGGATCATGGCGCCGCGGTCATTATTCTTGGTATGGCTATTCCGGCGAATTACGGTCCTCGGTACACGAATGCCTTTCGAGCCGTTTTTATAGAAACCGCGTTGGAGACGGACAGTGTGCTAGTCCCCTTTCCTGATGGAATCGCGACTGTGGATGAGCTGATGCAAGCCGATGGCATCCACCCCAATGCCAAGGCCCAGTTAAAACTATTGGATAACGTATGGCCTGTGCTGAAGCAGGTATTGGATGGTTGGGCGACGGGTTAGTCGTTGGCAAGAGGTGATATCAGGCGCGAATGATGCGTAGTACGCGCGGATGTAACCCAAGCCCACGCTGCTGTGAAGTCGATGCCTTCGACATCAAACCCGGCGAGTCTTAACCAATCCATGACGAAAGCTCTTGACGCGCGCCAACGTGACGATGACCCTGCGCGCGAGCCAGAGACTCTTGGCGTTTGCGCTCATGAAACCCATTTTTCTGTTTCGGACTGGTTTCGTTAACGCAGCGCGGGCAACTAACGCCAAAGCGATAATGGTCTGAGCATTTATCGGCGGCTGAGATGGGGCGACGGCACGCGTGGCATTGATCGTAGGTTCCCTGACTGAGATTGCCGTCGAGCGTAACGCGCTGGTCGAAGACAAAACACTCGCCTGTCCAAAGATTTTCGGCGTTAGCAACGTCGGATAAATACTTCAGAATCCCACCATCGAGCTGATAAACCTGGCGGAAACCTTGTTCGCTGAGCAACTGCGATGCTTTTTCACAGCGGATCCCGCCGGTGCAATAAAGTGCGAGCTTCGAGTGGATCGAGGGATCGAGTTCGCGTTCAACAAATTCGGGAAAATCGCGAAACGACGCGGTGTTGGCCGGTATCGCATTGGGAAATCCGCCGATCTCGGTCTCGTACTCGTTGCGGGCGTCGATCAGCGCCACGTCGGGTGAGGCAACGAATGCGTTCCACGCCCCCACATCGACGCGACGGCCTGTAGCCCTTGACGTTTGATATTCCTGGCCGAAACTAACGACCTCGGGTCTTTCCCGAACTTTGAGCCGATCGAAAACCGCGTTATCTCCGCGTGACGACGACCATTTGCAGTTCAGGTCCTTGAAACGAACGTCGGCGGAAAGATCCGCGATAAAAGCTTCGAGATCGCTGTGCGTGTTTGCGGCGAGGGTCGCGTTGAGTCCTTCGTGTGCCACCAAGACGGTGCCGACGAGCCCATGTTTGTTGCAAAGAGCATTTACCGTGTGGCACAGGGTTTTGGGGTCCGGGACGACGACAAAGCGGTAAAAGGTGACAACACTGGCCATTCGCGATCAACTTTTCGAGATTTCGCCACCGAGGCAAGGCGGTGACATAGGCGCTTCCCCGAATCGATCTTCCCAATCCTTGCGGGTGTAGGCGTGAATGGCGAGCGCGTGGATCGGTCCTCGTAATTCGTCTTCAAGCAGATGGTTGACGATCCGGTGCCGTGCAACGCGTCCTGCGTCGTTAAATTGTTCCGACACAATGATGACTTTAAAGTGAGATTGGGAGCCGTCCGGCACATTGTGGTTGTTACTTTCGTTGATGACCTCGAGATGCAAGGGCTCGAGTGAGCTCAACTTACTTTCGATTTCCTGTTGGACGTTCACATCCATCACTCCGTTGGGATAAACACGGTGCATGTAGCCATACGCCCCGCGATTTTACCGTGCATAGCATCTGTACATCACCCTCATTACACTAAGGTGGTTTGAGTAATTGTTACGAATGAGGAGGAATCGTGCTGGCCGTCCTGTCTCCTGCAAAAACACTTGATTTTGCCGCTGGTAGGCAATCTCAGAAAAGGTCAGAACCTCGGTTCGTAGCGCAGGCCGACGAACTAGCGAACCATTTGCAAGCATTTTCGCCAGCGGATCTATCGGACCTGATGGGTATAAGTACCAAGCTTGGTGAACTCAATGCGGATCGATTTGGTAGCTGGGGTAGCGATTCCGCGCCCTTGAAACAGGCGATCCTAGCATTCAAGGGCGATGTGTACATGGGTCTTGAGGCATGGACCTTTGGAGCAAGGGAGCTAACATCCGCGCAACGCCGGCTACGGATCCTTTCTGGGCTTTATGGCATGTTGCGACCCCTCGACATGATCCAGCCGTACCGTCTTGAAATGGGAACCCGGCTCGAAATCAACCGAGGTGGAAACCTCTATGATTTCTGGGGTACCTCGATCACGGACTCGATCAACGAAGACCTCAAGAATCACCGAAATCGGATTCTCGTTAACTTAGCGTCGAACGAGTATTTCGACGTGTTGGATAGCACCCGCATCGATGCGCGAATCGTCACGCCGGCGTTTAAAGAACTACATAAAGGAAAGTACAAGTTCCTCAGCTTTTATGGAAAAAGAGTGCGCGGACTGATGGCGCGCTACCTTGTTCAACACAAGGTCGAGACGGTCAAGGCGATTAAGGCGTTTGCTGTTGACGGCTATCGCTACAGCGAAGCCGAGAGCCGAGGCGATGCCCCGGTATTCCTTCGCGATACGCCGACCGCCGGTTAGTCGCTAGACCACAGGTTGAATGGGTTAACGGCTGCAACAGCGGTGAGCGAAGCCGAATTAACTACGCTGGTTTTCGTACTAACATAAGGTCCCCCAGCCGCATTTTTCGAAGCCGCAGTGGTTTCCTCTTGCTAGCCCGGATATTCAGTATTTCGACGATGTATGCAAACGTCATGTCCGAATATAAATAACCCTTCGGGACGTGCACTCCCCATCCTTCCACGGTTAAGTTAAAACCTATAAGGACCAAGAATCCGAGCGCAAGCATCTTGATGCTTGGATGCGCGGTAACAAATTCGGCCACGGCGTTGGCAGCCAGCACCATCACCAGTACCGCGCAGGCAATGGCAGCGATCATCACCGAGATCTTTTGCACCAGACCAATGGCGGTGATTACGGAATCCAATGAGAACACCACATTGATCAGGGCGATTTGGACCAACACCCCAAAAAAGCCGGCGGCACGTTCGTCCTAGATATGATCGTCTTCAACCTCAAGCGCGTTGTAAATTTCCGGGGTGGCTTTGAATATGAGAAAAACGCCACCGCCCAGCAGAATGAAGTCGCGGATAGACAAGTCCTGTCCAAGCGCTTCATACACGCTGGTCGTCAAGCTCATAATCCATGCAATGGAGAGCAGCAGTAATATGCGCAAGCCCATTGCGCGAGCAAGCCCCAGATACCTTCCTCGGGCTTGCTGATGTGCGGGCAGGCGATCCGTTGGCACGATGATGAAGATGATGTTATCGATGCCTAGGATGATCTCCAGCATCGTCAACATGATGACCGCCCCCCAGATTTCAGGGGTCAGCAAAAGTTCCATAGGTGCCTCCGAACCTTTTCTACCCTAGCGGCATTGAAGCAAAGTTCAGTTACTATTCCGGTGAGTACTCGGAGTAACGAAATGGATAGGAATCAAAGCAGATCGGAGGAAGCGCTAGAAGCCGCAGTTTTCCGGCGCTTGCTCGCCCACATGGATGAGCGGGCGGACGTCCAGAATATTGACCTTATGAACCTTGCCGGCTTCTGCCGAAATTGCCTGTCTAAATGGTACGTGGCTGCGGCGGAAGAACGCGGAATCGCCGTCGACTACGAGTCGGCTCGCGAGATCGTCTACGGTATGTCGTACGCGGACTGGAAGGAAAAGCATCAAACCGACATTGATCCTCAACAGATGGCCAGGTTTGAAGAAGAAAACCGTCAATCGTCATGAAAGACGATTTGTTCCATACGGTTCCTCATACGTCTGATCGTGCGGCTTTTCGAACGAGAAATGCTGTTGAAGGGCAAACCGCCGGAGCTATCCCATCTTGTCCGAATGCCTAGAGGGTGAAGTCGATGGTTGAACTAAGCGCCGTGATGGTAGCCTTTATTCCGTGAACGACCGGCTCCATAAACTCTGGAGTGAGTGGCGAAGCTTTGTTGTTTTCGTGGTCGTCATGCTCATCTTTCGATCCGCCATAGCCGATTGGAATCAGGTGCCTTCTGGCAGTATGAAACCCTCGATACTGCCTGGAGATCGGATCGTAGTTGATAAACTTGCGTACGATCTTGCAGTTCCTTTCACATGGTTTCGAATCTTGCGGTGGGGCGAGCCGAAGCGGGGAGACGTCGTCACGTTTGACAACCCGCGAGATGAACGCCTCTTTGTCAAGAGGGTGGTTGGCGTCCCCGGTGATGTGGTTGAGTTACGTCGAAACCAGCTTTTTATTAACGGTAATAAAGCGAGCTATGACCCCTTAGCGGCTGCCGAAATCGCGCAGCTTCCGATTCGCAATGCAAACGCTTATCGTTTTTTTCGCGAAACTGTTTTGGGTGACACCCGCGTGATCATGGTTAACCGTCGAGCCAATAGATCCTACTCGACTTTTTCGCCGCAAGAAGTTCCCGCCGGGTATTACATGATGCTGGGCGACAATCGTGACAACAGCAGTGATTCGCGGAGGATTGGACTGATTACGCGAGACCGCATCATGGGCCGGGCGCACGCCGTTGCATTTTCGGTAGATCTCGATAATTACTACCTACCAAGATTGGCCCGTTTCTTTACGGATCTTCCTTGATTATGGTGTGGCCTCCCGGATTTGTGCCGAAGTGCCCGAGTCAATACCACGGCGAGAGCGGCTAAAATTATGCAGCCAATCACGATAAGTGTGCTGGATAACAAAAAATTGAGCAGTTGATTTAAATCGAGCTCGAATTCGTTGGCTAGCCAGCCGATACCAATGACAGTGGTGATGCTGCCGAGGAGGGCGGTTCCTGTCAAATTGCGCTTCATTTGGCCTCGGTTATCAATACGAACGTATTACACGGCACCGGCGATACAATCTGCCGTTTATTGGGTAAAACGGATGGCCGTGTCGTCGTCCACTGAGTCATTATCTACAACCCCGTGGATGAGTTTGCAGGATGCCAACGCAAATTATGCCGACACAAGGTGAGGGACAGCTCAAGCAACGCTAGGGCCTGATCGGTCATTCGTTCGGATCGAACGTGGGGCGCACTAAAGCTAGCGGTTTTATGGTCCGACGATGTCAAGCAATTCGACCTCAAATACCAAGGTTTCGTTAGGCCCAATGTGTGGTTCGACCCTCTGAGAGCCATAAGCTAAGTTGGGGGGAACGTAGAGCATCCACTTCGACCCAACGGGCATCAATTGAAGCGCTTCGGTCCAGCCCCGAATAACCCCATCGACCGAAAATTGCGCCGGTGACCCTCGTGCCCGAGAACTATCAAAGATCGTGCCGTCGATTAGAGTTCCCACATAGTGCGTACTTACCGTATCTCTTAGTCCAGGGATGGTACCGTGGCCTTGCACTAGAACTTTATATTGGAGGCCGGAGGCAGTGGTTATTACGCCTGGGCGCGTCTTGTTTGTATCGAAAAACGCCTCACCGTTCTGTACCTCGGACAATCGCTGCGATGATTCGATGGTCTCGTCGACGCCGTTTGAAGCTGTCAATTCGGAGTTTACATTGGGTGCACACGCGTACATAAAAAAGACCAATACTAAGGCTGCGGTCGACATAGCTTTCCGACCACGGTGACATGTCATGAGCATCGGCGGTCCTTTTTCGGGCGAGATCGTATTATTCCGCGACCAGCGAAATTGTGCCATGCCCCGATCAACTCACGAGGTGTGCTCGGGGTTACATTCCGGTCGCTCCGTGCGACACTCCCAGGGAGCCATCCACCTGAGTAAGAAAACGTCCAGGTAGGTGGGAAACGAGTTTTTTACCGCGAGGTGGTGGACACGGAACGCAACGCAGTATGGTCAATGGGAAGAAACTAGCCGCCGGACCACTTTGGGTTTTTGCACTCGTTGTTTCTGCTGTTATTTGTGCGCAAGAACAGCAGGTTGCGTTTGGCGAAAGTCATGTACGAGAACTCGAGCCGCTCGCAGTGCATCCGCGTACCAGCCTTACCATTGTCGATCAGATTCGGCACAACCATTTTGTTAAAAAGCCCCTTGATGACTCGGCGTCGAGCGAAATATTTGATAAGTACGTCAATGCTTTGGATCCTGGGCACGCATATCTGCTGCAATCTGATATCGACGGGCTGAATAGATACAGGTATCAGCTCGATGAGGCACTGAAGCACGGTGATTTGAAACCTGCGTTTGCTATTTACAACGCGTTTCATAACCGCCTGCTGAAGCGTCTGGATTCCCTCGTGGCTCGTCTTGAAGATGGAGTCGACAAATTCGATTTCGACGCCCAAGACACGCTTCAGATAGATCGCGAAACCGCTCCGTGGTCTGAGAATGAGGCCGCGAATGACGCCCTCTGGGAACGTCGTTTAAAAGCATCGATCCTCAGTATGAAACTTAACGATAGAGATTTGGTCGAAATTCGGGACGTACTAGTAAAACGCTACAGGAACCGGCTAAAACAGGCCGTACAGACTCGACCAGAAGACGCCTTTCAGCTGTACATAAATGCGTTTGCGTCCACGTACGACCCCCATACGCAATATCTTTCGCCTCGATCATCGGAAAACTTCAATATGAGCATGTCGCTCTCGTTGCAGGGAATTGGTGCAGTACTGCGTACGGAAGACGATTACACGTCAGTGGTACGACTCGTCACTGCGGGTCCAGCCGATAAAGCTGGCGAACTGAGGCCATCGGATAGAATCGTGTCGGTTGGACAAGGCGAACGCGGCAAACTCATCGATGTGGTGGGGTGGCGCCTTGACGATGTTGTTGAATTGATTCGAGGTCCGAAGGACACGATTGTTCGGCTCGAACTTGTCGATAACTCCGGTGATGGGGAATCCAGTCGAGTGATTCGGATTAAGCGCGATACCGTGAAGTTAGAAGAGCAAGCGGCTCAGAAAAAGGTATTTACGCTTGAGAGTGAAGTGGGGGATGTGCGGATCGGTGTCCTGGAGATCCCAACCTTCTATGTCGACTTTAACGCGGTGCGACGTGGCGACAAGAACTTCAGGAGCACGACGCGTGACGTGAGCAAACTGATCGAGGAGTTGAAAGTCGAGGGTGTGGACGGCTTAGTGGTTGATTTGCGAAACAATGGAGGAGGGTCACTACAAGAAGCACGGTCCCTGACGGGTCTATTTATTCGATCGGGGCCCACCGTACAAGTACGAAAGGCGCGCCGGCCAAATGCGCGAGTCTATAGGGATGAGAATGGTCGGACAGCTTGGGACGGTCCGCTTGCGGTGCTGGTCAATCGGCTTTCCGCCTCGGCCTCCGAAATTTTCGCTGGAGCAATCCAGGACTACCAACGTGGACTGGTGATCGGCACGCGGACCTTCGGCAAAGGTACGGTTCAAACGTTAGTACCCTTGAACCGGGGCCAACTCAAAATCACTGAAGCAAAATTCTATCGGGTATCGGGAGATAGCACTCAGCATCAAGGGATCGTTCCTGACATTGCCTACCCGGACGTATTCGGCATCGATAACATCGGTGAAAGCACGCTAGAAGATGCACTTACCTGGGATACCATCAAGCCCGCCGCGTATCGCCAGACGAATAATATCCAACCCTATTTGGAACGACTCAGGGTCAATCACGAGCGAAGGGTCTTGGACGATCCCGATTTCGCCTACCTGCGTTCGTTGTCTTTCTGGAGGAGAGAGAAGCGTGCGGAAACGCACATATCGCTCAATCAAGCGACCCGTGTAAATGAAAAAGAGGCCGATGATAAATGGCGGCTAGATCTAGAAAATGCGCGACTGATCGCCAACGGAGAAGACCCTGTGTCGAGTCTCAAAGAGTTTGAGAAGCGTCAATCGCAACGAGACGCGGGGAAGATTTCTGGCTCCGACGAAGAACCGGACCCGTTAATCACGGAGACGGGTCACATTCTGATGGATTACATCAATTTGTCTGGGGTGAATCGCCATACAGCGCAGGCGTCGAACTAATCCCGAGCGCATTCGAGGCCCCGCGGACGTACGGGAAATCACTCCGGTTAGGTCAATTGAAGTTGCAGTGATCGCTGTTCGATGGCGTCGAGGAGCGTGCGCTCGAGAGCATCAACCGTAAGCGTTTCCTGCTTTTCGATACGGTAGCGCCGAAGCGTGACCGTGCTGTCTCGCGCTTCTCGTTCGCCCACGACGACGAGGTTGGGGATTTTTTGAGTCGTGCCTTCACGGATTTTCTTTGAAACCGTGTCCCTGTCCGAGCCAAGTTCGGCGCGTATGAATCGACCTCGGAGCCTGTCAACGATTCGTTGTCCGTACTCGGTGAACTGATTTGATACGGTCAACACACGTACTTGAACCGGCGCAAGCCATGTTGGGAAGGCGCCCGCGAAGTGTTCAATCAGGAATGCAACAAAGCGTTCGTGGGTCGAAAAGGGTGCACGGTGTATGCAGTAGGGCACGTGATCGGCACCGTCGGAACCAACGTAGTGCAGTCCTAATCGGGGGGGGACTGCGAAATCAAGTTGAACGGTACTGACGGATTCATCACGACCCGTAACTGTGGGGAACTGGACATCGATTTTTGGTCCGTAGAATGCGGCTTCTCCAGGTACATCGACATACTCCACTTCCATTTCGTTCAACAGTTCGGCAATGAGTCGTTCACAGGTTTTCCAGGCCGCCGGGTCGTCAACGTATTTATCTTTTCCCTTGGGGTCTTCGGGATCCCAACGGGAAAGGCGAACGTAATAATCGTCCAAGCCAAAAGTGGCATAGGCTTGATCGTGCAACGTCATAACGTTATGGAACTCGGTCTTGATTTGATCTTCGGTACAGTAGATGTGGGCATCGTTCATGCACATCCCACGCACGCGCATGAGTCCACCAACTGCACCCGACTCCTCCAATCGATACACCTGCCCGTATTCGGCGAACCGCAGGGGGAGGTCCCGATAGCTGCGCGGTTCCGACGAAAAAATCTTGTGATGGTGTGGACAATTCATGGGCTTCAAGACGTAAGCCTCCTTGACTCGTTCGCCGTCATCTCCTTCTTCTGTCAGTTCCATAGGTGGATACATGCTATCGGCGTAGTACGGCAAATGACCGGTCTGATAGAAAAGGTCGCGACGCGCGATGTGCGGGGTCGCGACCCGCTGATAGTGGGCTTTGAACTCGAGTTCCTTGGCCAGCTTTTCGAGCTCATCGCGAATGACCGTGCCGTTGGGTAGCCACAGCGGCAGCCCACGGCCAATCTCATTATCAATAGCGAAGATGCTCAGTTCCCGTCCTAGTTTTTTGTGATCGCGTAGCAAGGCCTGTTCGTACGCGTCAACATGCAGGTCGAGGGTCTCTTTATCACTGAATGCCCACGCGTAAATGCGGGTCATCATCACGTTATCCGAATCGCCACGCCAATACGCTCCGGCGACACTGCGAAGCTTAAAGCCGTCTCGCGGAATATCCCGGGTTGTGTCGACGTGGGGTCCTTCGCACATGTCGAGAAAGGGGCCGTTACGGTAGAACGAAAGTTCTGCGAGGCCGTTGCGGTCTATGAGTTCAAGGGCATATTCACGCTTGTACGTCTCGTTCATTTTCCCGAGCTGGATGAGGGCGTCGTCTCGAGACAGCTCTTCACGATAGAACCGCTGGCCTTTTTTGATGATGCGACGCATCGCCTGTTCGAGCCTGGGGAAATCCTCGTCTGTTAGCGGCTCCGTAAGTATGAAATCGTAGTAAAAGCCGTCCTTGATAGGTGGACCGAAACCCAATGTGGAACCGGGCCGCATTTCGAGTACGGCTTGCGCCAGCACGTGCGCGAGGCTGTGTCGAATGCGGTATAAAGCATCATCCATTTCGTCGACTTCCGTCGACTCGCCCTGGTGCTCGAGTCCCATAGGTATCTCCTGATGCAAGACGCCGGCTCGTTAGTCTCCGCATGTCTGTAGAAGAGTTCCGGTGAAATATGCCGTTTTTGCCATTAAGCGGCTCGTCGACGCGGCATGTCGGTCAGTCGTACGCCACAGTAATTCGTCGCCGCGTAATCATAGAGACCGGGAGTCCGAATGCAAGGAATTCGAATTGATTGATGTCGCCCGCGAGTCGTTGCTATTCCATATCGTCGATCGCACACTCACGCGGCTATGGCGAACGCAACCGTTGAACAAAACAAGCTGAGCAAGAAGTTGAGGCGGTTGGTAGGGAGAGCCGTTGTCGATCACCGCATGATTGAAGAAGGCGATCGGGTGATGGTTTGTCTCTCTGGCGGTAAAGATTCTTATACGCTGCTGGACGTGCTGCTATCGTTGCGACGCAACGCACCTGTTCAGTTCACGTTATTCGCGCTGAACCTCGACCAGAAACAGCCCGGATTCCCGCCAGATGTACTGCCTTGTTACCTCGACGAGCTCGACGTCGAATACCATATCGTCGAGGAGGACACCTTTTCCACCGTCAAGGATCTGACGCCCAAAAGAAAAACCTATTGTCCAATCTGTTCGCGACTGCGCCGGGGTATTCTCTACAACCAAGCGAGTACATTAGGCGCGACGAAGATTGCGTTAGGGCACCACCTGGATGACGCTGTCGAAACACTTTTTCTGAATATGTTTTTCGGCAGTAAGTTGAAATCAATGCCTCCGAAACTACTTTCTGATGATGGCGCACATGTGGTGGTTCGCCCGTTGTACTACGTTCGTGAACGAGACATTGCCCGCTTTAGCGGTTTCCAACAACACCCGATTATTCCTTGCAATCTTTGTGGTTCGCAGGACAACTTACAGCGACAGGTTGTCAAAGAGATGTGCCGGAGGTGGGACGAGATTCAGCCGGGACGCGTGGAGAATATTGCCCGAGCCATGCAGAACGTGGTGCCATCCCATCTTGCCGACTCGGAACTGTTTGACTTTGCGGACCTGACGCAGCGATTGCGATTGTTACCTCTAGCGGAACGGACAGCGGAGCAGCACTAGGTGATCGAAATACCTCATCAAGCGCTCTCTGACGAGGCGTTATGGGGAGTCATCGATGAGTACATCACGCGGAACAGCGCGGTTACGGATGCGACTCTTGAGTCGAAACGGACTGAGGTTCTGCGGCAACTCGAAGATGGTGGTGCCATGATCACGTACGATTCCAAGATCGGAAGCACGCATCTAACCCTACGAAACAGGCCGGAGCATTGGTCTCATATTTGATCTGGTGTTCGTATTGATTTGATTCACGCCAACGGTTTTTAATCTGCATTGATATCCCGTCAACACACTAAGTAGAGGCCGAGCTGATGAAGATTCTGCGACGAATATTGATTGGTCTCGGGCTCGTTGTCGTGCTGTTGGTTGTTGCGATCTGGTTGGTTATGCCGCCTGTAAACATTCCCCTCGCAACGTTGGGGAATTTCTTCCCGAGCTACGTCGATCCACCGAGGGTGGATGAAGCGATTGTATCTGCCCGGTTGAAAGTGCCCGACGGGTATCAATTGAGCGTGTTTGCAGCCGGCATTAAAGACGCGCGTGTTCTTCGAGTAACAAATGCGAACCATCTCCTAGTTGCCTCGCCCAGGACCGGTCAAGTCGTGATTTTGTATGCAGATGGCAACGGTGATGGCCGATCGGACGGGCGCGACGTCGTTTTAGAAGGCTTGAATGGACCGAACGGACTCGATCTATACGATGGTTTCCTCTACGTCGCAGAGGATAACCGCATTGGCCGCATCGCATTCGACGATGGGCGAGCCTCCGGAGAATACGAGATTTTGGTTCGG
>JAYGFA010000101.1:0-11727 GCA_046582115.1 Pseudomonadales bacterium | reverse complement strand
CGAGGTTCGAAAATCCCCCGCTTTCACCCATAGGTCGTATGCGGTATTAGCCCGAGTTTCCTCGGGTTGTCCCCCACTACTAGGTAGATTCCCACGCGTTACTCACCCGTCCGCCACTTTACTCGGCCCCGAAGGACCTTTCTCGTTCGACTTGCATGTATGAGACCTGCCGCCAACGTTCAATCTGAGCCATGATCAAACTCTTCACTTTAAATAGTCTGGTCCGTCCCCGACCCCGTTAGGGATCTGTACGGACAAAGGGTTTGCCAAGGACTCAACTTTATTTGCGAGCGCCCACACGAATGGCTTGTTCAACTGTTAAAGAGCTGCCCGACGAAGCTCTACACCTCATTTGGTGAGGATGTAGGACAAGCGCCACGGGCCAAAGGCTGCGTATTATACGCACGCCACATCATGCCGCAATGACCAGAGAGGGTTAATTTGTCTTATCGTCTTACAGCAAACGTGTCGGTCCGAATTCGTCATTCGTGAAAGAACATATGCCACGACTTTTTACCTCTTCGCAGCAAATGATATCGACCAAAGAACGCGTGCGATCGACGAAGGACCTGACTCGAGTCCGTAACCAATTCGCCATTAATGTGCAAGCCCTTACCGTCAATTAGTTTACGACCCGCGCCACGAGACTTAATGAGGCCAGCACGTACAAGAACCGAGAGAAATCCCTCGTCATTTTCAATCAACGTCGATTCCATTCCGTCAAGTTGTAACTGCTCCAAATCCTCACTTTTAAGATCTGCAACGGCGCCACCAAACAGAGCAGCAGTGATTCGTTCTGCAGACGATAGCGCTTCCTGTCCGTGGGCCAGCAGCGTGACTTCACGCGCGAGAAGACGTTGTGCTCCTCGCTCGGCAGGTCGGTCTCGTACTTCCGTAGCCGCCGCTGCAATATCGCTTGAGGCGAGAAAGGTGAAGTAACCAAGAAACGACACAACGTCTTTATCCGCGGTGTTAAGCCAGAATTGATAAAAACGATAGGGAGACGTCATATCGGGATCTAACCAAATCGATCCGTCTACCGTCTTACCAAATTTGAGCCCATCAGAACGCGTAATCAACGGCACTGTGAGGACAAAAGCTTGTTGGCCATCAACTCGTCGGATTAGGTCAATACCACTAACCATATTGCCCCATTGGTCACTACCTCCAACCTGAATCGAGCATTGGTAACGTCGCGACAACTCAAGGAAATCGTATGCTTGCAAGAGCGCATAACTAAATTCTGTATACGAAATACCCTCGCCTTCGCGTCCCAACCTATTCTTGACCGAATCCCGTTGCATCATCGTGTTTACGGAAAAATGTTTGCCAATGTCTCGAAGGAACCCCAGTGCATCCAGCGAGCTCGTCCACTCTAGGTTATCCACCACCTTGGCTGCATACGAACCATCCAAATCAATGAAGCGAGCGACTTGTCGCGAAAGTCGTTCCACCCAGCCGTGGACAATATCTACATCATTGAGGCCGCGTTCGTCGACGCGCCCAGATGGATCACCGATTAGACCCGTGGCTCCGCCCACCAACGCTATCGGGCGGTGTCCTACAAGTTGAAACCGGCGCAGCGTTAGGAGCGGGACGAGACTACCTATATGGAGGCTCGGCGCAGTCGGGTCAAAACCACAATACAAACTCCGTCCCGACTCTTGCAAGTGTGATTCCAGTCCTTCTCGATCGGATATCTGAGCCAAGAGGCAACGCAGTTCAAGATCAGGTATAGGAGACGGCATACGAATTCGCTCGAGGACAGGCCGGAGGCCTTAATAAGGGACCTCGGGGCTTTCCAACCGAACCAAAACCCATATACTAGCGCAACTTCTTGAACACCCCTACGAATAGGTCCGTCAACGTCCGATTTGAATACGAAGTGGGGGGTGCACTCCTTACGTAACCTCCCTCGCGCACACCGTGTCATGGTCGTCCTGCTGACCATGATCCTCGTGCTTGGCGCCATCTCCAGTCTCAATGTGAATATTGTGAATGATCATCTTAGTGAATCTACGGCCGCCGCCGATTTCGGTCACGATGACAAATATCCTTCAACTCTATCGCGCACCAACGAGGCACTTGGGCTTGCTGAAATCGACAGCATCTCGAACAACCGAATCGAATCCTCACTCACGACGGCAACCGTCATCGTCGAGCCGAGAGACAATCTCGCCATGATTTTTCAGCGAGAAGGCATCTCCGCAAAAGAACTTCAAAGTGTTCTAGAAAGTGACGAATTGGCCCAACACCTCATGCATATTTATCCAGGCCAGAAGCTAAATTTCGAACGACGAGACGACGGAACGTTAATGCGTCTCGTTTATTCCCCCAAGGCTCTGGAGTCCCTCGTTTTTGTCCGCCGCGGTACTTCTTTTGAAGTAAGCGAAATTGTTCGCCAACCCGAAATCCAAATTGAGATACTGCATGGTCTCATCGACGATTCTCTATTCGTCGCAAGCCAACGCATCGGGCTCGACGACGAAACGACCATGCGCTTGGCACAGATTTTTCAGTGGGACATTGATTTTGTACTTGATATTCGCAAAGGCGACGAGTTCGACATCGTCGTAGAAAAACTGCACCTGAATGGAGACTTCGTTGGTTATGGAAACATCCTCGCCGCAAGGTTTGTGAATCAACGTAATAGTTATTTAGCGGTTCAGTACGCGGATACGTCAGGCACGGTAGGATACTTCAGTCCAAGAGGCGAAAGCATAAAGAAAGCGTTTCTGCGGGCGCCCCTGGAATTCACCCGTATAAGTTCCAACTTTAATATGAAACGCCTCCATCCGTTGTGGAATCGCGCGATGCCGCACCGTGGAATCGATTACGTCGCACCGGTGGGAACGCGCGTTCTGGCGGCCGGGAGCGGTCGAGTAAGGGCGGCCGGCTATACCAAGGCCAATGGGAACTACGTTGTCATAGGTCACGGCGCCGAGTTCGAAACGAAGTATCTGCATCTTTCAAAATTCGGAACTGGCATTCGGCGAGGAAAAAAGCTTAATCAGGGGGACACAGTGGGATACGTCGGATCAACCGGCTGGGCAACTGGTCCCCACCTGCACTACGAATTTCTCGTTAACGGAAAGCACAAGAACCCGCGCACCGTTGCGCTACCTAAATCTGACCCGATCCGCAAACCCGAACTCAAACGCTTCCGGTCCCATGTGCAATCGACCATCGCGCTACTCACCAACGGCGAGCGGGCCCAACTCAGAACCGCAGCCACCGATTAACTCATCATGCCTCGATTTTTTATCGGCTGCATTTCTGGCACCAGCATCGATGGTCTCGACATTGCTCTGGTCGACATGGCGGCTAAGCCGTTAATTGCTGCTTCGAAAACGGTATTGTTTCCACAACCCCTTGAAGACGATCTACGTAATCTTTTACAACCTGGTCCCGACGAAATTGTTCGTTTAGGTCTAGCGCATGCTCGATTAGGAGAGTTCATTGGTACGTCCATCCTATGCTTCCTAGACGACAATGACCTCGGCGCTCGCGATATCACAGCGATCGGTAGTCACGGCCAAACCGTTCGCCATCACCCTGACGCCAACCCCAGCTTTTCTATTCAGATCGGCAGTGGCAGCCACATCGCCGAAATTACCGGAATCGACACCATCTCTGATTTCCGTAGTCGAGATCTGGCGGCCGGTGGAGAAGGGGCGCCCCTAGTACCAAGCTTTCACCGAACGCTGTTTCATGAATATCAGCGCGATCAAATTATTCTCAACATCGGCGGTATCGCAAACGTAACCATTCTCTATTCAACCGACCAACAGCCATTTTTCGGATTTGATACCGGTCCCGGAAACGCACTGTTAGACGCCTGGATCCTGCATACCAGACAACTTCGTTACGACTCCGACGGTGACTGGTCGGCCTCCGGTCAAGTATCAAAGAGGTTGCTTGAAAGACTGCTTGACGATTCGTTTTTTTCTCTCGAACCGCCGAAAAGCACGGGGAAAGAAAAATTTAATCTGGATTACATCGAACGACATCTCGAAGATCTCCCAGAAATTGAACCCCCGGACGTTCAATCAACCTTATGCGAATTTACCGCCGTCACCGTCGCAGACGCCATCCAACGTTGGGGTCCAGAATCAGCGCAAGTGATCGTCTGCGGTGGCGGACGGTTGAACTCGGATTTGATGCAAAGATTGGACGCGCACCTCACACGTCGGTCGGTCATCCGCTCCGAAGAACTCGACATCGATGGAGACAGCCTTGAGGCCGCCGCATTCGCCTGGTTGGCGCGCTGTTTTATAGATCGTGTGGCGAGCAGCGTCCCTGCAGTGACGGGGGCTCGAGGAGAGCGAATCCTCGGATGTCTATACCCGTCGGGGGTCTAATGTTTAGATCGCAAATGAATTACCGCATCCGCATGTAGACGACGCGTTTGGATTCGTTACGACAAATTGGGAGCCCTGTAAATCTTCCTTGAAGTCGACCTCAGCTCCAACCAGATATTGATAGCTCATCGCGTCGACAACCATCGTCACCCCACTCCGTTGCACAACCGTATCGTCTTGTGCGACGTCGTCGTCAAAGGTGAATCCGTACGAAAAGCCGCTACAGCCGCCGCCAGTAACGAATACTCGGAGCTTGAGCTCTTCGTTCCCTTCGTCTTGGATCAGTTCGGATACTTTGTCAGCAGCACGCACTGACATTTCGATTTTCGTATCTTGCATAAGCCAGACCATTCTACACCGTGGACATAAAGACATTTCAACCAAACTTTCTTTAGCCGCAATACGAGCGTTTCTTTAGTTTCTACCGCGACCACATCGATCAGCACGCTCAGTCAAATCGAGGCTCCCATATCAACCAATAACCCTTCCCGCCTTATAACTTAACGTGCCATGATCCGGGGTTCTCTCAACGCCCATTCCCGAATGCTGTACATCAAAGCTTTCCACCTTATTTCTGTCATTTGCTGGTTTGCTGGAATCTTCTACCTTCCGAGGCTTTTCGTGTACCACTCGATGTCACGAGATGAATCGACCCGGGCTAAATTTCGCGAAATGGAGCGCGCTTTGTTCCGCGTCATCATGACGCCGGCTGCCATTGCAACTGCGGCATTTGGTCTTTGGCTCGTGCTCCTCAACTGGAGTTTGTATCAAGCTTCGATCTGGTTTTGGGTCAAAATCAGTCTAGTGACAACGGTCTACGGGTACCATCTTTACTGCGGCAATTTGCTTAAGAAATTCGCCCGAGATGAAGATACACGTTCGCACACATTCTACCGCTGGTTTAACGAGATGCCGGTTCTCGTTTTGGTCGCGATCACCATCCTTGCGGTCGTCAAACCCTTTTAGAGGCTTCAATGAATCATTCCAAGTCCGACGCATTAATGAAACGTGCACAACTTTCGATTCCCGGCGGCGTGAACTCGCCGGTACGAGCATTCAAGGGCGTGGGAGGCACACCGATTTTCTTTGTCTCAGCAGAAGGAGCAACGCTCACCGACGCGGACGGTAATCGTTACATCGATTACGTTGGATCCTGGGGACCCATGATCCAAGGACACGGTTTTAAACCCGTCGTTGACGCCGTAGTGCACCAAGCGATCATTTCTCTTGGCTTTGGCGCCCCTACCGAACTGGAGATCACCATGGCGGAGAAGGTGGCGAAAAGCATCCCATCGATTGAACTCGTACGGATGGTGAATTCGGGTACCGAGGCGACGATGTCGGCGATTCGATTAGCACGCGGTTTCACCGGGCGCGACAAGATCATTAAGTTCGAAGGCTGTTACCACGGCCATTCGGACTCGCTGTTGGTCAAAGCTGGATCTGGTGTCCTTACACTCGGACTTCCAAACTCGCCCGGAGTCCCTGCATCCCTCGCTCAACACACAATCACGTTGCCATACAACGACTCCAACGCGTTAACAGAAGCATTTGAAAGTCACGGGACCGAAATCGGCACAGTAATTCTCGAACCCGTCGCCGGCAATATGGGCTGTATACCGCCCATGCCAGGGTTTCTTGAGACCGCGAGACAACTGACGGCCGACCACGGCGCCGTGCTTATATTTGACGAAGTAATGACTGGGTTTCGTATCGCCCTAGGAGGAGCACAAGAGTACTACGGAGTCGAGCCCGATCTAACAACCCTGGGCAAAATCATAGGTGGCGGTCTCCCCGTCGGCGCTTTCGGTGGTCGAGCAAGGATCATGAACCAAATAGCCCCATCCGGACCCGTGTACCAAGCCGGAACCCTGTCCGGGAATCCCATCGCAATGCAAGCGGGAATTGCCATGCTGGAATCGCTCGACGCTAGGTTTTACACACGACTCTTGAGTAGCACGGAATACCTAGTACGTGGGATTGAAGCAGCAGCACAGCGTCATCAAATTCCCCTTATTATCAACTACGTTCCAGGAATGTTTAGTCTGTATTTCACGGCCGCGGAACAAGTAACTGGGTATGCAGACGCGGCAGCTTCTAACATTGATCGATACAACTTTTTCTTCCATCAAATGCTTGATTCTGGCATCTATTTCGCACCATCCGCCTTCGAAAGCGCATTCGTTTCAGGAGCCCACGGATCCGACGAGATCGACGCGACCATTGATGCAGCGGATCGCACATTCGGCTCCATGACATGACCCAATACGACGTGTACGGCATCGGCAATGCCCTCGTCGACATGGCGTATTCTGTCGACGACGATTTTCTCGTCGAAAACGACATCGTTAAAGGCCACATGACGTTGGTCGATGAACTACAAATGGAGCGTCTAATTTCTAGCCTTGACGAACTCGTACCCGAGCGTGCGTGCGGCGGCTCAGCCGCCAATACCATATTCGCGGTCCAAGGTTTTGGCGGACAGGCGTACTACTCGTGCCGCGTCTCAAACGACCGAACAGGAAATTATTTTGTGACCGAAATGAGTCGCGCTGGAATCGCGACCAATCAACAAGATCC
Organism: Pseudomonadales bacterium; assembly: GCA_046582115.1. GTDB lineage: Bacteria > Pseudomonadota > Gammaproteobacteria > Pseudomonadales > Azotimanducaceae > UBA11889. The sequence continues at coordinate 4,786 of JAYGFA010000101.1, read as the reverse complement.
GGGCATCGCGGGCAGTTCGGGTCTTTGCCTAATTCTCGTGTCACCCGATGCAGAACGATCTCTGAATTCATATTTAGGCGTATCTGAACATCTAACCGTTAGCGAAATCGACGAAGTCTCTCTCGCGCGGTCCAAGTACCTATTTATTGAAGGATATTTGGCTTCTTCTACGAGTGGCGCCGTCGCTGCAGTCCGTGCCCGAGAAATCGCGGATAGAAATGGGGTCTCGACGAGCTTAACCCTATCCGACCCAAGCATGGTCAATATTTTTCGCGATACGTTGGAAAAAATCTTAGGTAATGGAATTTCACAGCTTTTCTGCAACGAGGAAGAAGCATTGGCCTGGGCACGGACGGATCGTCTCGACATCGCCGCGCGTGAGTTGAACGACATCGCACCTAATGTCGCTATTACGGTGGGCTCGAAAGGTAGCCTCTGCGTCGGTCCGGATGGGACCCGATCAGTACCGGGCCACAACGTTGAGCCAATCGATACCAACGGTGCAGGCGATATGTATGCAGGCGCATTTCTTGCGGCGATCACCCAGCAAGCGTCTTCGTTCGAGGCGGCAAGATTCGCGAATTTTGCGGCAGCTAACGTCGTCACGCGCTACGGCGCACGCTTATCATCGATAGATGCCTACCGGAAACTAAAAATTGCGTTTAATCCATAAGCCCGAGTACGCCTATACCGCAAACGGTATCGAATGCGTTACGGCAACTTCTTCAGGCGAAACTATGCAGCCGAAAGCCATGACCTCAACGCCTTGTGCAAGCGCATCTCTGACAGCAACACCATAAACTGGATCGATTCGGTCAGCCGTCGTTACCTTGTTAATGGCCGAATGTGGCGCGCAGAAAAGCAATATCGTACGCATTCCATCCGTCCTACAGCGCCTGAGTGCTCGTACATGTCGAGTCGCTCTTGCACTGACGGCATCGGGGAAACAGCCAACACCACCTCGTTCGTACGTCACACTCTTCACCTCGACGAACGTTTCGTCGACGCAGAAGTCAAAACGCCCTGATTCTCCGGGTATCGCGACTTCACGCCGTACTTTACCGAGTGGGTCTACGCCAATATCAATGACTCTACTTACGAGTGCCTCTTCGACAATTCGATTGATTTGGAGCGTGTTCACACATGCGCGATGAGATCCGTGCGTCTCAACAATCTCAAGGGAATGCGGGTACTTTCGTTTACGATTACTAGACGTGGAAAACCACACTCGGCTACCCGGCTCAGAACAACCGAGCATGGCACCCGTGTTGGCACAATGTATGGTCGTGGTGTGGCCATCGATTTCTACGTCCGCGAGGAAACGTTTGTATCGGCGAATTAGCACGCCGCTCCGCAGGGGCGGATCAAACTTCATTCTGGAATTGCCTAACGGCTCGACTAATTTGTTCGATCCCTCTACGGATATCTTGTTCGCCCACCGAATACGCGAATCTGACATGGTCTTGAGCTCGGTATGTACCGAAATCGGTCCCCGGCGTGACCGCGACCTGATACTCCTCTATAAGTCTTGAGCTAAATGTTTCTGCATCAATGCCACAGGAACTGATATTGACGTTTAGATAACAAGCTCTCTGGGGTTTAAGTGGCATCTAGAAGACCTAGGTACATGAGGTCTCGGCGCTCCTGAAATCGCATACGACGTTCCTCCGATACGTCAAATCCCTCCCGCGAATATGCGGCCAATGCCGCATACTGAGCAACAATCGATGGCGCGATGTAGAGGTTTTGAGCTGCACGTTCAAGAGCCTCGATGAAAGGGTCCAGTACTACCCACCAACCTAGCCGCCAACCCGTCGACCGGAAGTACTTGGAAAACCTATTGACGACGATCAGACCAGGATCGATAGTGAGACTGCTTTTAGATACTTCGTCCAAGTCTGGTTCATAGACAAGCACCTGATAAAATCTCATCAACCATCACAAAACCTTCGCGCTTTGATACGCAGTCATTGATTCCCTCAAGTTGTCCCTGTTCAATCATGGCACCCGTCGAATTAGACGGCGTGGCTAGGAGAACGCCAACCGACCCAGAAGTCCAATTATCGACGACTATCTCCGCCGATGGTTGGTATCCCTTACGCCCATCGACTGGCATCCGTGTCGGCTCTCCGCCGCCGAGACGTACAAACGCTTCATTGCAGGGATAACCAGGAACCGGCAGCAACACCTGGTCTCCTGGGTCTACCAATACAAAAAACAGGAGATTAAGGACACCACCGCCCCTGAGGTCACTGCAATCCGACTTGAATCGATATATATCCCGAGACACGAGCGGTAATCATTCGCAATCGCTTGGCGAAGTTCGGGTATACCGAGAGCATCGGTGTACCCAGTGTGCCCGTCATCTAGGGCTCGTTTCCCCGCTTCCACAATCACCGACGCAGTCGGGAAATCGGGTTCGCCAACCTAAAATTGGATGACGCGATTGCCCGCGCTCTCCAGTTCTCTCGCACGTCTGAGAACATCCATAACTTTAAATGGCGGTTGATTACTGGCCCATTTAGAGGGAGTGTTTTTAAATAGATCCTCGGCGTCAAACCCAATCCTTATAGGAACAACTGCGAACTAAAAATTTCGCCTCACTGTATGGTTTTCCCGTAACTGTTTTGATAGTTTACGCGGCCTCCTCTGGAGTGGCCCGTTTTCGGGCACAAGGATACGAAGTCAAGATGCCAGCTAAAAAGTCCGCAGCAACAAAATCTACGAAAACGCCTAGTAAGCCGAAGGCCACAGCAGCAAACAAAAACAACAGCCCATCTCGCTCAGCGTCGAAAGCCACAACATCCACTCGACGAACGAAAGGCTCTAAACCTAAGGTTCAGGTAGTGGCTAAGAAATCCGCCACTTCGAAAACCCGCGCGGCACGTAAGACCCAGGCAACGACCCCCCGCGCCAAACCAAAGACAAAGGCGAAACAGTCTACCGCCAAAAGGGCTCGTACTACCGCACAGGTGATAATACATAATCCCCTGGAATCACCTTTCAGGAACTTTTCGCCTTACATGCCAGCGAATAGTGAGCCGTACATGTCGGACCTTCAGTTAAAACACTTTCATCAGATACTTATGCAGTGGCGACAAGGATTAATGGGTGAGGTGGACCGAACCATGAATCACATGCAGGACGAGGCCTCCAACTTTCCCGATCCCGCCGACAGGGCAGCGCAAGAAGAGGAATTCAGCATCGAATTAAAAACGCGAGATCGAGAAAGAAAACTCATCAAGAAAATAGACCAAACCGTCGGGCGAATCGAAATCGAAGATTACGGGTATTGCGATACATGCGGCATAGAAGTGGGATTGAGGCGTTTGGAGGCGCGCCCGACGGCCAACCAATGTATTGACTGCAAATCTCGCGACGAACTGCGTGAGCGCCAATTACACGGTTAACCGTGCCTAAAAAGAGGTACGTCGGTCGGTTTGCGCCAACACCTTCTGGTCCACTACATTTTGGTTCACTCGTAACGGCTGTCGCGAGTTTTCTTGACGCCCGTTCTCATGGCGGCTCCTGCAGGTTCGCATCGATGACCTAGATTCACCCCGCGTCGTTACCGGCGCAGAAAAACGCATCCTCACTAGCCTAGAGGCACACGGCCTAGAGTGGGATGGCCCGATTGTGCGGCAAAGTGCGCATCGAGACCTTTATCAAGCCGCGCTGGAGAAACTAGAGAAACAAGGTCTTCTTTTCGCGGGCGACTGCTCCCGCAAGACTCTCGCAGGACGAACAATTTATCCCGGGACATGCCGTGATTTGAACAAGCCGAGCTTCGGTAACTCGGCTCGCCGCATCCGAGTTCCCGATAAACTGTACTGGTTTAACGATCTGTTCCAAGGCAAACATGTAGAGAATTTGACCAGCACGGTTGGCGATTTCATCGTATGTCGCCGCGATGGGATTCCTTCCTATCAGATTGCAGTCATCATCGACGACCATAAACAAGGGGTATCCCATATCGTTAGAGGTACCGATTTGATGGACAACACCGCCAGACAGCTTTACTTAATGGACAAGCTCAACCTCCCTGCCCCGAGCCACGCCCACGTTCCCATCTTCACACATGCGAGTGGCGTAAAGTTGTCGAAACACTCCGAAGCGACCGCTATCGACGATCATTTTCCGAGGCAGAACCTCCAGATCGCTTTGCAACTGTTGGGGCAGTCTGTACCAACACAAAACCCAGTCATCGAATTGGTAGCGATGGCCAGCGCAAATTGGGAACGCGCAACGGTACCAAAAACGCCCTCCATAAAAAATTTTTTGAGTGCCTAAAGTTCACCCCAATACGCCCGGGCTTCCCGCCGACGGTTAAATAGTAATTACCGAAAAATCTCCGGATACGTGTCGGCCTATTCTAGTTCCCATTCGCCCTTACTCTGTACCAAAACGCCTTTCGAACACGGACAAAGGAGCCATTAATAGACTTTCCTTTTTGGATTGTGTCCAGATAACATTGCACCCTCGCCCGTCCGTGGAATCGAACTGGCCCGTTGCCCCGCCGTATTACTACACACAATGTCCCGGTAGATCGCATTTCGCGGAGAGCCATCCGTGTCGTCGAATTGCTTCGAGAAGCCAACTATGAAACCTATCTTGTTGGGGGATGCGTTCGCGATGTATTACTGGGTCACGTTCCAAAAGACTTCGACGTCGCTACCAGCGCCACTCCCGAACAGGTCAAAAAAGTTTTTCCACGCGCACGGCTCATCGGACGCCGCTTCAGGATCGTGCACGTACGCATGGGTCGCGAGATCATTGAGGTATCCAC
>JAYGFA010000059.1:0-3373 GCA_046582115.1 Pseudomonadales bacterium | reverse complement strand
TCTCGTCCATTTGATTCCCGCGGCAAATCACGAACAATTCGCCATTAAGTGTTCATTTCGCAGACCACGAACCGCGCCCAGGCTCTTAATCGAGAATCGTCTCGTCAACGGGAAAATGACCGACACCGAGGGGCGGTATTTCAGTTTTTACGTAGATAATCTTCATTCGGATTATCAATATAAGTTACAACTAATTGATAATAAAAATAATTTATTGTGTAGCAGCTGGAACCTTTCGACATTTCCCTCGCCCGACTCCATGCCTAACCATGCTCGACTTCTCGTATTTACGTGCGCTGGTGGCTATCCCAAATACAACTTTCCCGCAGAACAACAGCCTTTTTTGCCGCTGGGAGTCCGCCAGCGACTTATAGCGCGTGGTTTGTCCTTTAAGCCGAACGCGCTTATTGCCATCGGGGATCAACTGTACTGGGACCAGAGGACACAACTTGACGCGCTGGACGCAGAGCAAGCAGCTCGAGCGCAAGCCTGGTACGAATCTGTTGGTAGCCTCGATCGACGAAGCGGTGCTAAGGGCACCAAAAATGAAGCGATTATTAAACGTGCGGTAGAGCCCCAGATAGCAAGCCTCTACGGCGTCATGCTGCGTTCGACGCCTAGCTATTTTGTAAGCGACGATCACGATTACTTCGAGAACGACGAAGCGACAGACCGCTTTGTAACGTTGCCTCCGCACAAATATCAGCTATCTTTCGCGCGTTTTGTGCGTGATCTATTCCTACCCGAGTTTCTTCCTGACGTAGCACGGCCGTCTCTAATGTCTGGAGCCGGCGCCGGAGATCGAGACAGGGGAATTTCCGAGAGCTTCGGCACTTTTCGTTATGGTAATCTTGCAGAAGCCTTAATTTACGACTGCGCTCGGTTTTTGTCGCTCAAAGGGTCTGTTGCGGGACTCATCCCACCTGAAGCCGAACACTGGCTAGCTCAAAGAACCAGCGACCAGACGGTTCGCCATCTCTTCCATATCCCCTCCCATCCTTTCGGCTGGACGGCCGGTAAATGGCGCGAATGGTACCCAGACGTTGCGGATACAGGCGACGACGAGACGGCAGTTGCACAAGTTCGCTCCGGTGGCACCTCGCGATTCAAACTAACAACAAAACGACGGAAGTTTATGTGGCAAAGCGGGTGGTTCAAGCAGCACCAACGCCTACTTAAAATGCTCGGCGGACAAGAATCGCGTGAAGGCATCGTACTTTCAGGTGACCTACACGCAACTGGGCACGCACTCATACGATCCAGTAGTGACGTGATGCTCGATTCTGCTGTTCACGCGATTTTGACGGGGCCAATTGGCACGCGACGAGGTTGGCCATCCGCATCCCGCGGCACTCCCCCTGTTCTGGCAGCCGGTATCAACGCTGACACTCCAGCACCGGTGTCCGAAAGAAACGGGTTTACGCTTATAGACCTCAGACAGGACGAGGCAAAAATCCAACTCTTTGCGTGGAGAAATGAGCCCGTCGAAGTAATCGATACGCTCAAGCCTTACCACAGCTATACCGTCGAACGGCGAAGTTAAGAGCTAGTCTCATTTGCTAATGGTTCGGTTCCAGGACGTCGGCACGTACTCGCTGTTACACCATTGTGACAAACCTGGGAAGGCGAGGGGCGACAACCTAAAGAGTAGCAGGATATGGATAATCACTTGATTCGAAAGTGATCATTGAAGACTAATCGATAAAACAAACATAGATAAAGGAGGACGCCCTATGGACTTCAAGGACATATTCAGCGTCAAAGGTAAGATCGTGTGCGTAACCGGCGGAGGCGGAGGCATTGGCCGCGGCATCGCAGGGGGATTTGTGGCAGGCGGTGCGCGTGTGTACATCGCATCACGAAGCGATTTGTCAGAAGTTGCCAAGGAACTCGATGCAGGCGGGCCGGGAGAATGCGTCGCGCTGCGTGCTGACCTGTCGAAAGACGAGGATATAAGTGGGCTTGTAGAGCAGCTTCGGGAACTAGAAGAAAAGCTCGACGTATTGATCAACAATGCGGCACTCGGCAACTTCCAACATAAGTTCGAAGATTTTCCGATGGAAGATTGGGATCGGATGAATGCGGTAAATGTGCGCGCACCCTTCGCTTTAACCAAAGAGTGCCTGCCGTTACTTACTGTTGCTGGCGATAGTGGAGAGCATGCGACGGTGATCAATATCGCGTCAGTCGATGGAATTCGAATCACATCAGACAACGATTGGGCGTACGGCCACGGAAAGGCTGGATTGATACACCTGACGCGCCAATGGGCGGGTCGGTTAGGCAACAAAGGTGGAAGAAAAGGCGGGCGAAACATAACCTTCAATGTCCTTGCGCCAGGGCCCTTTCCTGGAATGCTGGATGACATTCTAGCTACTAAGGAAGGCGTGGCGGCGGTATCAGGTATGACAACGGTCGGACGAGTTGGCAAGCCCGAAGACATGGGGGCGGCGTGCGTGTTCCTCTCGAGCCGCGGCGGCAGTTATATTACTGGCGCCGTGCTACCGGTTGATGGTGGTTTATTAGTCGGTCGCGGCGCGAACAGTTAGCTGTGGGACCCCCGGCGGCGACGCATCACCAGAGCGTCTGCCATTTGAGCAGGTTCTGGACGTGAATAAGCCTGAAGACCCACCACAGGTTTTGACGAGAAGCAAAGGTTTGGGGTATGAAATCCTTCCTACTCCTTCTATTGTCAGTATTCGCAATTGTGGCATTTGGCCATCACAAGAGATGACGGGAGCTGTTTGATGGATTACGTCGAGCGGGTAAATTCTTTGAAGCCACCGCGGCCTTTGACGGAGGGTCTTGAAATAGACCAGTCAGGTTTAGTCCGAGTGAAAAAAGCGGTACAGGAGGTCAAGCGCCAGGGTTTTACGATCGTTCGGAATTTTTTGTCAGACCGAGAACTTTCGGAAATTCGTGAACGGATGGCGCCCATATTCGAACTTACGGGGACTCGAAACACGAAAGATATGCGGGGAGGCAATCGAAAAGGCTATGCCGGCTTACAAACGGTCCACGTCCACAATTTATTCGCCAAGACGCGCGCCGTCGACGGTATCGCTACAGATCCGTTACTACTGTTAATTATTGAAGGTGTACTAGGCCCGTTATTCCAGATGTCGGTTGCAACTGCGATGTGCCCGGATCCGGGTGTTGATCCCCAGGGGTTTCACCAGGACGACGGCCATTATCCACTGCCTCGACCACGGCCACCATTTATCGCGAATACGCTCGTGGCACTGGACGATTTTACCGAGTCGAACGGAGCGACCCGACTTGTTCCGGGAAGTCATCTATGGACTGACCCTGTCAATCAGGACACGGAGTTCGCCATTGCTGAAATGCCAGCTGGATCGCTTTTGGTATTTGA
>JAYGFA010000039.1:0-9955 GCA_046582115.1 Pseudomonadales bacterium | reverse complement strand
TCGCCTTTGATAAGGAGTGGACGATTGGGGTCGAATTCCGCCCCGAATGCGTGATGTGCTTGAGCGCTCGATATCGGTAAGAGCCCCGCGAGCAACACGACGGTTAGATTCTGTAATTTCACGCTTATTCTCCTCCCTGTGCGGTTAGGGCATCGGCTTCAAGGATCCTCGCCCCACGAAGAATGTTACCGAGCGCGTAATTGCCCTCGTGACATGCGTATTCGTAGAGCCGTTCCTCCGTTTCTGGCCAGGAATACTGGCCACGCCAAGGCTGGGTCCAAACCATCGGATCCTCCACCGTAAAGTCGTAAAGCAGCGTACTTTCGTCGACTCGGTTAAATCGCTCAACGACGTGAAGGTCTCGCGTGGCACGACCGAGACCGGGTCGGTCGGTGAAGTTCGTGGTGTCGATAACCAACGTATCACCCTCCCAGTAGCCGATGGAATCGCCCATCCATTTTCGGACATCCGGCGCTACGTGTGCGCTGTCCATGCGAACGATACGAGCATCGTGGTTCATCTCGATGAGAATCATTACGGTATCGGCCGTCTGCACAATGCGCTTGGTGTTGTTGTACAGAGCAGGAAGCATGGGTGGTCCCGAGGTCGACGAAAAGCCAAGCAGGCAACGCTCTGCAAGGGGCCGTAGTTCGGGATCGTCGTACGGACCGGGGCCATCGTTTTCAAGCCACCAGGCTTCGCCCGTGTTGCGTCGGAAAAAATTACGAAATCGCCCCATCCTTGCACGGGCTTCTTCTGTTGTTGGCGGGTGACGACCGTTTTCGGGCTCGTAAATAATTGAGGTTGGGATCATCTTGCCGACCGACGTGGTGCCGTCTCGTGGAATCCAAAAGGCGTTGTATCCGCCAACGTTACCAGCGGCTCCGGGTGATCCGTCGCCGCCTTCGGGCGGTGCCTCCCGGTTGGGGTCACTTTCTGTTCTACCTTGCAGAAACGATTGCGTCGCTCGTGTATAACGTTCTGCCTGCTCTTCGGTCATATACCGGTTGTCGCCAAAAATACGATTCCGCTGCATTGACGTTGATGTGCCGACGTTATACGTGCCGCTCATATCGGGCCTACCGTCCGCGGTACGCGGGATATCGGCGCTTGCGAACGAGCCGATGACCACGGCCGACAGCATTAGTAATAGGGCGTTTGCATGGGTATTCATATCACTTGTCCAATGGGTATCGACGCCATTCGCCGTATATCAGCTCTTCGACGAACTCAACACATTTAAAATCCATTAGCCGTGCGTTGGGCTCCATACGACGGTACAACGGCATGGCAATGGTCCAGGGTTCCGTGAATGTTTCAGGATCTTCGATAGTTGCTTCATAGTGCAGATGATTCGGGCCGCTTGGGGTCCAGCGCTCGGTCACCTTGATTGCAGCGGAATGATGGTTCCCGGCCCTGTCAAACCATGAACTATCGAGCTGTCCCGTGACTTCAATGACCAGCGTATCGCCCTCCCAGTGACCGTCTGATTGGCCCATCCACGAGTCCACGGGCGCGGGGACGACATTATCAAAATAGACGTCACGAACGGCGCCGGCGTATTCGTACGCGATGAAGACGGCGTTCTTGTTCTGGATGATCTGAAATGGAAAAGGCATATAGTTCGCGCGCGGGACGCCGGGCAGGTAACACTTAATTTCTGGGTCCCTATCTAACCATTGGGTTGCGTTTTCCTCTTTCTTCGCAAGTGCTTCGGGCTTGTAGGGTATTCCCGACTCTGACGGCGAACCGTCGGCATCTACCAATATCCCCATGCCGCCTGGAACGGAACCCACGGCGCCGAGTTTTACGACGGCGGCGGCCGGAACTGGGCCGTGCGGTCCTTCTCTAAGGACCATGGCCGGTTGCGCCATATGCCGTTCGATATCGTAGTTTGCGGTGTTAAGGGCTTGCCAGATGCCGTTGATGTCCGGTTGATCAGAACCCGTTAAACGGGGTGCGTTGTAATCGTTGGCGAACGAATAGCCCGCCGTGAAAATGAAAGTAGCGCACACAACGCCTGAGAAGAAAGCTCGCACGCGGTATTTCCTGACTGCCCCGCACGGAGATTACCAGATTTGTCTGCTGAAATAAGTGTGGTGGCGCGGTATTGCTCGTGAAGGTGTTGTTTGCTGCGGGGTTTCGGACGCATCGTGGTGGCTCTAACGGGGCGCATCGCGCTTGTCTTATGATTGCAGCTGATGAATAAACCGCCCCATTTAGTCGATGACCCGCACGCGCTGTCCGTCCCCCTTAACGAACTAGGCTGGGTCAACGTGGACCCGAACGCTTCGGATGTGGTTGAGCGCCGGGAGTACTTGCGTGCGAACAACGGCATCAAGGGGCTCGAAATATTGACGCCAGATCAAATTGAACAGGCAACGCAGATCTTTTACCGCGATGGATTTGTGGTTGTTCGTGACGTGCTACCCGAGGATCAGTTAGCGTTCATTCGCGAGGGGTGCGATGCAGTCATCCATGACATTCTATCCCGCGACGCCGACCGTTACGGCAATCGCGGTTCGCATCGATACTCTTTTGGCGGTTCGAGCCTGACAGGCCACCTCGTTCACCGGCCCGAGTGGGCAATGCTGATCGATTTGCCCACCGTGACGCCGATTCTGACGTCGATTTTCGGATCGGCAAACTATATTTCACGTGGCGGAGGCGGTGATTTTTGTCTACCAGGCGCGAAGGAGTACCAAGCACTCCACGCCGATATGAGTGATCGGCGAGAATTTACACCGCCGGGCTCGACGCGTTCATACACTTTTGGTTCTTTTCACGACCCCAGCGGCAACCTCACCTATCGCGATTTACCGTGTCCGTACGTCTGTTGCAATTATTTAATGGTCGACTTTACTGCCGTCAATGGCGCGACGCGTCAAATTCCGGGCACGCAGCGCAGCCAACAACCGATTCCGAATCTCGAGTCGGAACCCGAATGGATGAAACTGAGTGCGGTTTGTCCGGCACCTGCGGGCAGCGTATTAATTCGGGACGTTCGAGCATGGCATGGGGGAACCCCAAACCTTTCCGACGAAGTACGCGCTATGCCAAATGCGGAATTCTATGCGCCGTGGTTTCGTGAGCCGATGCGACGCAGCATGCCGTACCACATGTATGAAACGCTGAGTGCACACGGTAAGGACGTTTGTCGTTTCATCGTGGCTGACTCCAACGACGAGGTGGAGACGGGATATCGCGACGACATCGGTTCCGCTAGACCGCAAAAAAACCGCAGTTAGTGGATCCCCTGTCGGCCACGGCAGGTACGCTAACGTCACCGGCTTTTTGGGTTCAGAAAGGTGAATCGACGGCCCCGTCACCCAGCATGAAACGCCTTCATGGTGTTGCAGCCTGGACGGGGACACACCGGTCTAATGGTGGTATACAGGCGGCCATGGATCGTAAGGCTATTCGGGTACACCAAATTGCGGTTGCCGCGCTGGTGATTGCCGCTGTGCAGTCTTGGAGCGTGACGGTAGAAAATTTTTCCCTGCTCGATCAAAACGGCACGTCGCATGAACTGTACGGTTACGCCAGTTCGAAAGCCGTCGTGTTGATGGTACATGGCAACGGCTGTCCGATTGTTAGGAACGCGCTTGGCGATATCAAGGCGGTGCGCGGTCATTATGCGACTAAGAACGTCATATTTCTGATGATCAATTCAAACCTGCAGGATGACGCCACAGCGATCCGCGGAGAAGCGCAAGCGTGGGACATCGATTTCCCCATTCTCGACGACGACGGTCAGCGTGTGGGCGAGGCGTTGGGATTGACACGAACGGCGGAAGTGTTGGTGATTGATACGAACGACTGGGTTCTCGTATACCGTGGTCCGGTGAATGACAGATTGACCTACGAGCGGCAAAAAGCGATGGCGGATCGTCATTACGTCGCGGAGGCCCTCGATGCGGTTTTAGCGGGTACTCGACCTGAATTTGATAACGTCGGGGCCAAGGGCTGCCTCATCAATTTCCCGGCGCGGCAGAAGCATCTTCACCATGTCTCCCATACAGAAACGGAGAATTCTGTTGCGGGAGGAACAAGATAGGTTGCATGGTTTCCTATTGAACGTTGAACCCTTGACACGCCGACTCCTTCGGCATACACGACAAGCGTGAACTGAGTCGAAGTACGCATGAAGGCAGAACTACACGATCAAGAAAACGAAGATCCAGAGGACTCGGAAGATACTTCGGATAGCGCGGAAGGGACAGACACGATCTCAGACGCCGCGCTCGACGACGTAGCCGGAGACGATGCCGACGTCGATGTTGATCCTGATGCTTTGGTGGACGAGAAAGAGACCGACAATGACCTGCCAGACATACGTCGACGTATCGAGAAACTTGAAGAGGACAAGCAACTTCAGTCCGACCTCGACTACCTCGATGAGGACTTCGACGCCTGAGTTGTTGAGTTTCTGATGCAGCAAATCCCCAATGTCAGGGATATCGTTCTGGTTGGCGGCGGCCACAGTCACGTCCAGGTATTGCGGCGCTTCGGCATGCGTCCGGTACCCGGCGTTCGGTTGACCTTGGTAGTCCGTGAGCCACATACGCCCTATTCAGGAATGCTGCCGGGTTTTATCGCGGGCCAATATTCCTGGGACGATATCCACATTGACCTGGCGCGGCTCGGAGCATTTTGTGACGCCCGGTTTATTGCCGAGGAAGTGATTGGCGTTGACCCAACGGATCGGCGCATCCTGTTCAACGACCGCCCGTCTATTCGTTACGACGCGTTATCGATCAATATCGGCGGGGTACCTTTAAAAGGAATGCCCGTCCACGACACGGTGCTCCCGGTTAAACCCATCGGTCGTTTTATCGAGGCCTGGGAAAGCCTGCTCGAGCGAACCCGCGATCACCGGGGATTTCAATTAGCCATTGTCGGCGGCGGCCCCGGTAGCGTGGAGTTGGCAATTGCGATCGCAGAACGGTTTGGACCGCGTTTTTGTATCACGCTGATAACGGCCGATAGCATGCTGCTCCGTGGTCACTCCAACAAAACGCGAGCGACGATCGGCCGCATTCTTGGACTCCACGGTATCGTCACGACGACCGGATTCACCGTGAACAACGTCGACGATGCGGGGTTGTGGAGTGCCGCCGGCGACTTCCTTGTGGCGGAATCGACGCTGTGGGTGACTGGGGTAGAAGCGCCTAAATGGTTACGAGAATCCGGATTTGATGTCGACGGTAATGGGTTTATTCGTGTTGACCGAACGTTGCGATCGACGTCGTACAGGAACGTTTTTGCTGCCGGCGATGTGGTTGAACTCGTCGATCAGCCAAGACCGAAGTCAGGTGTGTTTGCGGTACGCGAAGGCCCGGTACTGGCGGAAAATTTGCAGCGTTTTGTTGTGTCTAAACCACTGCGTCAATACCGCGCACAGCGTCGTGCGCTCGCATTGATTCGAGTGAGCCACCATTCTGCGATTGCGTCGCGTGGCGCGTGGTCGATGCATGGCCGATGGATGGGCGCTTGGAAACAATGGATTGACGGTCGTTTCATGCGGCGCTTTAACCAGTTACCGTTTATGACGGTGGCGGAACCAGAGCTAGCGCCCAGTTTACGCGACGATGCGCCTGCCGCTATGCGTTGCGGAGGTTGTGGGGCGAAGCTCGGTGCCGATCTACTGGCGCGCGTGTTAAGCCAATTGCCGTTACACGCGGATCCCGATGTCAGGCAGGGCATTGGTGATGATGCCGCCATAGTGGAATTAGGGAGTTCGTCAATCGTCACCAGCTGCGACAGCTTTAGAGCAATGATTTCGGATCCGTATCGATTTGGCCGAATCGCGGCGCATCACGCGATGAATGACCTGTTCGCGATGGGGGCTGTGCCGCGTATTGCGTTGGCTATCGCCACGGTGCCGGTGATGGCGGATGCGATGATGGAAGATGATCTCTTGCAGATGATGACCGGCGCGGTCGACGTATTTTCGTCTCACGGTGTGCGTTTAGTTGGGGGGCATTCGGCAGAAGCTTCGGAACTTTCCATCGGCTTCACAGTCACGGGCGCCGCTCCCAACGAGCCATTCTTAAAAAGCGGCATGCAGGTGGGTGATCAATTGGTTCTGTCGAAACCCATCGGTACTGGCGTTCTGCTTGCTGGCGCCATGCAAGGGAAAACGGCGGCACGCGATTTGATGACGTCGATCGAAATGATGGATCAGTCGAACGCCCTCGCGGCGGGGATACTCCGGGATCACGGCACCACCGCCTGCACAGATGTCACCGGGTTTGGATTGCTTGGGCATCTGGGTGAAATGATGCGTGCGTCGGATCGAACGGTCGTGCTTGATGCCTTCGCGGTGCCCGTACTGGCCGGTGCGTGCGTGCTCATGGAACGCGGCGTGGAGAGTTCGTTGCAACGAAACAATGAGCAAGCGGTGAATGACTTTGTCGTACCCGAGACGCACGTGCACACGCCTCTGGTTCGGATGCTCGCCGATCCCCAGACGGCGGGTGGACTGTTGGCGTCGGTCCCGCGGGGCAGGAGTGCGTCGTGTATTGTCGCGTTGGCACAACAGGGCTATGAACAGGCGCACGTCGTGGGCATGGTGACGGATGAGCCGACGTCGCGGATCCGGGTCAGCTGAGTGGCTGCCGCCATCTTCGTATCGGATCCGATGTGTTCGTGGTGTTGGGGAATGGCACCGGCAATCAGCGAGGTTGTCGAGAGTTTGGGTGACCGAATTTCTTTCGATATTCGATTGGGTGGTATCAACACAGACAGCGTCCGACCCGTTGGTGCGTACGGGCGTCGGCGACTTGATCGTTTGTGGGACGAAGTCACCGAAGTCACGGGACAGACGTTCAGTCACCAGCTTCCCGAGGGTACGGTTTACAACAGTCAGTTGCCGTGCCTTGCACTTGAAGGCGCAAGGGATATTTCGGGCGCACCGCCGTTTTTGTTTACACACCGTCTGCAGCAACTGTTTTTTGAAGAGGGCGTTAATATCAATGACCAAGAGGTCCTAATTGAAACCGCGGAGGAATTCGGCATCGAACCAGGCCGCTTACGTGAACGCATGAGAAGTACCGAGGTACGTACGCGCACGGAATGGGGCTTCACCGGCTCGAGACGCTACGGTACCAACGCGTTACCAAGTGTCGTGGTGTCGGACGACGGGTCTGGTTTTCGACTGTTCGCGGGTGGTTACGTTAGCGCGGCACAACTGACCCAAGACCTAAATCGTTGGTTGTCGAGCAACTAGAAGAAATCGGCGATGACCGGCCGGAATCGATCCATGTCGACCAGGAAAGAGTCGTGGCCTTGGATCGACGGCAACAGGATGTACTCCGTGGGGATACTTCGTTCTTCGAAGGCGTTTGCGAGTTCCTCTTGTTGATGCGTCGGGAATAGAAAGTCCGACTGAACGCCGATAACGAATACTTTTTCCAGGCGTAGTTGTTGGAACGCTGTCGCAATGCTGCCGCCATGGTCTGCCGTGTCGAAGAGATCCATGGCGCGTGAGAGGTAGAGATAACAATTGGCATCGAACGCCCCAACGAATTTTCTCGCATGCGCATCAAGGTAGGATTCCACCTCGAACGTTATGCCGAAAGCGTCACCGTCCTCGTGGTGCGTATCATCGGTCGCACGTTCGCGGCCAAAGCGGGTCGACCATTCCTGAGCCGATCGGTAGGTGATCATCCCAAGCTTGCGAGCTAACTGCATTCCTTGAGCAGGTGGTGCGTCGATGTCGTAATGACCGTTTTGCCAGAGGGGATCTTTGCGAATCATTTCTCGTTGCAAGGATCGCAGCGCGATGGAGAAGGGCAGGCTGTGGGTGGCCGAGGAGATCGAAACGAGTCGTTTCGCGATGCCGGGGAACATAAGCATATGTGCCAAGGCAGTCATGCCGCCCATGGAGGGACCAACGACAGCGTCGAGATATTCGATGTCTAGATGGTCAATAACTTTCTGACCAGCGAGCGCCACGTCTTCGAGGCAAAGCACGGGAAACGTCAGTCGGTATGGTTTTCCGGTGTTAGGGTCGATAGAAGCTGGGCCCGTGGAACCAAAGCAGCTTCCCAGTGAATTAACACACACGACGAAGTAACGGGTCGTATCGATGGGTTTTTCGGGCCCCACCATGTCTTCCCACCAACCGCTGGAAGGATCCGCGTTCGACGACGCCGCATGGGCAGACGGTGAAAGCCCAGTAAACAGAAGTACCGCATTATCCTTTGCGGAATTGAGCTCCCCCCACGTTTCGTATGCGATCTGCGGGGAGGCCAACGTCCCGCGCCGGAGCGCGAGGGCGCCTTCAATTTGAACAAATTGTCTCGCGTCCGGCATATGTAATCGGAGGCTCCATAAAATCAATGCGAAGTGATCAGCGTGGCAACGTGATCAGTAATGCTATAAGTATGACCGATTCCAATGTGTCGTTCAGGCATTGTTAACAAATTGAGAAGTTATCAACAATAAGTTATTTAAATACAATTAATTACGACATTAAAGTAAAATTACTGTGAATATATTTCAATTTCGATATTGGATTCTCACCCGTCGAATTGCTCGAATGGTTAAGATCTAACGGCGATGCATTCGGACGAACAAACGCCGTGGGTGCTTCTCCAAACCGATAGGAATCGTAGTGTTATCGCCGATGCGGCGTTGGTCCTCACGGCGATGGGCATCTCCAATCGGTCGGATCGCAGTACGTACGAATGGCAGTTATACGTACCGTCGGAGTCACGGGACGCCGCCACGCAGCAGCTGGAGTTATATCGGCGTGAGAACACGCCGATAACGCTACCCAAGGTGCTCCGCGTCGATACCGGATGGCCTGGCGTGGTTGGTTATTTGCTCGTGATTTGGTTGGTACCGGCGCTGGAAGGTATGTTCGGTGAAATCGATTGGCGCGCGTCTGGACAGATGGATGTGACGTTAGTCAGTGCGGGTGAATGGTGGCGATTGTTTTGCGCGCTGACGCTGCACGCAGACCTTCCTCATATCGTGGCGAATTCTTTTTTTGGTGCTGTTTTCGGATTGATGGTGGGACGGCACTTGGGGTCGGGGTTTGGTTGGCTGTTGGTGTTGCTGGCAGGTGGCCTGGGGAATGGTATCAACGCCTTCTTCCGGCCCGAGGGTTTCCTTTCCATGGGTGCGTCGACCGCGACGTTCGCTGAGGTGGGGCTGGTCGCAGCCTATGTCGCGGCGCGTGGTTATTTTCGAGGAAGTGGGTTTCGACGCAACGCGGCCCCGATTTTCGGTGCGATTGCGTTGCTCGTATTCACCGGAATCAGTGGCGCGAGGACCGACATCCTTGCCCATTGCGGTGGCTTATTCGCCGGCGTTGTTTTGGGCGCTGCGGCGTCATCGTTCGATATCCGCAGGCTTGGTAAGAGCGGACAGTGGATTGCAGGAGGGATCGCCGTTGGCATTTTGATGACGGCATGGTCGCATGCCATTTAGGCCTTGGATTAGTCTGCGAGATTGATACCTAGGCGATGTCGACGAGCTCATTCCACGCTTTTCCGGTTTATGGAAATTTACTGGACGTTGGGTGAAGTTCACTGAAGAGAGGGTGGAAGTGTCTTTTGTTTGGACCGATAACACTGGTCTATCGCTGCTAACTCGGTTATGACTGTGAAGGTTTCAATTATGAACGCCGTTCTCTCGGAAAAACGACACCGAGAACGGTGGAGGAGACTTTATGTTGGACTTAATCGTACCGGTCCTATTAATACTGGTTATTGTGTTTGTCCTGACGTCGATGGTGAAGTTCGTACCACAGGGCCACGTCTACACAAAAACGCGCTTTGGTAAATTTACCGGGGAACTCGAACCTGGTCTCAACTTCCTGACCCCGATCATTGAAAAGGTCGATAAGAAAATTAACGTGATGGAGAGCGTGTTAGATATCCCGACCCAGACCGCGATTACAAGAGACAATGCCCAGGTCTCGGTTGACGGCGTCGTTTTTTAT
>JAYGFA010000003.1:0-11387 GCA_046582115.1 Pseudomonadales bacterium | reverse complement strand
TACCTAACTTCCGTAATTAAGTCCTCGTTAACTGGGTAATGATCTTGATGCGATCCTCTTTTGGTAGTTGCGCATAAGCCGCTGAGGTTCGGTCCACAATATCGCCGTATCGAGCTTGTATCTGGTCCGCTATCGTTTCCGGCTCGCCCGATACTGCAAACGAACTCATGATCTCGTCGGTGATAAGGCCCCCCATTTCAACCCAACGCCCCTGCTTCGACATCGCATTCAACTCGGGTTGAAGCTCGCCAACCCCAATGCTATCCAAAACCGGCTTGTAAGCCGGCGTTGAACCATAGAACGCGATCTGCTGTTTGGTTGCCGCACTGGCAGACTCGAGCTCCTTTTCATCACGGCCTGTCACGACGAAGCACGGGTAACTGATCTCGAAATCTTCACGTTTTTTACCGGCCTTGGCCCAACCTCTTTCGAGCGCAGGCATGGTGACTTCGCGCAAGTATTTTTCGGTCGTGAATGCATGCGCAATAATGCCGTCAGCCACTTCGCCTGCCACCTCAGTCATGAGCGGGCCCACCGCCGCGAGAAATACTCGTGGGGCACCGTGTTCCGAATTCGTCGGTGTGAAAAAGGGCGTCATCAGCGTGTGGTTATAAAACTTTCCCGTGAACTCGAGCGGCTCACCCTGGTACCAATTGGCCCAGATCGCTCGCATCGCGAGAATGAACTCTCGCATCCTCGCTGCTGGACTCGACCAAGGCATACTGAAACGCTTGGTGATGTGTGCACGTATTTGAGAACCCAGGCCAAGTACGAAGCGCCCGTTCGACGCGGCGTTCAAATCATGACCAATGTTGGCAAGCACCATCGGCGTCCGAGCAAACGCAACGGCAATCCCGGTCATAAGATCGACCCGAGATGTTTGCTGCGCCGCAAACGCTAGCGGTAAAAACGGATCGTGGGACGTCTCTGCAGACATAATGCCGCTATACCCCAGTTCTTCCATTTCTTGCGCTTGGGCCCCAACTGTAGCCAGATCCCAGCCGATACCACCATCAACTTTCATCACGCCCCCCTAGTGCGAACTCTCGATTGTCTATTAGCCTTCCGGAATAAACAAACCGTCGAAGGGACCCTCGCCACCGAGGTAGTGCATCACTATGGAATCTAATGAACCTGGCGTGATGCGATAAACAACGTCGTGCGGAACGCTCAACGTCCGTCTCGTGCGCTGAGAAAAACCAAGCAGTAGGTCGAGAAGAACGCGAATCGTAATACCATGGCTCACCAACACAACCTCCTGATGAGGCGCATCGACTAATTCTGAAACAAGAGGCGTTACCCTCTGCTTGACGTCTACGCGACTTTCACCGTTGGGCGGACAATACCCTTCGGGGTCACCCTGACGCGCTCGCCATTGGTCCAAGTAACGCGATTGAAGTTCCTGGACGGTTCGGCCGCTCCAGTCACCCATGCATACTTCGCGCAAGCGCGGGTCGTATTCGGCCTCCACGCGGGTCTCCCGCACAATGGGCGCAACCGTTTGTTTAGTTCGGCCTAGCGGCGACGCGAGAATTCGGTCAATTCCGAGCGTACCTAACAAACGCGCGTTGATTTCTGCTTGCGCAAGACCAACGGACGTTAGCGGCGAGTCCGCCCACCCTTGGATTCGTCGTTGTACGTTCCAGTGGGTTTCACCATGTCTGACAAGGAACAACGTCGTCATCGGTTATCAGGAACCAACTTCGCTGTACTTGAACTGGTCGCGAGCAGCTTTCCGGCAGGGTCAGAAAGCTGTCCTTCAAGAAACGCAATAGTGCGTCCCATGGACAACACCCACGCCTCCGCAACTACCTGCCCAGGCCCCGCCGTAGAAGCGACAGTAACTTTAAGTTCCAGGATCACAACACTAAATTGACCATGGCTCGCACTCCCTACGGCGTGCGCCATAGCCGCCTTCATCCACGCCGGCACAAAGCCTCCCTGGGCCACCGTGACATCGCTATGACAAAACTCTGGTCGTACATCAAATTGCATGATGGCCTTCTGCTGACGGTCGTCATATTCCAACAACGTTCCATCGCCGAGCAGATCCATCAAATTACCTTGATTTACCGCCATAAAAGACCTTGGGTTTGTAACTACTGTAAGAAGGGCGTTTTCGTCAAAACTCAAATTGACCCGCTCGAAAAGGATCAAAAGTACGGTACGCCACATCGAGCTCCACTCGCCCTATCGGGGAAATGATACTGGTTGTGATCCCAGCATCTGCGTCTTCTCGTATACGAGCCTGGACTTCTGTTGTCGAACCGATGACTCCAATTTCATCAATCACTTCATCGGAGAATGCGCCCGTTGTTCGGTCCCGATCCTTGGTAGCCCAACCCTCGCGAATTTCGGCAGCGATGTCTGGATAGCCGCACCACTCTAAAAAACGGTTGTACACGGGGTTTGAGAAATATGGAGCAAAATGTGCGCGAAAGAGACCGCGTCCTTCTTCCTTATCGTCGGTCACATGAACCATGGCTCGATTAACGATCTCAATGTCGCGCCAATCCTTGCCGGCACGCCCCGCTCCAACTTTCACGTGTTCCATCATTCTCGGCAATGCGGACCTTGGCCACAGATTGAAGATAACTCCGTCTCCAAATTCCGCTGCCATCTCGATCATGTTGGGTCGCAGTGCCGCTATATAGATAGGTATAGCTGGGTTTGACGGATCTTGTTTGTACCCACGGCTGTATATCGTTTGCATATCTGTAAAGGCCGTTTTTTCTCCGGCAAGAATACTCCGCACGACAATCGCCGTTTCTTTAACCCGCGTAAGTGGCTTATCAAGGTCAATCCCATTGAACGCCTGCATAATGGTCTGACTCGACGAGCCAAGTCCAAGCACAAAGCGCCCCGGTAACGCCTGTCCAATGACGTCGGTCATCGCAGCGAGTACAGTCGGGGTACGTGTATAGACGGGGACGATGGCCATTCCGATCCGTAACGACTGCGTATGTGCAGCGATAGCGGCGGCCATCGCAAGACCGTCCGGCGCACCTGGATCCGAGAACCAGCCATCTCGATAACCATTCGATTCTGCCCACTGGACGAGATCGATTGTGTCTTGCAATGACTGGTTGAGCGGCAACGTCACAGCCACACGCTTCTCTAGCGTCATAACTTCTCTCGTCGAACTCCTTCGAACGGCGCAGAGTCGCATTACCGCGACCGAAAGATCAACCCCGCTACTCCGTTCGCGAAAAAGCCAACGACATCCATGCGTCAGAAGACTTATATGCTCGTGGGTGGGTCCTGTACTCTAGCAAGGACCCGGGCTGTACACTTTTGCGAAACGGATGGGGCTCCGATGAGCGACGTAGAACTCACGCCTGTGCGGCCAGCGCACGTTTTCGATATAGCCGCGCTAGAGGCATACATGGAAACCCAAATCGATGGCTACCTGGGACCCATGAAGGTTCAACAATTCGAGGGCGGCCAGAGTAATCCGACATTCCTGCTCGAAACATCAACAGGTCGATACGTGTTAAGAAAACAACCTCCCGGTGAATTGCTTCCATCAGCTCACCAGGTAGATCGGGAATACCGCGTCATGGACGCTCTAGACGGAACCGGAGTACCTGTCCCCAAAATGTACAGCCTCTGTGATGACCCGAACGTCATCGGAACCAAGTTCTACATCATGGAAATGGTCGAAGGCCGTCTGTTCACAAAAACAACCCTACCGGAATTAAGGCCCCAAGACCGACGCGAGATCTATCTCGACATGGCCCGCGTACTAGCGGCACTGCATGGCGTGGATCCAATGACGGTAGGTCTCGGCGACTTCCGCCGCCCAGAAAACTATTTTTCCCGCCAAGTGAATCGTTGGACCAAACAGTACCTCGCCTCAAAGACCGAAAATATCGAAGCGATGAACCAACTGATCGACTGGTTACCCAAAAACATACCTGCCGAATCGAGCTCTGGCATCGTCCACGGCGATTTCCGGCTCGGCAATCTGTTGTTGCACGAAACCCAACCCAAGATCGTTGCCATACTTGATTGGGAACTCTGGTCCGTCGGCGACGCGCTCGCCGATCTCGGCTACTTGTGCCAGGAGTATCATTATTTAGTTAGCGAAATGGACGACATGCTCCCCGGCGCTGATCTTGAAACGCTCGGAATCCCTACCGAGAATGAACTCATTCGAACCTACTGCGTTGCAGCGGGACGTGAGCCAATCGACAACTGGATTTTCTACATTGTCTACAACATGTTTCGATCTGCCGGCATCATCCAGGGCGTCTACAAACGTGGCCTCGACGGCAACGCCAGCTCTGACACGGCGCTTAAGTACGAAGGCGTCGCACGCGTACGCTCAGAGCGCGCCTGGGCATTGATTACGGAGCTCGTACGCTAGCGGAGCTTCGCTACAACATCGTCTCTGCGACAAGTTGCAATGCTTCCGGTTGTCCGCTACCAATGAGCATCGTTCCCACTTCGCCTCGATCACCGGCGTCCTTCCACCGTTGAAGACGATCGCGTATTCGGTCCGCAGGTCCAATCAAATGACAAGCATCAATGAGCTCGGCCGGAACAGCCACCATCGCTTCTTCTCGTCGACCCTCGAGGTAGAGATCTTGGATGCGGACGGCATCCTCCTCAAATCCAAGTTTCTTGGCGTAATCGTTGTAAAAGTTTTTGTCGCGTGAGCCCATACCGCCAATGTACAGCGACATGTTGCCGCGAATAGGCATCATGCACTCCTCTACGCTATCCCCAATCACAACGGTCACGAAGGGCGATATATTGAAATCAGCTAACGTTTTGTTACCCGCCGCCGCAAATCCCTTGTTTATTGGCTCTTCAAAAACGCTGAATTTCTCGGGATCCATCCAAATGGGGAAGAGACCGTCGCACACTTCAGCGGCTGCGGCCACACCCCGCGGGGTGATGCTCGCGGCGTAAATGGGAATATCCTCTTCACAATGAAGGATACTCTTTAACGGTTTGCCCAACCCGGTCGCTGCGTCGCCACGGTACGGCAACTGATATTCCTTACCGTCGTAAATTGCCGGCGCCTCTCGGGCGAAAATCTGTTTCATGATCTCAACATATTCCTTCAGGCGAGTAACAGGCCGGCCATATGGAACGCCATGCCAACCTTCTACGACTTGCGGTCCCGACGCTCCCAAGCCAACGATGAACCGACCGCCCGATAATTCTGCCAATGTCATCGCCGTCATCGCGGCCATCGCAGGTGTCCTTGCAGGCATTTGCATGATCGCAGTGCCTACCTTGATCGTTTGAGTTTGCGCCAAGATCCATGCAGCCGGCGTGACGGCATCGGACCCCCATGCCTCTGAGGTCCAAATGGATTCATACCCGAGACTCTCAGCCTGCAATACGTTCTCAATTGGAATATTGATCCGCCGGCCTGAATAACCGGAAATAAGCCCGAGTTTCATGGTTCACTCCTAAGAACGCTTTTCAAGAAAAACAACATATCACGAACAACCATCTAGACCGCAACATCGACCCGAAGTGCGGCTGTTCGAAACTACGGAGGTCCTATCTCAGTGGTCTGGGGATAGGTTTGCGCTGCTGCGCGTTGATGTATTCGACAATATCGACGGACTCATACAACCACTCGACTTTCCCCGTATCTCTTTCAATGCGCAAACACGGTACCGTGCCTTTACCCCCGCCCCGGATCAAATCGATGTATGCCTCGCGGTCTAGCAAAATATCGCGCATGGGGACTCTGATATCGGCTCGATCTAAAAACTGGCGGACCCGGCGACAGTAAGGGCAGGAATCGTACTGATAGAGCGTGTACTGCTCCTCCATGCTGCGCAGTATAAACTGCGGGTATGGCACGATCACAGATATCTCGAGTCGACCGTCTCAGAACCACTATTATCGCCCTCGGCGTGGCGGTACTCATTGCGTTGGTTGTTTCCGGGATACTCTACAGCTCAGGATGGTTCGGGATTGGAGAATCCAGCGCAGAAAACCGATACCGCGACCTCGGTCGAAATCCCCGCACCCACCCGGTCGAGATTGTTGAGTACTTTTCCTACGCTTGCATCCACTGTAGGAACTTTGACCCTGTTATCGAAGACTGGAAGACAACGCTCCCGGCGGGGGTTCGGTTTCGACGCGCCCACGTGGGGTACTCTAGCGAAATCGCCCTTCTTGCACGTTCCCACTATGCACTTGAGCATCATGGCGCGCTCGAGCGCAACCATACGCGACTATTCAGAGCAATCCACGATCGCGGGACACGATTCCAGTCCGCCGAATCGATTGCCGACTACGTCGATGGTTTCGGAATCGAACGTGACGTGTTTCTGAATACCGTCAATGGACGTCGCATCAGCGAAATTGCTATCGCAGACGATCGACGTTGGAAAGAATATGGGCTGTCTGGCGTCCCGGCACTAGTGGTCGCTGATAACTACGTGATCAACATGAATCTGGGACGCTCCCGCGCACTCGAAACGGTCGATGCGTTGGTGATCGAGCTGCTCACCAAACCGCTAGGTCAATGATCCTTTGATCGCGGTATTGCGGGGCACTCGAAATCGTTCCGAAACACGAAAGGTCTCGTGACAAAAAAAAGACGCGCGGACCGTGGTCGCGCTTGATCCGTTCCATCGCCATCTTGGCATTACTCGGTTTGATTGGTGTCGGATCCTACGTAGTTTATCTGGACCAAACCATCACTCGGACATTCGAAGGACGTCGTTGGACGGTTCCTGCACAAGTTTTCGCGCAGCCGCTCGAACTCTACGCAGGAATGGAACTTTCTCAAGAGGCGTTTCTCATCGAACTGGATCGACTTGGATACAGCCAACAAAACTCCGGCAAAGTCCCAGGGACTTACCATATTGATCCAAGATACGTCGTCGTAACACTACGGCCCTTCCGATTCCCCGAGGGCCTCCGTGCTGCGCAAACCGTATCAGCTCGGTTCCGTAGTGACCGCCTCTCGCGCTTGGTGTCGGATGGGCAATCCGTTTCCATCAGATTAGAACCGGCCGTCATCGGAAGTTTTTTCCCTAGTCACGGCGAAGACCGTCTAATTGTTGAACCCGCAAAGACCCCTCTCTTATTGAAACAAACGTTAATCGCCGTCGAAGACCGGAACTTTGACAGCCATTGGGGCTTCGACGTCGGCGGCATTCTACGAGCATTGATGGTCAATGTAGCTGAGGGAAAAGTACGCCAGGGTGGAAGCACGCTTACCCAACAACTGGTGAAATCTTATTTCCTCGATAATCGCAGAACGTTCACGCGCAAATTTCGTGAACTCGTCATGGCGATCATCCTCGAACACCACTTCGAAAAAGAAGAACTGCTCAACGCTTACATTAACGAAATTTTTCTCGGGCAAAACGGGCTCAGGGCAATTCACGGATTCGGCCTTGGCAGCCAGTTCTATTTCAGTCGTCCACTCCAGGAGCTAAAAGCCGAAGAAATCGCTCTGCTGGTCGCCATCGTCCGCGGGCCGACCTATTACAACCCTTACCGCTATCCTGAACGCGCACGGGCTCGCCGCGACCGAGTTCTTAATACCATGCGCGCTTTCGGTTTGGTCGACGATGCCACCGTCCAAGCGGCAGTCGCCAAACCGGTTCAGCTGGCAACATCGCGCCGCGGAGGCCGCTATTACCCAGCGTTTATGGATCTCGTCCGACGTGAATTGTCTCGAGATTTCGATTCGAACGACCTCGCCGCCAACGGATATCGAATATTCACGACGTTAAAACCACATCTTCAGGACGCGGCCCAGACCGCCACTCTTCGGACGCTGGGTAATTTGGAACGCGAGCGAAAACTCCCAATCAAAACGTTGGAAGCAGCCGTAATCATCCGCGGTAGTCAGACGGGCGATATCTACGCCGTCGTCGGCGGACGTACTCAAGGAAGCCAGGGCTTCAACCGTGCGCTCGACGCGCATCGACAGGTCGGGTCGTTATTGAAGCCAGTGGTTGCCTTAAGTGCCCTTGAAAGCAGCCGTTATCACCTCGCCTCATCAATCGACGACGCACCGATTGTGCTGCCAGATTTCGACAATTGGGCGCCACTCAACTTCGACGGGCAATTCCGCGGGCCTGTTCCGCTCATACGGGCGCTAAGCGACTCCTTAAACGTGGCGACTGTACGGGTCGGCATGGACGTTGGCGTCGCGAAAGTCGCGAGCCGTATTACGAGCCTCACAGGGAAGCCTATCTCGCACCCATTCCCTTCATTGTTTCTCGGCGCTTTGGATCTCACGCCCTTCGAAGTTTCAGAGCTTTACGCCGCTTTCGCTAGCGGCGGTTTCCGAACCCCCGGCAAGTCTGTCGTGGTCGTGTTGGACGAGGACGACGCCACCCTGTCTCGCTACGCCATCGACGTTAAACAGATGTTTAGCCCTGATAGCGCGGCCGCCATGACGCGCGCATTACAAGTCACGATGCAACGTGGTACTGGGCGTTCTACGCGATACCGAACAACGGGAATCGCGGGGAAAACGGGATCATCGGACAATTATCGTGACAGTTGGGTGGCTGTATTCGACGCCAACCTCTTAACCGTGGTGTGGATTGGCAAGGACGACAATGGCACTCACGGCCTCAGCGGGTCGAGAGGCGCACTCCGTTTATGGGATCTATTGGCCGATGATCTTGCGGTTCAGGGCGCCCTGGTGCCGCCGATAAGTAATGCGCTGAGGTGGGCTTGGATTGACTACGAGACCGGACGTGAGACCAGCGAACAATGTCCGAACGCGGTCAACATTCCCCTCCCGCGTGGCGCTGACTTACCACGTGAAATCGAGTGTCAACGAGGTTCGTCTCGCCGTCGTAGTAAAATCCGTCGATGGCTCGACTGACGATTTTTTTTATTTCTGTGGTTTTGATCGGGTGCGCTGTTAAATCACCAACGCCCTCAGAGAACCAATCAACGGCTACAGCGAAAAGAAGAGCACTATCCAGACCTGCCGACACCGCATCAACCAATCTGATCTCCAACGCTCGCGACATGATTGCCGAAGATAACTTGGTGGACGCTATCGTTTTGCTCGAGCGGGCATTACGTATCGACCCTCAAAATGGGCATACATGGCTCGTTCTAGCCGAAGCAGAACTCGGTCGCATGGGATTTTTTCGTGCCGAACAATTCGCTCGGAAAGCCGCGCTTTTCCTCTCAAAGATAGACCAAGTTAAAGCATGGCGAACAATAGCCAACGCTCTCGATGGACGAGGAGACAACGACGGGGCCCGATCAATTCGCGAATTGCATAACATCCGTTGACGGCGCAGCAACCGCGAACCAACCGTTTAATCAGGGCTTAAATCGGCCTCAAGGGTTCGTGATACAAAACTCGTAGAGAAACCTAACTTCCTTGCGATGTCCTCTAGTACCCGTCGTTCAGGCTCCATGGTGTGGTCCTCAGCCCGAGCGACGATACAAAGATCTTGCAACACCTGCATCGCCTGTGTAAGGCCGGCGACTTCTTTTACGCGGTCAATCCGATTATCGAGGTCGTCCTCCAACGCGCTGACGTCGACGGTTTCCTTGAATGCGCCTTTACCAAAAAACTTCTCGAAGACCGCGACTTCGCGTTGGGTGATTTCGCCATCCGCACGTGCAACCGTGAGCGATGCGGCAAACAGCAGGCGGCGCATGGCTTCCGCCGCCACAGTCTTGGCCTCCAGGTAGCTCGGTTCCATAAGGCTCATCAGCTTCTGCACACCGAGTTCGAGCTGTGCAAGGCTTTCCCCTTTGGGACTAACCAACTCCGACCGATGGAAAAGCTCTAAAGCCTTCACCCGTAGCGGACTAAATGGATGAGTAGAGAACCAATCCTCGCTAGGCGCTCCCTTGCCAGGGCTGGAGTCCTCTTCTTGCATGTGGTCGACCTGAGAAAGAAAGTCGGCTAGTTGAAAGCTAATAGTTCGTCCCGATAGACCCGACGCCAACTTGAATAATGCACGGGCCACGCCCTCCTGATCATCAGCACAATAAGCTCCTGCTCGGTCCGCGGAAATTTCTGCGTACCGCGACCAAGCGAAAAGAGACAGAGCGAGACGCGGGCCAGGCTTCTCCTTACCCCGTAGCACAAATCCAATAGGTATATCGTGGTGTGCATATACATGATGACCAAGTTCATGGCCCATCACGAAAACAATTTCAGATCCTTCAAAATCCTCCAACAAAGCCGACGAAAACATAACCAACAACCGACCCTCCTCGGGTCGAAAGCACATAGCGTTATGCTGCGCACTCGGGAATACAAACAGCTCCAGGGGCAATGCAACCCCCAACTTTTCGATGCATGCATCGGCCATCGATCGCAACGACGGAGCCATCGCGGGGCTTAGCCTCACGGCGGTTGCCAGGAGCCGACGTCGAGTACGAAACGGAACGTCGTCTTCTATTCGAGCGATTTTCTCCCTAATCCTGACAATCGTCGGATCCCGGGCAAGGACATCGAAGAGATCACGGTCACTACCACAACGGATTGTCTCCGCTTCCGTCATTCGAATTTGTCGCTCTTAATCCAAATCCATTAGCCCGCGGTAAATACGCAAGTGACGCAGTGAAGACAACTGGTCGCCCCGAATATCACAGATGCGCGCCAGATTGTAATGAGCATCGGCGACAGACCGTGCTTTTCGATAAAACTTTACCGCCAGATCAATCTCACCAAGTTCGTCGAACACTGTCCCTATGTTGTAGTGAGCTAGTTGATGGGAGGGCGTTGTTTCGAGGGCGCGATGGTAGTGCTGTTTAGCACGTTTTAGA
The DNA here is from genome assembly GCA_046582115.1 of Pseudomonadales bacterium. Lineage (GTDB taxonomy): Bacteria > Pseudomonadota > Gammaproteobacteria > Pseudomonadales > Azotimanducaceae > UBA11889. Next base: position 641 of record JAYGFA010000003.1, on the reverse strand, counting down.
TCTCCCCGTAACTGATACAGACGTCCCAGATTGACGTGCGCATCGGCGTTCTCTGGATCCAAGTTGATCGCTTGCACGTATGCATCCGGGGCTTTATCAGGATCAACTTCTTCAAGTTCGAGTCCCAGGTTGTACCAATCATCGCTATCGAGTTCATCGAAGCGTTCGTTACTCTCATCGCCACGTTCCGCCATCGAAGCTACGTTGTCCGGCGGTTCGCACCCCGCAAAATTCAACAGTCCTTGCCCTGTTTGGGCATCCCAGACGCCTTGGGATCCACGTAGGACCACGTTGTCCCCGTCGGCAAAAATCGGTAGCGAAGAAAGTGTCCGTACATCCGCCACTTGTTTGTGCAACTTCGTCAATACGGAAAACGTCCTGCGAACTTTTACATCCCCATCGAGCAAACGGCGTGCCGTCCGCAGAAGAACTAAATCTTGAAATCCGAACCGATACTCGCACCGATCACCTCGCTCCGGTTCAATCAGGCCCCGTTCGACGAAATGTCGAATTTGGCGCAACGGAAGCCCGGTGAGACCCGCTACTTGTCGCGTCGTATAACGGTGGTCAGATCCGCGCCCATTGGTCGGGCTTTTCCGAGGCGCTACGAACAAATCCGGCATGGCACTCCCGACACTCGC
>JAYGFA010000095.1:0-35156 GCA_046582115.1 Pseudomonadales bacterium | reverse complement strand
GCATCAAGATGAGCGTTCCCGCAGGACAGACAACGTGCTGTTGTCCCCGAATGTTCTGATAACGTGCGATGGCAGATTCGCTCACGATACGTAAATGCGTACCCGGCACGTACCGAGTACCACCCATGTCGAGTCCAACTTGGTGCGGGAAATAGAAGAGCTGAATATCGAAGGCGCGACGTGGGTCGATGGTTGAATCTTGATGTGTATGCTGCGATCGCTGCGGGATACCGGCTGCTTTGTAGTAAGAACTTGGTAACGCCAAATGCAGAAAATGGTGATCTACCATTGATTCTGGACCAACTAAACTCTCTATAGCCCCCCGAACGACTGGCAAGCGGACTAGCTCGCCAAGTGCCGTTGTCTGCTTGTATGCCGTATTCAATACGGTGCCGGGTGTAACCTCGGGCAATTTCGAATGGGCCATTAGGTTACCCAGACTCTTTACGGTCCGATTCGACCCTTTCTCTCCATTGGGCGTGTCGATGTAGCCCGCGTCCGTAAGAAATTGCTGGTTGATCTCGTTAGGGACGATGCCGTCGAAGCGCAGCAGGCCGTCGGCGGCAAACTCGGCCATTTGACGGGAATTTAACTTCACGCAGTCACTCATCATTGATCAGTTTTTCGAAGAAAAACTCGTACTTCAGATATCCAGTGCGAAATTCGTCACCTGGTACATGGGCGGCGAGTGGCGACGCTTGGATGAGGCGCCACCCGTCGGACAGAGCCTCCACCCCCGAGCGATACAATGGCTCGTCAGAATCTCCAGGCATGTGGTCATCCTTACCGGTGCCGTCGTACCGTGCCCAAGCGATGACGTTGGCGTCGAGAGCCGAGCTTGAAAGGTACAGCACCAGCACTTGTTGTTTTGTCGCCATCGCTTGAGGATAACAGGCGTGCAGCGCGAGTCGATGACCGGCCGTGAGAGTGAGATTACGTGAAAGCCGAGGGTAGAACGTGCGCGTGCCCGGTCGCGGCCTCGATTGCGTGGGCTGCTGCTAAAAGAAACGCATCTTGGCGCATCGGAGCGATGAGTTGCGCGCCCACGGGAAGACCCTCAGCAAAACCGGCCGGCAGCGAAAGGGCTGGACAACACGAGACCGTGATCCAACTGCATGCTTCCATCCACTCGATGTAGTTTGACATAGATACGCCGTCGACCTTTTGGACCCACTCTTTATTTACGTCGAACGGCAGGACTTGTGTCGTCGGTCCGATCAGGAGGTCGAATCGTTCAAAAAATTCATTCATACGCTCAATTAGCGACGCTCGCGCCGGTCCGACCCAGTCCAGGTCTTCATGAGTTAATGCTTCGCCCGCTTCGACGTTCCAGCGGATTGTGTCCTTCAATTGGACGAATCGATCTTTTCGGAGCTGTCGAAAGCGCCGGAACGTGCTCGCCCTAAGGATGTGAAAGATGCGGCTGGCGTCACGAAAGTTAGGAGTCGCCTCCTCCACGGCCGCACCCGCGGTTTCGAGATCTCGCGCGAATCCACGGAGGGTTTTCCGGATGGGTTTTTCCACAGGTAAACCGCCAAAATCCTCGGTAAAACCTATTTTCAGATTTTCAAGTGGAATGGATTTAACGTGGCGGAATTCACTCCCCTCGGTTTCGAGCAGTCCGGGTAGGCGTGGATCAGGGCCGGCGAGAACCGAGAACAGCAACGCGATGTCCACGGTAGTTCGGGCCATCGGACCCTCCGTGCTCAAATCGCTCCAAGGGTTGCGCGCCGGATAAAAAGGTATCCGACCAGGTGAAGGTCGAAAACCGACAACGTTGCAGAATGCGGCAGGATTACGCAATGAGCCGCCGTTGTCGCTGCCGTCGGCGAGCGGGATCATACGGGCCGCCAGCGCGGCGGCGGCACCACCACTGCTACCGCCGCTGGACACCGATAGATCGTAAGGGTTACGGGTGATACCGAAGACCCGGTTGAACGTGTGCGAACCGGCGCCAAACTCGGGGGTGTTGGTTTTACCCAACGTGATGGCACCGGCGTTACGCATGCGCTCGACAATCAGCTGATCGAAGTCAGGGACGTGGTTGGCGTGAAGCGTTGAACCGAATGTGGTGCGTATCCCTCGGGTCGGGACAAGGTCCTTGTGCAGTACCGGTACGCCATGCAGAGGCCCGACGATATTCGCACCATTATCGAGTTCGCTCGCTCGGCTAAGGGCTTGGTCGAAGACCGTCGTAACGACGGCGTTGATGGACGGGTTGATCGACTCGATCCGCGCGATATGGGCCTCGATCACTTCGCGACAACTGATCTGTTTCGTGGCGATCCGCTGGGCGAGTTCGCTCGCCGTTAATAGACAGAGCTCGCTGCGCGTGTCAGTTTTCGGTGCACTCATTAGCTGGAGTTATGGCTTTGATTAGTGTTTCGATGGTTGCCGCCAATACCTATCAAGTTGTCATTGAAGGGACCGACGAGACGGAGCATCGGGTGTACATGGCTCCCGACTACTACAAACGTCTGTCGAGGGGCGAATTTACCCATGAATGGGTGCTCGTCCAGGCAATTCGCGTGTTACTCGAACGCGACGCAAAAACATCGATGCCCACCGAATTTAATATCGAGGAATTCATCGCGGGTGACGTAGACATTGAAAGCAAAATTGCAATTCGCCTAACCCCATGAGTTCCAGTAGGTGATTCCAGAGACAGGCGGCCTTTTTGCTGGTTTAAAGTCCGCGCCGACGGTATAGGCAACAGGTAAAAGTGCCGTCTGGGTTATACCTTCAGGAATTCCTAATAACGCGGCCGCTTCGTCGGCGTACGCGAGGTGCAGTGTCGTCAGACACGAACCGAGGCCGCGCGCTCGAAGCGCTAGCTGAAAACTCCACACTGCCGGATAGATCGACGCGTAAAAACCAGCGCCAGCCAATCCATTGGGCGGATTTCCTTGAATACACGGAATGAGGTGCACCGGCACCTCGTCGAGGTGCTCCATAAGGTAAATGGCCGAACTGAATACACGCTGGGTTTGAGCGTTGGCGCCCGTTGACGCTTGTTCGTTTGCTGCCGAGAGGTAACCCTCGGCACTACGTCGATAAAGTGCCGCCAGTGCCGCCCGCGTATCGGAATCGTCGATGACAATCCAGCGCCAACCCTGGACATTCGAGCCCGTTGGTGCTTGAACAGCTAACTGCAGACATTCGTCGATGACCTCTCTGGGGACGGGTTTAGTCAAGTCCAAGCGCTTACGAACCGACCGCGTTGTATTCAATAACTCATCGCATACCTGCTGATCGAGTGCCATGGTTTTCCGTTGGGTAGTTATTACAGATTTGTATGCTAACCGTTCTCATGCCGTTGCGAAGACGTTCGCGTGTTTAACGGATCGTTACGATACAAAAAACGAGCGACTAAAGACCCCAACACTCCAGATCATTGGCGAAGATAAGTGAGCCTTTGTAGGTTTTTTCAATAGCAGCTCTTGACTCCGATTCAATCCCGAAGGTTCGTTTTGCACGGGAGCTAAGAATCAAAAAACGTGCATTACTGGCCTCGGCAATCCGGCCAATTTGAGAGGGCGTGAGGTGCGTTTCGCGGTCAGCACCACGAGCGTGGTCGGGCAGTACGTGGGAAATGACTAGTGCATCGGCGTTGGCGGCGAAAGCCGACAAGGTATCCTTTTGATTGTTGAGATCACCGGCAAACACGACGCTCTGCTCGCCAATATCGACCCGCCAAGCTAGGCTGGGAGTGCCGCCGTGGTACACCGGGACAGCCGAAAGCTTGAGATGTTCGTTGGAGAACTGCGACCAACGACGTCGACCCACTGCTGGCACGTCACGGACCGAGACTTTGTAACCGGCCGAACTCTTAAACGTGAGCAAATCTGCAAGTTCATTGAAAGGTCCTTGGGGGCCAATCAATCGCTCGAGATAGTTGCGCGTTGCCTTCTTGCCATTCTCACCGCCGGGACCAAAAAGCGGGAATAACCCCGTCCGATCGGCGTCGCGTGATGCCGCGAGTAGGTTGGCTAAATCGCCAGTATGCTCGAGGTGCAGATGCGACAGCACGAGCGCGTCGAGGTCGGCAAATGCTGCACCGCTCTCGTCAAACCTCAGCGCTGCACCGGCACCGGCGTCGATCATTAACCGGGCACGGTTGTCGATCCACACCAAGTAGCTGGGGGCAGCCCGAGGGTTACCGAATTCGAGGCTGCCCGACCCCAGAATCTGAATCCATACGCCCTCGTCGCCACAGTAGGGCGGTTCAAGGGCTAAAGACTTAGGAGCCCCGAGTAACACGAGGACAAAGAGGAAATACCGCATCGGAAAAACTATAGCAGCTTGTCGATGTTCAATAGGATGGTACCGACCTCGGCCTCGTCGGGCATACGCCAGTCGCCTCTCGGTGACAAACTGACCGTACCGACCTTGGGTCCCGGAGGTAGTGTAGTTCGTTTGAACTGCTGCTCGAAAAAGCGCTGGAAGAAAACGCGCAACCACTTTTGGATTGTTAGACCGTCGTACATCCCTTCGAACGCTGAATTCGCAAGACAAAATATCTTCTCCGCGTCGGCGCCGGTCCGTAGGTAGTGGTAGAGGAAAAAATCATGCAACTCATAGGGCCCGATCAAGGCCTCGGTTTCCTGGACGATACGACCGTCAACGTTCGGTAACAATTCGGGCGTAATTGGTGTATCGACGACGCGCTGCAGTACCTTTTTTAACAGCTCGGATGCACGATGATGGGCGTACCAGCGAACAAGGTACGCGATCATGGTTTTCGGCACGCTCACGTTGACGTTGTAATTCGACATTTGGTCTGCGTTAAACGTACACCACCCCAACGCGAGCTCTGACAGGTCGCCGGTGCCCACCACAATCCCACCAACGTTGTTGGCAGTATCGAAGAGAATTTGCGTCCTCTCGCGGGCCTGACTGTTCTCAAAGGTAACGTCGGCGGCACCATCATGCCCAACGTCGATAAGGTGCTGCTTGACGGCGTCATTGATGGGTACCTCAGCTAGATCAAACCCGCTCGATGTGGCGAGGAGATGGGCAGATTTCTTGGTGTGATCGGTGGTGCCGGGACCGGGCATGGTCAATGCGGTAAGCGCCGATGCGGGTAACTCGAGCCGGTCCAACGCGTCGAGACAGACGAGGCACGCGAGAGTTGAATCGAGACCACCAGAGAGCCCAAGCACAAGGCGTTGTGTCTTGGCAGCGAGCATCCGTCGCGCGAGCCCCGTCGACTGAATCGAGAGGATCTCTCGTGCGCGTGCGTCAAATTCGGTTTCGTCATCGGGAACAAACGGATGTGCGACGTAGATGCGACGGGTGTTGCCGAGTTCAACGCGAATGTCGGTATCGACTCTCGGGTAGGTCGTCGGACGATGGGCCTGGGTAAAGGTCGTATTGCGGCTACGATCGTGTTCAAGTTTTTTCCAGTCGATGTCGAACAGAAGCTCAGTGGTGTCGAGATTGAAACGATCGGATTCAACAACCATCGTGCCGTTTTCGGCACCGAGTAGATGGCCCCCGTATACGACATCCTTGCTGGATTCGGTGGGACCGGCCCCAGCATAGGCGTACGCGCAAATACATCGCGCGCTTTGCATACGAACGAGATCACGTCGATAGTCGGCTTTTGCCACTAACTCGTTACTAGCGGAGGGATTGACAATAAGGGACGCGCCAGCCAAAGCGTGCTGGGTACTTCGGGGTTCTGGCGCCCAGAGATCCTCGCAAATTTCAATGGCGAAGTGGGTATCGCCAACGGCAAACAACTGATCGCTACGAATCTGAAAATGGCCCGCCTCGCCGTTTATGGTTGCGACTAAGCCAGCTCCTGACGTAAACCAACGTTGCTCGTAGAACTCGTCATAATTGGGGTGCGCTGATTTCGGAACGGCGCCGACAATGCGCCCACGTGCGCACACAAAGGCGCAATTTAGGAGGCGGCCATCGACCAATCGCCACGGAGCGCCGACCACTAGCACCGCCGTGTCGGCAGCGGCTGTCGCGACCGTCGCCAGCGCCTGGCGAGACCGCGCCAACAGGTCGTCGCTATGGAAAAGGTCTTCGCAGCTGTAACCGGTGAGCGAAAGTTCAGGGGTGACAACAACAGACGCTTGGCCTTCACAAAGGCGTTTGTACACTTCCAATATCGTTGCCGCGTTTGCCTCAGGATCAGCGATTTTTATCGCCGGGGCACATACGCCAACGCGTAAAAAACCAAGTCGGGACAGGTCCATACCGATAGTCTACGGCACGCGCTACAATCGTTCATGCGTTCGCTTGCAATGGTGGAAGGCGTGAATTTTGAGTTTTCGGATGAGCAGAACTTGCTGCGGGATCAGGCCCGCGGTTTTTTGCAGGACGAATGCCCTTCGACTCTGGTGCGTAGCATCCTCGATGGCGACGACGCGTATGCACGGGCACTCTGGGAGGGTATCGGGCAAATGGGGTGGACCGCGACGGTGATTCCAGAATCCTACGGTGGCCTCGGTGCTTCCTACCTAGATCTATGTGTGATCGCAGAAGAACTTGGGCGCGCTGTTGCGCCGGTACCTTTTTCGTCTTCGGTCTATTTAGCCACGGAAGCATTGCTTCTCGTTGGAACCGAGGCACAGAAAGAAAAATGGTTACCCAAACTTGCGACCGGCGAGGTCATAGGCACCTTTGCCTTCAGTGAGGGCAGCGGCCGACCATCTCCAGCGAATCTGAATACGACCGCTGTTGATGGCACCGTCTCTGGAACAAAAATTCCCGTAGCCGATGGCGATATAGCGGATTTTGCCGTGGTGGTTTCCGCTAGCCAAAATGGCGACGGTGCGAGTCTACATCTGGTGGAATTGGATGCTGTCGAACGCACGAGTGTTGCCACGTTAGACCCGACACGGTCGCATGCAAAGCTCACGTTTGACGGTGCAGCGGCATCGTTAATGGGTGCTGACGGGCAAGGCTGGTCGGCGGTCGAGAAACTTTTAAACCGCGCGTCCGTCCTCTACGCGTGGGAACAGGTAGGTGGTTCCGAGGCGGCCCTGGAACAGGCAAAAGACTACGCGATGGGTCGGTACGCGTTCGGCCGACCGATTGCTGGCTTTCAAGCGATCAAGCACAAACTTGCCAACGTCTACGTGAAGAACACGCTCGCACGGTCGAACGGATACTACGGCGCGTGGGCGTTATCAACCGACGCACCTGAATTACCGATCGCGGCAGCAACTGCGCGTGTGAGCGGAACACAGGCGTACTACTTTGCATCCAAAGAAAACATTCAAACGCACGGTGGTATGGGCTTCACGTGGGAATTCGATTGTCAGTTCTTTTACCGACGATCCAAGCTACTTTCCGTCACCATCGGCAGTGAATCTTGGTGGCAGGATAAATTAATTACTGCGATCGAGCGCGGCCAGGCGGCCTAGGGAGATATCCATGGATTTTAACGACACAGCCGAGGAAGCAGCGTTTCGCAACGAAGCACGGGTATGGTTGGAAGCCAATGTACCGGCCAATGAAGAATTAAAGGCACTTGACGAAATCGAACGGTCCAAACTCTGGCAGAAACGTAAGTACGATGCTGGATGGGCGTGTATTCGCTGGTCGAAGGAATACGGGGGCCGTGACGCGTCAGCGATCGAGCAGGTGATTTGGAATCAGGAAGAGTCTCGGTTCAACGCTCCAAGCGGCGTATTTGCGATTGGCCAAGGCATGGCTGCGCCGACGATGATGGCGTGGGCTTCGGAGGAGGACAAAGTCAAGCACCTCCCACCGTTAGCGTCGGGCGAACACATCTGGTGTCAGCTTTTTAGTGAGCCAGCGGGTGGTTCCGACCTCGCGGCACTACGCACACGAGCGGAGAAAGACGGCGATGAGTGGGTAATTAACGGCCAAAAAATCTGGACTTCGGGTGCGCATTACAGTGATTACGGGATACTCGTTGTACGTACGGATCCGACTGTGGCTAAGCACAAAGGACTGACCTATTTCTTTTGTGATATGAAGTCACCGGGTGTGGATGTTAAGCCGATCAAACAGATTTCGGGGGGAGCGAATTTTAGCGAGGTCTATTTCACGGACGTGCGTATTCCGGACAGCCAGAGACTTGGTGCTGTGGGACAGGGTTGGCAAGTGGCGCTCACCACCCTCATGAACGAGCGGGCTGCGATCGGTGGCGGTGGCGGTGGTGTGGGGTTTGACCGGATTTTTGAACTGGCAAAACGCGTCAATATAGATGATCGTCCGGCGATCGAGGATCGCCAAGTCCGGGCCAAACTCGCGGACTGGTACTGTCAAGAATCGGGGCTTCGTTTTACGGGGTACCGATCGATGTCGGCGCTGTCGCGTGGTGATACCCCGGGTCCCGAAAACTCCATCGGCAAATACGTGGGAGCGGCGAAGACGCAGGACATGGCGTCCTTTGCGATGGATCTTTTGGAACTTTCTGGCGCGGTTTGGGATTCCGAGCACGGGGAAGAGTCAGGAATCTACGCCGCAACGTACATGGGTGCTCCGGGCGGCAGAATCGCAGGTGGGTCGGACGAAATTATGCTAAACATTCTTGCTGAGCGTGTGCTTGGTATGCCGCAGGATGTGCGCTTGGATAAAGGAATTCCGTTTAACGAGATTCCAACCGGTTCGAATTAGCCACGACGCTTCGGCGTAACGGGGTGCCGCGAACACTCATCGCGCCGTCGAACGTGGACGTTTTATGGCTACGTAGGCAGGCGAAAGACGCCCCGAGTCTGTGTTATGAACGACGCCCCCCCCCTTGTAAATCACTGATTAACCCCCATTTTTTGTACAGCCGCAAAATAAACGCCCGGATACGTGGCGATGGATGACGCGCAATGCGTATGGACAAAATGACAACGCGCTTGCAGGCAGTTCTGGCCGATGCCCAGAGTCTCGCGGTAGGCCGTGATCACCAATTTATCGAACCGCAGCACGTTCTAGTGGCGATGCTCGATCAACAGGGCAGCGGAATACGTCAGTTGTTGAGTGGCGCGGGTGCGGACACTGATGCCCTGCGAACAGGCCTCGGCGAGATGCTTGATCGACACGCGCAGGTTTCGGGTACTGCCGGCGATGTTCAGCTGTCTAACGAATTAATTCGGGTATTTAACTTAACCGACAAATTGGCGCAGGCACGCGGTGACACTTATTTGTCGAGCGAGCTATTTCTTCTCGCGGTGTTTGATGCGCAAGGACCGGCTGCGGAGGTTTTACAAAGCAGTGGAATCATGCGAGAAACGCTCGACGCTCGAGTGGCTGCGCTTCGGTCTGGTGAAAACGTGAACGACGCCAACGCCGAGGAAATCCGCGGAGCACTACAAAAGTACACGATCGATCTTACGGAGCGCGCGGAGCAAGGGAAACTCGATCCTGTCATCGGACGGGATGATGAAATACGCCGGACGGTACAGGTGCTGCAGCGCCGAACGAAGAACAATCCGGTACTGATTGGTGAACCTGGGGTGGGCAAGACCGCGATTGTGGAAGGTCTAGCCCAACGCATCGTTAACGGGGAGGTACCCGATGGCGTGCGAGGGAAGCGCCTGCTATCGCTGGACATGGGGACGTTAATTGCAGGAGCCAAATTTCGGGGGGAATTTGAGGAAAGAATGAAGGCCTTGCTGCACGACCTATCGAAACAAGAAGGACAGATCATTCTCTTTATTGATGAAATCCACACCCTGGTCAGCGCAGGCAAAGCGGAGGGTTCAATGGACGCTGGCAACATGTTGAAGCCGGCGTTAGCGCGAGGCGAGTTGCACTGTGTTGGCGCGACCACATTGGACGAATATCGCGAGAACATCGAAAAAGATGCGGCGCTTGAAAGGCGCTTTCAGAGAATACTCGTTGATGAACCGAGTGTTGAAGATACCACCGCGATTCTTCGAGGACTCAAAGAACGCTACGAGGTGCATCACGGGGTTGAAATTACAGACCCTTCGATTGTTGCGGCGGCGGTGCTTTCCCACCGCTATATCGCGGATCGCCAGCTTCCGGATAAGGCCATCGACTTAATTGATGAAGCTGCCAGCCGGATTCGGATGGAACTTGATTCAAAACCAGAATCGATGGATCGGTTAGAACGGCGCCTAGTACAACTCAAGATTGAACTCGAAGCTCTTAAGAAAGAAACCGACGATGCGTCCAGAGAGCGCTTGAAAAAACTGGAAGGAGAAATTCTTGAGGTTGAACGTGAATACGCTGATTTAGACGAAATATGGACGGCTGAGAAGGCGGCCGTGCAAGGAACACAAGCACTCAAGGAAGACCTAGAACAGGCGCGACTTGAGTTTGAGGCTGCTCAACGTGCCGGCGACCTGCAGCGCATGTCCGAGCTCCGCTACGGGAGAATTCCAGAGCTGGAGAACGCGCTGGAGGAGGCAACAAAGGCCGATGAAACCGATTTCACACTTCTTCGAAGTCGGGTAACCGACGAAGAAATCGCTGAGGTAGTCGCGCATTGGACAGGAATTCCGGTCCAGCGGATGTTGTTGGGCGAGCGAGAGCGACTGCTCGACATGGAAACCGTGATTCAGCGACGGGTCATTGGACAGGGCGAAGCCGTGTCTGTGATCGCCGATGCCATTCGGCGCTCGAGAGCGGGTCTGGCGGATCCGCGTCGGCCCATAGGATCGTTTTTGTTTTTGGGACCGACCGGCGTGGGGAAAACGGAACTGACCAAGGCGCTGGCGGCATTTTTGTTCGATACGGACGATGCGATGGTCCGCCTCGATATGTCCGAGTTTATGGAAAAACATTCGGTGGCTCGCCTGATTGGCGCGCCGCCCGGGTACGTCGGATACGAAGAAGGCGGGTACCTCACCGAAAGAGTGCGTCGAAAGCCATACTCGGTGTTGCTTCTTGACGAGGTCGAAAAAGCGCACGCTGACGTGTTCAACATTCTTTTACAGGTGCTTGAAGACGGCCGACTTACAGATGGTCACGGTCGAACGGTCGACTTTCGGAATACGTTGATTATCATGACATCGAACCTGGGTTCCGACGTGATCCAGGAGTTTGCTGACCAAACCGCGTATGAGGAGATGAAACGCCGCGTCATGGACGTGGTCGGGAGCTATTTCCGTCCCGAGTTCATCAATCGGATCGATGACCCCGTGGTTTTTCGAAGCCTAGGTGCTGAGGAAATTCGCGAGATAGCGACGCTTCAAATTAACGGTCTACGAGAAAGACTGCTCTCTCAGGGCATCGAATTGAACGTTAGCGAAAGCGCACTCGATTTTCTCGGCAAAGCGGGGTTCGATCCGGTGTACGGTGCACGCCCGCTGCGGCGAGTTATACAGCGGCTACTTGAAAATCCGCTTGCCCACCGCGTACTGGCGGGCGACCTTGGAACGGGGATTGATGTGCATGTGGACAGAAATCAACTGGGACTTTCGATTGCGTCTTGCAGTAGATCTCAAGAAAGTGAAGGGACCGCTTTCAGCGCAAGAAAGGCGAGCTAAGGCCGCAGCGGTTACAGCAGCTGGTTGCGGTTGCGCTGAGTGTGAGTAGGGCCCGATAGGGCGTTTCCAAGGTGCCAGGCGACGTCGGCGCGGCGCGACTTTAATGATGCAGTTTGGGCGAACCACCCAAATTGACGGCGCTCGTTGGTGACACGGGAGCAAACCGTGACCGCTACGTCAAATGCTTCGTCGGAATCGGTGCCCCAGTATTTGCTGGAAGTGTTCGAAGAACTCTATTGCCGATGGATGAACCTGGCCCCTTGGCGTACTTCCTGCACTGACCGGGTTGAAACCTCCAGAATTTGTGATGACGTCTACTAAAGTGCGTCGGATAGTGGTGCTCATGCAGAGGAATAGAACTTTTAACGGTTCAATGGATCGCGTCGACTCGTATCTCCATGTCGCGGACAAGGATTTCCGCCTTCTCGATAATGCGATGGAGCAGAATGTTAGCTTCGCCGGGGAGCGTAAAGCAGACGCTGGCAGTAGTGGAGAGGTCGCTGAACGGACGAGCTAGTTCATGGTTATGCGTGGCGGTGCGGAGATACCCTTGGATACGGCTGTATACGGCCCTCTCCGTCGCCCGGCCTTCGATCCCTAACTGATGGATCAATTGCGTAAGTAACGGCTCAATTTCGTTGCGCGCAGTCGTCACATGATCCATCGAATCGTTCCCTAGTGGGTCGCAGACGGTCGGCATTGTGCACGCGTCACACGGTCATCGCAAAGGTGCTTAAATAATCAGGATAAGGAGGGAGATCATGAGCGAAAATCTAACGGGCGGTTGCCGTTGCGGTGCGATACGGTATGAATGTCCTGACGCGGTGATGTTTGCCGGACATTGCCATTGCCGAGATTGTCAGTATGCATCCGGGGGTGCCTATTCGACCGTCGTGGGCGTGGCAAGTGAATCGGTTACCATCGACGGTGAAACCAATGCGTTCACCGTGGATGCTGCGAGTGGTAATACCGTGACGAGACGTTTCTGCCCCAGTTGCGGTTCTCCGCTGTTCTCCGAATTGTCTGCGAATCCCGGGATGCTTATTTTGAAAGCTGGGAGCCTTGATGATCCTGGACGCGTAAGCCCAGCTATGCACGTATGGACGGACAGTAGTCCAGCGTGGGCAGAAACATCCGGCGACCTCCCGGAGCATCCCGGGCAGCCTGACCTATAGTGAGTAAGTGACTACAACAATAAGCGGCGTCACGAACGAGTACGTTTATTTAACGTGTTGCCCAGAGGCAGCCCCGCTTCATGATCTCTTTTGCTTGGGGCACATCAAAGTCTGCGGCGACGTGGCCGAGTGAGCTATAAAAAACCCGGCCTTCTCCGTATCGCTTTTTCCAACAGATCGGCATGACGACGTCCTTGACCCAATCGATATTCCAATAATTGCCGCTAAACGTTGTGGTTGCGAGCACCTCGTTGGAGGGATCTACGTGCATGAAATATTGTTCGGAGTGCATCGTGAAATCAGTGAGGCCACTCACGATAGGGTCCGTGCTCGTGATGTTAACGTCGTAGTCAATAATGCCCCCGGGGTGACAGGCAAATTGGCCACCTACCATGAACTGGTATTCGACGTTTTGACGAAACGAATCCCCCATACCCCCGTGCCAACCCGCACATCCGGTTCCGGTACGAATAGCGTTGAGTAGCCCGGTTTCCTGTTCCCGTGATATCCCATCCATGGTCCATACCGGCACGATAAGATCCTGAGAATTCGTGAAGGCTTCGTCCTCGAATGCCTCCAGTGAGTCTGATACTTCGACCTGGTAGCCTTCGGAACGCAACACGTCGGCAAAGATCGCGGTGGTTTGCTCCGGTTCGTGCCCATCCCAACCGCCCCAGGTAATAAATGCGTTCTTGGCCATACGCGTTAGTCCGCTTAATCGAGTTCGCCTGCGGTCAGTCCGGTCGGTAGCGGTTCCGGCCGATCCGGCGTGGTTGTTAGTTCAACATGTCTTCGCGTCGCCGATGAATGACCGAACGCCTCCATGATCTCCAAGACGTGGTAAGCGAGATCGCCGCTGCAACGGTGTGGTCGATCCGTCCGAATACCGACACACATGTCGGCAAGACCGATACTCCGCATATTCTCTAGGTAGCCGTGGGTCAAGGGCAGATCGTCCCATATACGGTTCGTTCCCGATACACGTACGGTTCCACCGAAGCCGTTGGGATCAGGTGACGACAGACTGGCCTTGGTACCGTGAATTTCGATGAAACGATTTGAATGGAGCCATACGTCAAAACTCATAACCACGGTCACGATCGCACCGCTAATGAATTCAAGTGTACCCGCCGTATGCGTATCGACTTCGACGTCGATCCGTTCGCCGCGGCGAGGTTCGGAACCAACCGTGCGGGTGTCGAAGGCTCTGCCCGTGAGCGCGGCCACGCGGCGTACTGGCCCCAACGCGTTAACTAGGGCGGTCAGATAGTATGGGCCCATATCAAACATAGGCCCGCCGCCGTCATGGTAATAGAACGCGGGGTTAGGATGCCATGACTCATGACCGTGATTCATCATGAAGGCGGTGCCCGCAATCGGTGTGCCGACCGCACCACCGTCGAGGGCATTGCGCACGGTTTGATGGCCTCCTCCGAAGAACGTATCGGGAGCGCATCCAACTCGCAACTCGCGCTCCTTAGCGGTTTGAATCACACGTTTTCCTTCGACAGTGTTCAGAGCGAACGGTTTTTCGCAATAAGTGTGTTTTCCGGATTCGAGGGCAGCGAGGTTGACGTCGGTGTGTGCACTGGGAATGGTCAAGTTGAGGACGACCTCAATGTCGTCACGGGCCAACAGTTCGTCGACCGCCATAGAAGGGATATCAAAGCTCTCGCTGCATCTTGTCGAGGCGTTGGCATCGATATCAGCACACGCTGCGAACTTAAGGACGTTAAAGGTCGATGCCGCTTTTAGGTATGCGGAACTGATCACGCCACAGCCGATAAGTCCAATCGATACAGGTTCGATCATGCAAAAAAAACCTTTTTTGGGCCAGCATTTGTGCGGCAAGCGATGAATCGATATTCCCCGTTGATTCTATCGCCCAAGCAGTTTTATAGGTATGGGCGTGCGACGTATGACGTCGCGACGCCGTCCTGGGGCTCAAATATTGGCGGTGCTATGATCCCGAATTCAATTGCTGTAGGGGGAAATCATGGCATTAATGGGGTTCGACCACCTCGTGGTCCGCGTCAACGATATTGATGAAGGCATTGCGACGTATCGCGATAGACTAGGTTTGACACTTGATCGAATAGACGAAAGCGAAGCGTTGGGCATAAAGCAAGCCTTCTTCAACATGCCCAATGGTGGATTTATTGAGATTGTTGCACCAACGAGTGCCGATTCGGCGGTGGGGAAGGCACTTGAAGGCCGAGGCGAAGGCATGCACACCATTGCCTTCGAGGTCGATGATATAGACGCGACCTGCGAAGCCATGAAAGAAGGTGGGGCTCAGTTGATTGGTGAAGGCGGTCCGCAGGTATTTGTTCATCCTAGATCGACTCACGGGATCCTGCTGCAACTGTCGGAACGACATTAGACCGGCGCCGTCGCTAGTTGACAAAGCGATAACGCTGTCTTGGCCTAGCGAAGCTCTAGCTCAGTTAGGTTGGGCGTGCCCGACGATACCACCTCGATAACGTGCTCGAGACAAAGAAGACTGTAGTGTTTAAGCATGCCGTTCGTCGGTAACCCAGTGCTGGTGGCATGGACGTATTCCAGAAACTTTGACTGGCGATAGAGTCGGGCCAAGGTCCCTTGGAATTTTTCGCCAGTGTCGTTACGTGCGAACGATTCGTCTCGTATTGCGTACGCGACGTACTCTGGAAATTCGATTCGATATACCGCGAGTAATTCCTCGACGTCGACCGGATTCTCGGGACCGATCCCTAACCCTGCGAGTTCCTCCCTGAAGTCCGAAGCGGGCGCTTGTTCGATGACCAGTTCGAGGACGTTGTCATTAGGTTCACTAACGGACTTAAGGTAGATGTAGTTGAGGCGATTGAGATCGAGCCATTCGGTTGCGAGTGGCTTCATTACCGCGCCGAATTTGCGACGTAAGCGCGAAGTCGGTCGCCGCTACGCGGCAGGGCGAGACGCCCGTTCTTTATCGCCATGTCAGTTAGTTCTCTGACCGTTCTTGCACCTGATTACGAGACCAGGTTCTCGCGGCGGGTAGCCACAAAAGAACTAAGGCGATCAACCCCAGCGCTTTGGTCAGGAGATCGGCGGGGTTTGTTGTAGCGATCCCGCCGAGGACGTTCCCAGTATTGAGAAGACCCCATACGTAGGCGATCCAGATACCAGTAATGGTGGTCCGTACCCAACCCCATGCATTGAAGCTCGCGTAGGCGAGACAGCCCCAGAGCGCAATGAAAAAAATCTCTCCGCCGTTGTTGTCAATATGGTTAGGATCTATGAACCACCAAAAGATAAGAACCAAGGTGTTAAATGCCAGCAACCCAGCGGATGCCGTGATGGATTTGGGCCGGTTGCCTATTGCCATGGGCAGCGAGTTGTTGATTAAGCCCATGACAGTTGTGTGTCGGTATGCGCATCGGTCTGTGGTGGATATCGGCCGGGGTCGTCGAGGCTGCAGATTGTTACATCAATCACGTCAGGGTGTTCGGCAAGTACGCACGCGACCGGTGTACCGCAACCACCACAAAAATACCGCGTCCCATGCGATGAGGATTGGAGAACTTGGGGTTCGCCGTGGATATAGTTGAAATCCTTCGTTGGCACTACAATCCAGGAGACATACGCGGCGGCCGACGTACGCCGACACATCGTGCAATGGCAGTTTGCCGATGGGTAGCTCTGATCCTTAATACGGTAACGGACTGATCCACAAAAACAGCCGCCTTCTAAATCCATGATCGGGAACCCCCTTGTGTCGATCGAGATAGCCTACCTGCCACGTCTTTTTTTTTCAGGTTTACCGTACATAACCAACGACTAGCAACGCCGAAGAGAGAGCCCATAACTTGCTGTCACCGGGTGCTGTCTGTATTGTGACGCCGGCTCGAGACCGCGCTTTTTTTGCTCCTGAGGGATGCGGAGTCCATGGGTGTTGATGAGACAACGAGCGATATTTGGCCGTTCGTTATTTACACGCTAGTAGTGGGCGTTGTTTTAGCTGCAACACTGGGACTTTCCTGGTTTGTTGGCTCAAAGGCTCGACATGGCGGGGCGCAGGACGTTCCGTTTGAGTCCGGCATCGTGTCGGTGGGCGAAGCCGAAAACATGCGTTTGTCGATCGAGTTCTACCTGGTCGCCATCTTCTTTGTCATATTTGATCTCGAGACGATCTTTATTGTTGCCTGGGCCGTTGCATTCGAGGAAGTCGGCTGGGCTGGCTATGCGGGCGTAACAATATTCATCGGCATTCTGTTGGTGGCATTGGTATACGAACTGAAATCTGGTGCGCTTGACTGGGGACGTAAATCGCGCCATTCCGAACCTTCGAAATACGCAGTTTTGGAGAATGGCTAATGGAGTGGCGGCTGATTAAAACTGAACCGGGCGCGTCGATGAAACCGGTCGAAGACGCCTACATCGAGGATGCCGCGAAGGGATTTTTGACCGTCAAACTTCAAGATCTTGTGGCGTGGGGCCGGTCGAACTCAATCTGGCCGTTCAATTTTGGTCTGTCTTGTTGCTACGTGGAAATGGCTACTAGTTTTACCTCACGACACGACATCTCTCGGTTTGGAGCGGAGGTCATACGGGCTTCTCCTCGCCAGGCTGACTTGATCGTGGTTTCGGGCACCGTGTTTCGGAAAATGGCACCGGTTCTCCAGCACCTCTACGAACAGTTGCTAGAACCGCGCTGGGTTATTTCGATGGGCTCGTGCGCCAACTCGGGCGGAATGTTTGACGTCTACAGCGTAGTTCAAGGAGTGGATAAATTTCTGCCGGTGGACGTCTACGTGCCCGGTTGCCCTCCGCGTCCAGAGGCATTTATGCAGGGCTTGACGTTGTTGCAAGAGTCAGTGAAAAACACCGAGCGGCCGCTGTCATGGATGATCGGAAACGATGATAGCGTGTCGAAGTACGACCCCAGTCAACGAGACAAGCACACACCCGAGCGGATGAAAGCCACGAATCTTGCGGAGCCAACGACCGTCGGGGACGCACCGCTGACGACGGAACGATTGGGGAAGAAGCGCGGTAGCTAAGAAGTGTCTGAAGTAGCTAAATCAACGACAGAGATTCCTGTGACGACCGTGGTTGATGATCTCATTACCAAAGTAGGTGCCGAAAACTGCACCATTCAAGAAACGGCAGATAACATACCGACGATTTGGGTTCCTCGCGACGAGATCCAATCGGTCCTCAGGTTTCTTAAGGGCGAGGTGCACGAACCGTACGAATTGCTGTTTGATGTCTCTGCGATCGACGAACGGGTACGTCAGCACCGCGGAGATCAACCGGATTCCGACTTCTCGGTCTTTTATCACCTGATTTCGCTGTCGGGAAATAACGACATAAGAATTAAAGTTCCGCTGTCTGAAACGGACAACCGTGTTAAGAGCGTTTCGTCGATCTATCCAGTGGCCAACTGGTATGAACGTGAGGCGTTCGACATGTTTGGAATCGACTTTGAGGACCATCCAAACCTGCGTCGAATTTTGACGCCGCCTCTTTGGGAGGGACACCCGTTGCGAAAGGAACATCCGGCCCGAGCGACCGAGATGGACCCGTTCGAGATGACGCCAGAATTTCAAAGGGCGCAACAAGAGGCGCTGAAGTTTGTTCCTGAGGAGTGGGGGATGAACACGGGCGCGAAACATACGGACTTCATGTTCCTTAATTTGGGTCCGAATCACCCTAGCGTGCATGGTGTGTTTCGTATTGCTTTACAGCTTGATGGCGAGGTCATCGTGCAAGCGGTACCCGACATCGGATACCACCACCGCGCGCAGGAAAAAATGTCCGAGCGTCAGACCTGGCACACGTACATTCCCTACACCGATCGCGTCGATTATTTGGGCGGGGTGATCAACAACTTTCCCTACGTAATGAATGTCGAAAACATGGCCGGCATAGAAGTGCCGGAACGCGCCCAGGTCATCCGCGTGATGCTGGTGGAGTTGTTTCGGGTTGCTAGCCATTTGCTCTTCTACGGGACGTTCGCACAGGACGTAGGGCAGATGTCACCGGTGTTTTATATGTTTGCCGATCGTGAACGTCTGTTCTCAATCATTGAAGCGATTACGGGTGGCCGCATGCATCCCAGCTGGTTCCGCATCGGCGGTGTTTGCCAAGATCTTCCCGATGGTTGGGATGCGATGGTGCTGGACTTTTGCAACTACCTGCCGAAACGGCTCGATCATTACGAAAAAATGACAATGCAAAACAGCATCTTGCAACGTCGGACTAAAGGAATCGGCGCATACAACACGGCAGAAGGGCTGGAGTGGGGCATTACCGGACCTTCGCTGCGTGCTACCGGCAGTGACTGGGATTTACGCAAGAAGCGCCCTTACAGCATGTACGATCAGTTCGACTTCGAGGTCCCGATGGCAGCCAACGGTGATACGTATGATCGCTGCCGTGTGCGGGTGGATGAGATTCGTGAGAGTTTAAAGATCATTCGACAGTGCGCCGAGAACATGCCTTCCGGGCCGTACAAAGCGGATCACCGTCTAACGACGCCTCCTCCCAAGGAGCGCACCATGCAGGATATCGAGACGTTGATTCATCACTTTCTAAACGTCAGTTGGGGACCCGTGATCCCGCCTGGTGAATCGTCGACCATTGTTGAGGCGAGGACCGGGTGGAATGCGTACTACTCGATTTCGGATGGAGGCACGATGTCGTATCGCACGCGTATTCGGACGCCATCGTTCCCCGCGCTGCAGCAGATTCCTGTGATCAGCAACGGATTTATGGTTTCGGATCTCATAGCTATCATTGCGAGTATCGATTTCGTTATGTCAGACGTCGACCGATGAGCGAAGTCGAACTGGTTCGAGTGTTATCGGGCGAAGAAATCGGCGAAATCGAGGCGGAGATCGAGCATCTTCCCGACCGCGAATCAGCGGCTATTGAAGCGTTGATAATTGTCCAGAAGCACCGTGGCTGGGTGTCTGACCAGAGTCTCCACGCCATCGCCCGGCTGTTGGGGATGTCTTCCGATGCGCTGGATAGCATCGCTACATTCTACAATTTGATCTTCCGCCAACCCGTAGGTCGCCACGTCGTGATGGTGTGTGACAGCGTCTCTTGTTATGTCATGGGAGCGGATGGACTCGGGAAGGCGATCCAGGAGCAGCTCGGTATCGCATTCGGGGGAACGACCGAGGATGACCGCTTCACCCTACTGCCGATCGTCTGTTTAGGGGCCTGTGATAAAGCGCCGACGATGATGATTGATGATGAACTCATCGAAAACGTAACCGCCGGGCGTCTGCGGGAAATTTTCGGGAGGTTCAACTAGTGTCGTTGTTGGACACCAAGCCCCTTTTAGGTCGAGTCGAAGAGATAGGTGGGTTCGTCGACCTAAACGCCTATGAAGCCGGGCAGGGATATGACGGGGCACGCAAAGCGTTGACCTCAATGAGCCCTGAAGAAATCGTCGGTTTAGTGAAAGACGCGAATCTGAGGGGTCGAGGCGGTGCTGGTTTTCCGACTGGCATGAAATGGAGTTTCGTCCCTCAAGGTGATGCGGCAGGAGAGGGACCCAAATACCTCGTCTGTAATGCAGATGAAATGGAACCCGGCACATTCAAGGACCGTTTCCTCTTGGAGCACAACCCGCACATATTGATTGAAGGAATGATCATTGGCGCGTACGCGATTCAAGCAGAGAAGGCATATATCTTTCTACGCGGCGAATACCATCGACCCTATCAGCGCTTGGTAGAGGCAATTGCGGACGCGACGGCGCGTGGTTTTTTGGGGCGCGGTATTTTTGGTACTGATTTCAATCTTGACTTACGTATTCACAGCTCAGGCGGGCGCTATATTTGTGGTGAAGAAACGGCGTTGCTGAACGCACTCGAAGGTAAACGCGGGCAACCGCGAACCAAGCCGCCGTTTCCGCCGGCAAGCGGAGCCTGGGGAAGACCTACGATTGTTAACAACGTCGAGACGTTTTGTAATGTCCCGGGGATCGTGCGAAAAGGTGTTGAGTGGTACCAAGGCCTGGGTCTGACGGACGAAGCTGGGACCAAGATTTACGGGGTTTCCGGTCGGGTCAACCGTCCGGGATTATGGGAATTACCTATCGGCACGCCGATTCGAGAACTGGTTGAGCAGCATGCCGGAGGCATGCTTGAAGGGTTTGAGCTGAGGGGCGTTCTCCCCGGCGGTGCTTCTACCGACTTTTTGGTGGAAGAACATTTCGACTTAGCAATGGATTACGGCACCATTCAAGCGGCTGGCAGCCGTATGGGCACGGGCACCATGATTCTCATGGATAACTCCATTTGCCCAGTCGACATGTCGCGTAACTTGCAACACTTTTTCGCGCAGGAATCGTGTGGTTTTTGTACACCGTGCCGTGAAGGCTTGCCGTGGCTCGAAGCACTGCTTGTCGATATTGAAGAAGGTCGTGGCCAAGAAGGGGATTTAGAGGTCCTCGATCGCAACGCGCAATTTATTGGCGCGCCGGGAAATACATTTTGTCTACACGCGACTGGCGCGATTGAACCACTGCAATCCGCTCTAAAATATTTTCGAGACGATTTCGAAGAGCACATTCGGACTGGCAAGTGTCCGTATCACGGGGGCGTTCGTAGTGGCAACGATTAGCGTCGACGGGCAGTCGTACGAGGTCGAAGAAGGCCAAAATCTGCTTCACGCGGTGTTATCGCAACACTTAAATCTCCCCTATTTCTGTTGGCATCCAGCGATGGGCTCGGTTGGAGCGTGTCGGCAGTGCGCGATCATTCAATACGCGGACGAGGGCGACCAACGGGGTCGACTCGGCATGGCGTGCATGACCGACGTAGTCGATGGCATGCGGATCTCCATCGCGGCCCCACAAGCAGCCGATTTTCGCAAATCAGTTATTGAGTGGTTAATGCAGAATCATCCGCACGATTGTCCTGTTTGTGAGGAAGGGGGCGAGTGTCATTTACAAGATATGACCGTGATGACGGGACACTCCGTGCGCAGATACCGTGGCAGCAAGCAGACCTGGGAGAACCAGAATCTCGGACCGTTCATCGGCCACGAAATGAATCGCTGTATTACGTGTTACCGGTGTGTACGCTACTATCGCGACTACGCCGGTGGCACCGACCTGTCCGCGTTTGGCTCACGTAGCCGCATGTACTTTGGACGTTCTGACGATGGCCCGCTGGAGAGCGAGTTTTCGGGAAATCTGGTCGAGGTTTGCCCGACAGGGGTATTCACCGACAAACCTTTTACTACGCACTACACGCGCAAATGGGACCTCCAGTCAGCACCCTCTGTCTGCCCGGGTTGCGCTGTTGGTTGTAACGTTTTCCCGAGCGAACGGTATGGCGTTCTGAATCGCGTTCAAAATCGATATCACGGCGAAATAAACGGCTATTTTTTGTGCGATCGAGGCCGTTTTGGGTCGCACTTTATTAACAGTGACCAACGAATCCGACACGCCGGGATCCGTGCCGAGGATGGTGTTTTTGAAGCAAGCGGTGGGTCGAATGCCATCGTCGAAGCCGCGAAGTTGGTTGCAGTTGGTGCCATTGGCATCGGCTCGCCTCGAGCAAGTTTTGAAGCTAATTACGCACTTAAAAAATTGGTTGGGGAGGAGCGTTTTTGTACGGGACTTGGTGATAACGAGGCAATGCTGGTGGAACTCGCCTTATCCATTCAACGCGAAGGCGGCGCCCGCACGCCCTCGCTCACCGATGTCGAAGCAGCCGATGTGATCGTCATTCTGGGAGAGGATATACTGAACACGGCACCGCGAATTGCCTTGGCCGTGCGGCAGGCGGTGCGTGCCGAGTCGTTCTCGATGGCTGAGGAGGCAGGGATTCCAGACTGGCAAGATGCTGGCGTCCGGAGCCATGCGCAACAAGCGTTGAGCCCACTGTTTATTGCGTCGGTTGCGACAACGCGCGTCGATGATGTGGCGTCGGCGACGTTCGGCGGTGCCCCACAAGAGATCGCTCGCGTGGGTGCGGCAATCGCCCATGAGATTGATCCGATGTACGCGGCAGCCGGCGTCGAACTGTCTGCCGCCGGGGTCGACTTTTCGCGCCAGGTGATTGCGGCGCTCGGTTCGGCTAAACGACCCCTCATCGTATCGGGAACCGGCACGGGAGACGCGGACGTGTTGCGCGCTGCTGCGAACGTGGCGTGGGCGTTAAAGGCGAAAGGATCCGATCCGGCGCTGTTGTTATCACCCTTAGAAGCTAACAGTTACGGGGTTGCGATGCTTGGTGGCGGACTGTCGATGACCGATGCGCTGAACGCCATGGCCAGTGGCAACCATGCCGTCGTACTTGAGAACGATTTATACCGACGGGCTGATGCAGAAACGGTAACCGCTGCCTGCAACGCATCGCACATGCTGGTGCTCGATAGTCTAGAAAACAAAACAGCTGAACACGCTGACGTTTTGCTGCCGGCTTCGACCTACGCCGAGAGTACGGGGACCTACGTCAATTACGAAACCCGGGCGCAACGGTTCTATCAGGTTTTTGAGCCCGATGACGATATTCGGCCGGCCTGGCGTTGGATCAGTGACGTTTCCGCTGCGATCGACTCAAAAGGTACTGGCTGGGCCAACATCAACGACGTCATTGAAGAATGTGCAACGGTCGCCTATGCAGCTCTCGCTACCATATCTCCGCCGCCGCACTATCGCGTTGAAGGCGGCGCCAGGATTCCACGTCAACCGCATCGATACAGTGGACGCACCGCGATGCGAGCCCAAATATCGGTTCATGAACCGAAAGCGACGGTCGATGATGAAACGCCGTTCAATTATTCAATGGAAGGACAAAATATCGGCAAACAAGACGGAGCTGCGGTGCCGTTCGTGTGGTCGCCGGGATGGAATTCCAATCAGTCGGTATTTAAGTTTCAGCAGGAGGTGGGCGGGGCGCTCATGGGCGGCGATCCGGGCGCGCTATTGGTCAAGCCCGAATCTGCATCGGACAATGCGTCCCGGGCAGCGAAATTTCGAGAGGTACCGGATGCATTTGTTGCTACCGAAGCTTTCCTGGTCGTCCCGCTATACGCGATCTTTGGAAGCGACGAACTCTCCAATGCCTCGTGGCCGATTATTGAGCGGATGCCTGCCCCGTTTGCGTTGCTCAACGTTGCCGACGCCAACAAGCTTGGCGTTCAAGCCGGTGCGGGGATTTCGGGGCCTGGGTTCGGTGCAAGTCTTGAAGTCCGGATCGATGACCGAATCCCGGCCGGATTGGTCGGTGTCGTTCACGGTCTTCCGGGCATTCCTATGATACCCGCGGGGCGTATTGATTTATCCGTTGATCCGGACTTTGTCCGACGGTCCGGTGACCATCCTGACGTAATTGCAAGAGGCTGATGGAGCTCCCGCCCAACATATGGTCGTACGTGCTGATTCTGCCGATTGCGGTGGGCACGCTGGTGACGGCGATGATACTCGTTTGGTGGGAACGACGGTTGCTCGGCTGGTGGCAAGATCGAAAAGGGCCGAATCGCGTTTGGCGGTGGGCGGGCGGTTTCGGTCAGGCCATCGCGGACGCGATCAAGCTGTTAGCGAAAGACGACTGGGTGCCGCCTTTCGGCGACCGTCTTTTTTTTGTACTGGCTCCCGTCATCGTTGCCGGATCGATGCTAATGGCTTATGTCGTCATACCTTGGGCACCGCGTGAGTCGGGGCTCATCATCACCGACTCCAATATTGCCGTTCTTTGGTTCCTAGCGATGTCATCACTCGCCGTGTACGGCGTGCTTTTGGCAGGATTTGCCAGCAACAATAAGTACGCCCTGCTGGGCGGACTCAGGGCCGCAGCTCAGATGGTGACGTACGAAGTCTTTATGGCGTTGTCGCTGATGGGTGTTGTTATCCTGGCGGGGTCCTTTAGTTTGCTAGACATCGTCGAAGATCAAGCCGGTTTGTGGAATATTGGCCCACAGTTTGTCGGGTTCGTGATTTTCCTGCTTGCCGGGTTAGCCGAGACCCATCGGCTGCCGTTTGATTTACCGGAAGCCGAACAGGAACTGACCGCGGGATTCCACACCGAATATTCGGGCATGAAATTCGGCTTGATCATGGCGGCCGAATACCTGGGGCTGATCATCACGTCGGCGATGATCGTCTTGCTGTTTTTCGGCGGTTGGTTGTTACCGTCCGCGTTGCAGTCGTTGGTGCCAGCGGGACTGGCGTCGGCGTTGGTCGGATTGGCGGTGTTTGCTGCCAAAATTATTGTGTTCATTAACTTTTTCATCCTGTTGCGCGCTGCCATACCGAGACCGAGGTACGACCAACTGATGTCGTTGGGATGGAAAATTCTGCTGCCCTTGTCACTCGTCAACGTACTTGGAACGGGTGCTTGGATGTTGTGGACGGGCTAGGGGTGCAAAATCATGATTAGCCAACTACGAACGATCTGGACCATCTTGCAGCATACACCCGGGTTTCGGCGTCTTTTCGGGATGCGTAGCGAAACGGTTCAATACCCAGAAGAAATGCCCTATCAGGCGCCGAGATACCGCGGTCGCATCGTACTCACGCGCGACCCGGACGGTGAAGAACGATGCGTTGCTTGCAATTTGTGTGCGGTCGCTTGTCCTGTCGATTGCATTGCCCTGCAGAAAACCGAAAAAGAAGAGGATGGGCGTTGGTATCCAGAATTTTTTCGAATCAACTTTTCGCGTTGCATCATGTGCGGCCTTTGCGAGGAGGCGTGCCCCACCTATGCCATTCAATTAACACCGGACTTTGAGTTGTGTGAATTCGATCGCACCAACATGGTGTATGAGAAGGAGCACCTCCTTATCAGTGGTCCCGGTAAATATCCTGGATACAGCTTCTGGAATGTGGCGGGTAAAACCATCCACGGAAAACAAAAAGGTGAGGCAGAGAACGAAGCTTCGCCGACGAATGTTCGGAGTCTGTTGCCCTAATAAACGCTAACGCACAAAGGATATGGAAAGTCTTTTTTACATTGCTGCCGTGACTGCTTTGGCGTCGACCGTCTTGGTCGTTACCGGCAAGAACGCTTCGCACGCACTCATTTATCTAATCGTCTCGCTGCTGTCAGTTGCAGTCATTTTCTTTTTGCTCGGGGCGCCGTTTGCAGCGGCGCTGGAAGTGATCATTTACGCGGGGGCGATCGTTGTGCTGTTTTTGTTCGTGGTGATGATGCTCAATCTTGGAAAAGGAGCGATCGCGCGCGAGAGCGCGTGGTTACGCCCGAGCATGTGGATTTTGCCATGCCTGCTTACGGTGCCCCTGTTTTTAGGTCTGGTCTATGCGCTGAGTGGTGAACCTGCGCAGACGGCGGGGTCAATGGTCGGACCGAAGACGGTTGGTACGCAACTTTTTGGGCCGTATCTTTTGGCAGTGGAGCTTGCCGGGATTGTACTACTCGCCGCTCTGGTTGGTGCGTATCACCTGGGACGACGTTATCTATCTGAGCGGCGGGAGGAAGTTTGAACTTCGCGTTGTCGATTCCGCTCGAGCATGTATTTGTTTTGGCCGCGGCGCTCTTTTGTATAGGACTCACCGGCGTTCTGGTCCGGCGAAATGTGATGTTTGTGTTGATGTCGCTTGAAGTCATGATGAATGCGTGCGGTCTTGCCTTTGTAGCGGCGGGTGCTCGCTGGGCCGAAGCTGATGGGCAAATCATGTTCATGTTCATTTTGGCGTTGGCCGCTGCCGAAGTCGCGGTAGCGTTGGGGATCGTGCTGCAGTTATCGCGACGCTTTGACAGTCTCGATGTCGATACGGCGGACGAGATGCATAGCTGATGGACGTGCTTTGGCTAATACCGAGTTTCCCGTTGTTGGGCTTTCTGGTCTTATTTGTGACCCAAGGCAAACTGCCGAAAACGGTGGTCGCCATCGTCGGCGCAGGTTCCATTGGACTCGCGGCAGTCGTTGCCCTGGTGGTGGGGAAAGCGTTTGTGGAAGGTGGTGCCGAGCCCCAGTCGCAACTGTTATGGACATGGATGCGAGTCGGCGGGTTCGCTCCTGAGATACGGCTGTATCTGGATGGGCTAGCGCTTGTAATGACGGGTGTCATCACCGGTGTTGGCTTTTTGATCCACGTCTACGCCACCGGCTACATGTGGGATGACCATGAGGAACCCGAGGGATTCGGCCGATTCTTTGCGTACATGAATTTATTTGTGTTCGCGATGCTGATGCTCGTCCTCGGCGACAACCTAGTGGTGCTTTTTCTGGGATGGGAAGGCGTTGGTTTGTGTAGCTATCTGTTGATCGGCTTTTACCATCGAGATCCAAACAACGGCTACGCCGCGCGAAAAGCGTTTGTCGTTACCCGCGTGGGCGACACCTTCCTGGCGCTCGGACTGTTCCTGTTGTTTCGAGAGCTTGGCACCACGGAAATCCAGGCGTCGCTGGCGGCGGCGAGTACCGTCTGGCCCGAGGGCTCGACCATGGCCACGGTGATTGGTCTTCTGTTCCTGGGTGGCGCGATGGGGAAATCGGCGCAAGTGCCGTTGCAAACCTGGCTTCCCGACGCGATGGCGGGACCGACCCCGGTGTCCGCGCTCATTCATGCCGCCACCATGGTCACCGCGGGCGTCTACCTGATCGCCCGGATGCACGATATTTACCTTATTTCCCCCGAAGCGCAGTTTTGGGTTGCCTGCACGGGACTGGTCACTTTGTTCATTGCGTCATTCACGGCGCTTGTACAGACCGACATCAAACGGGTGCTCGCATTTTCGACCATGAGTCAGATCGGATACATGATCATGGCCCTTGGTGTGGGTGCCTGGTCGGCGGCCATTTTTCATTTGATGACCCATGCATTCTTTAAAGCCCTTCTGTTCCTTGCCAGTGGTTCCGTGATCCTTGCGCTGAATCACGAACGGGACATGTTCAAGATGGGTGGGCTCTGGCGGAAACTGCCGATTCCGTTCGTGAGTATGTTGGTGGGTTCTGTTGCGCTTGCTGCGTTGCCGTTGACGTCGGGTTTCTTCAGTAAGGATGCCATCATGTTGACAGCGGCCGATAACCCTGCCGCTGGGATGGTCTTTTGGGGCGGTGCAGCCATTGCTGCGTTCATGACCGCGCTATACACGACGCGGATGATTGTTCTGACTTTTTTCGGTAGGACGAAAACCGATGCCCGGGATTCATCGGGATGGACCATGAACTTACCGCTCATCATTCTGTGCGGTCTCGCACTGGGTGGCGGTTGGTTCGGGTTGGGCATTGTATCGGGTGTGCTCCCAGACGGTGGCATCACGACACATGACCACTTCTCTCCGATCGCACTGGTTACGATGGCGATGCCGCTGTTGGGGATTCTTACTGGCTGGTTTGTGTTTGGGTCTGCGCGAGGCGGCGGGAAGCAACTCCTCGGGACAGAGTTCGCCGAGAATGTAAGACAGTTTTGGTATAGCGGTTGGGGGTTTGACTGGCTATACGATCGGGTTGTTGTTGCCCCTTTCGTCGCTCTCGCGCGCATGAACAAGAACGATTTCGTCGATCTGGTGTTTAAGTTGGCCGCTAGCATCGCGCGCGGCGTACACCACGTACTGGCCGTCATCCAAAATGGTCGCCTTCGCTGGTATGCGTGGAACATGACTCTGGGCTTGGCATTTGTTTTCGTGGTTGTGATGTGGGAGGTGCTGGGTTGAACATCCTCGCCCTCATAATGGGACTGCTTGCCGCCGGCGTGGTCGCCGCGGTCTCTGAACGTATTCACCAACACGCGCCTCGTTGGGTTTCGTTGATCGCTTTTATGGTCGCGCTTATTTATACGACCAGTGTGTGGTTGGGTGCAGGATCGGGGACCGAGGAATACGCGAAGCAGGTGTTGCCGTGGATCCCGCGGTTTGGCATCCAGGTCTACCTGGTTCTTGATGGACTATCGCTCATGCTGGTCGTCCTTACAGCTTTTCTTGGCATCGTCGCGGTCGTTTCATCGTGGTCGGAGATCAGCGAGAAACGCGGATTTTTCCAGTTCAACATCCTGTGGGTGATGGCCGGCGTGGTGGGCGTATTCTGTGCGTTCGACCTATTCCTTTTCTTCTTTTTCTGGGAAGTGATGCTCATTCCCATGTATTTCCTGATCGCTATATGGGGACACGAGCATCGCGCCTACGCGGCGACCAAGTTTTTTCTGTTCACCCAGATCAGTGGCCTGTTGATGCTGTTCGCGATTTTGTCGTTGGTGTACTTTAACTACGAAGCTACCGGGGTCATTACGTTCAACTATTTTGAACTTCGGAATGCCTCCTTGGATCCAGGCGTTGCTTGGTGGCTGATGTTGGGATTTTTCGTTGCGTTTATTACTAAGCTTCCGAGTGTGCCCTTCCATACCTGGCTGCCTGACGCCCACACCCAGGCGCCGACCGCGGGCTCCGTGATTCTCGCTGGCATCCTGTTGAAGACCGGCGGTTACGGCGTGATTCGATTTGCCGTGGGACTTTTTCCTGAAGCGTCGCAAGATTTTGCAACGGCAGGCATGCTGCTGGGCGTTCTAAGCATCCTTTATGGCGGGTACATGGCGTACAGCCAAAGCGATTTCAAACGCCTGGTCGCGTATAGCTCGGTCGCGCACATGGGATTCGTTTTGCTCGGTGTGTACGCGTTCAACGAAATTGCCATGCAGGGCGCGGTGGTGACCATGATCGCTCACGGCTTCTCCACCGCCGCGTTGTTCATGATGGCGGGTGCGCTGCAGCAACGCTTGCACTCGCGCGAAATGTCGAAGATGGGAGGGCTCTGGGTGCGTGCGCCGCGGATGGGTGCGATGACGCTGTTTTTTGTTATTGCCTCCGTCGGAATGCCGGGGTTGGGAAATTTCGTCGGTGAATTCCTTGCCCTGCTTGGAGCGTTCCAAGCCCACGTACCGATGACCATCGCCGCAGCCATCGGCATTGTCGTAGCAGCTGTTTACGGTTTATCGCTGATGCAAAGAGCGTTTCAAGGCGTCCCTAATCCCGATGTTGGCGAGATCGAGGACTTCGGCGCTCGTGAAATGACCGTCATGATCTTGATGATGGTCGGGTTGGTATGGCTGGGCGTATATCCTCAACCCGTGCTCAATTTATCTGCACCCGTTATCGCGTCACTAGGGGTGGTTGGACTATGAGTCATGCATGGATTAGCTCCGTGATGCCGTACCTGGTGCTGGCAGCGGGTCTTATGGTGTTATTGCTCGTGGTTGCGTTCCGCCGCAGTCATGCACTGGCGATGACGTCGACGGTCCTGATTTTAGTCATTGCTGGCGCCCTGATCCCGCAGTCGCTTGCTGTGGGTAGCCAGGAGATATTTGGACTAATCCGCGTGGACGGCTACGGCCAGTTCTTTAGCGGACTTTTTCTGCTCGCCGCCATCGTCACCGTATTGATCTCGTTCCGGTATCTCGACCATCGAGCGGCGAGTTGCGAAGAGTTCTACCTGCTCATTCTAACGGCCACCCTGGGCGCGATGGTTATGGCAGTGGCTATCCATTTTGCGACGTTGATTTTGGGACTCGAGATTCTCTCGATTTCGTTGTACGCCATGATCTGCTATCCCCAAGAGGGCAGACTTCCACTCGAGGCTGCCGCGAAATACCTGGTGCTATCCGGGGTTGCCTCGACCACGATGTTGTTTGGTATGGCCCTCATCTATGCGGCCTCCGGTTCGCTAAGTTTCAGCGCACTGGGACAACCAGTTGATAACCAAGGCGAGAGCTACTACTGGTTGGGGCAGGGGATGCTGATTGTTGGACTAGCGTTCAAGTTGTCCCTGGTGCCTTTTCATATGTGGACCCCCGACGTTTATCAAGGGGCGCCCGCGCCCGTGACAGGGTTTGTCTCCACGGTGTCCAAAGGGGCGGTGTTCGCTGCGCTACTGCGTTACATCGTGATGTCGGATGTACTATCGAACGCATCCATTGTACTTGGAATTTCTGTCATCGCCGTGGGGTCGATGGTCGTGGGTAATCTTTTGGCGCTGTTGGAGAAAAACATCAAACGGATTTTAGCCTTCTCGTCGATCGCTCACATTGGCTATTTACTAATTGCTCTGCTGGTGGTCGCCGCGTTGGATGATCCTGAGATCGCTCGTGAGACGACGATGGTATATATGGCTGGGTACTTCCTTATGACCTTGGCAGCGTTCGGTGTGATTAGCGCCCTTTCGATTACGGGGAGTGGCCAGGATACTGAGCAGTTAGCCGACTACCGGGGCTTATTTTGGCGCCACCCAGTGCTCGCGGCAGTGTTGACGACGGCGGCTCTTTCTTTGGCGGGTATTCCATTAACTATGG
This sequence comes from Pseudomonadales bacterium, assembly GCA_046582115.1. GTDB lineage: Bacteria > Pseudomonadota > Gammaproteobacteria > Pseudomonadales > Azotimanducaceae > UBA11889. Next base: position 4,308 of record JAYGFA010000095.1, on the reverse strand, counting down.
GCTTTATTGCCAAGTTTTACCTTTTTGCAGCGGGCATCCAGGGCGCGTTGTGGGTTCTCCTTTGGGCACTCGTCATTGGCAGTGCGATCGGCATTTACTATTACCTGCGGATTGTATTTACCATGACACAAAGCGAATCCACCGACAGTTTGGCGAGAACTAGCGCTGTGCCCATGGAAACCCTCGTTACGGCAGGGGTATTAGGTGTGGCGGTGATTCTCTTTGGTGTCTATCCGACGCCACTGATTGAGTTAGTGCGCAGCCTCATTGGCGCGTTCGGGGCGTGATCGCGGCTAGACTCCCCGGAAGCTGCAACGGTTTGATGGAGACAACCACATGACAATTCGAGTACTTTTTCCGCGAACCGGTCGCGACAACCAGATCGAAATCGAGGCGCTGGGAGAAGGGGTGGCGGGCGAGTTTTGCCGTGGCTTTGACACCGTTACGGAGGAGCAGTGGCGCAACTGCGATGGTATTGTCGGTGGGCAAGTGCCTCCTGACGTGATGGACATGCTCGACAAGTGCCGCATTTTCGTCAAACCGGCCGTAGGCTTTGATGACGTCGATCTAGAAGCGTTTGGTAGTCGCGGTATCGCGGTCAGCAATACGCCCGACTACGGTACCCTAGAGGTCGCCGATCACGCCATCGCTTTGATGCTGACGATAACCAAAAGCATCGCCTTTCATGACGAATCGCTACGAGCTGACCCCATTGCCAACTGGCGCCCAGCGTTGAATCCGTTTGGTAAACGCATGGCCGATTGCACGTTGGGTATTGTTGGGCTGGGTCGTATTGGGACTGCGGCCGCGATGCGCGCCAAGGCATTCGAAATGGACGTCACTTTTCACGATCCCTACAAACCTAACGGCTCGGAACTGGCGCTCGGTATTCATCGATCCGATTCGTTGCTGGAACTTCTGGCCGAGTCAGACATCGTGAGTGTACATGCCCCGCTGAACGATGAGACGAAGCACCTCATTGACGCAGACGCCCTCGCGCATGCAAAAAAAGGAATCATTATCGTGAATACGGCGCGGGGTCCCATCATTGACATTGATGCACTGCATGACGCGATGAAAGACGATGTGGTACTTGCTGCAGGGCTTGATGTTCTTCCGGAAGAACCGGCTAAACTGGACCGTCCTTTGATCGCAGCATGGCGGAATAACGAAGACTGGATTCGGCACAGACTCGTAGTGACACCCCACTCCGCGTTTTTTACGCGCGAAAGTGTTCGCGATATTCGTGCTTTTTCGGCACGAACCGCGGCGCGATACTTACGCGATGGCAGACTCCAAAACTGCGTCAACGAAGGTATTCTCGCGGCTCGCTAGGTTCGTTGTACGGAACAACTCGTTGCGCATCATCATGCGTTTACGACGCGCGATTAACCTTGAGTTGGTAGCAGACCTGCCACTAGAAACAGCAAAGCGACAATCATTAACGGTGTTGTGAAGCTCGTGCCGCCGAGCTTCGCAAGCATCGATTTTTGTTCCGTCGAATTTCCCGGTAGCGCCGTCTGAACCAATCGGATTCGATGTTGTACCCAGTTGTAGTAGAGCGCGTTGGCCCGTAATGGAACGTAGACAAGCTTAAATACGGCCAACAGAACCAACTGGACAGTGACGCCAAGCTCTGGATAACCCATCCGGCTGATTTGGCCGGCGACCACGAGAATTAACAGTGAGACGAGTGTGACGATGGCGGCCCAACGGTATTGTTTGCGGTACAGGAACCAGAAAACGTCCGCGAATACGACGGGCCAGTGCCAGGAAATCGGAGCGTAACCCCGGGCATCAGCACGTTTGAAATAGGTGAGGTAGTAGTTTGTGTTTCTCGGGCCGATAACCTCAGTGTAGAGGTCGTTGTTGGTCTCGCTCATGCCGATCTCGTCGCAAGCTGTTCGGAAAAACGCCAAAGTCGGTCTTGCACTTCTTCGTTTAGAGCAGTTGCGCTCAGGACCGTACGACGCATATTTTCGTCATAATAGCCGCCGCTCGCTGTGGCGCATTCTACACTCAGCGCCAATTGAATCGTATTTTCGGCACCCTGTTCCGGCGAACGCATGATGCCGAGAGTACGACCGAGCTTCATACCCAAACGAAGTAACCGATTGTCACCAGCCAAGTTGGTCGCCACGACGCCTGGGTGTAGGCAGTTGGCGGTGATCCCAGTTCCTCGAGTCCGACGGTGCAATGCAAGGGTAAAGAGTACGTTCGCCAGTTTCGACGTCGCATAGGCTCGGAGACCAGTCTCACCATGTGGTTCAAGCACCGTTTCGAAGTCTTGAGATCCATTCCGGTAAACGGCCGATGCAACATTCACCACGCGACTGGCATCGGCGACTTCGAGACGCGTACGTAAACCCGTCGTCAGTACGAACGGTCCCAGATGATTGGTGGCGAATGTCAATTCAATCCCATCGGCTGATGTGGTCCGTCGTCGTATAACGGTGCCGGCGTTGTTGATGAGTAGATGAATAACGCTCGTGCGCCGAAGAACTTCTGCCACCGCGTCGTTTACAGAAGCGATCGACGAAAGGTCGCAAAGTACAACCTCAATGGCGTGGTTGCCTGTTGCAGCAGTGATGGTGGTTGCCAATGTTTCCGCCAGGTGTACGTCCCTGACCAGCATAATCAATCGATAGCCGGCTGCAGCGACGCGTGTGGCCGTTATGGTGCCGATGCCGTGTGTCGTTCCAGTAACAACCGCCGTACGCACTATGTCACGACGCCCAAGGTACCGCCGTCAATGCGGATATTTTGTCCGTGTAGCGCGTCGGCTCTCGCGCTCGCGAGGAACAAGACTAGATCCGCGACCTCGTCGCGACGGACGATACGCCTAATAGGAATGTCGGCGGCAACATGGGGCTCAATTTCTTCCCACGTTTTTCCCCAGCCGTTGGCTACGCCCCGGCTGATATAAGCCTCACGCACCTCGGGGGTCAAAATCACGCCGGGTGACACCAGATTAACCCGGATATTGGTACCGGCTACCTCTTGCGCGAGGCTGATGGTCATGGTCGCTAGAGCTCCCTTGGCGGCGTAATAGTGAGGATTTATCGAATTAGGACGGCTGGAACCAACGGTGCCTAGATTGATGATACGTGCCCTATCCATGCCCCTCATTTCGGGGAGAAATGCCTGGATGAGCCGTTCGGCTGAGAGTACGTTTTTTTGATAGAGATTGATCCAATCGTTCGAACTAAGAGTTTCCCAACGCCCGGACTCCGCGAAACCGTAGTTATTCACAAGAATTTCGGGTGTTGCTTCGAGCTGCTCGATCAGTGCGTTTGTACCTTCATCGTGGCTGATATCTCCGAACACGGGATAGCCGCCTCCCAATTCAGCCACGGCGTCTCGAGCTTGCGTCTCGTTCAACCCATGCACGGCCACAGTGCAGTCTTCTTCAAGAAACCGTTTCGCCATCGCCATGCCGGTCCCTCGATAACTTCCCGTTACGAGTACGCGGCGTCGTGAGAGCTGTAAATCCATGGAAATCCCAACATGCCGTTGTTCGTCAGAATACACTGTTGTTGTGGAAGTATGGCCCGTCTCGGTTTTTTCCACTGCGGTGTTCCTTGGCAGTTATGTTCAGGGCATCACCGGGTTTGCGTTAGGTATCGTTATCATGGCAATTGTGGCTGCGGCGCACGTTTTTGTCGTGTCGGTCGTAGCCGCGGTGAATAGTTTTCTCGCGTTCGTTAACGTTGGCGTCGCAATTTATGGCTGTGCTAGAGATATCGATTGGCGTCTGTGGATAAGTCTCTCGGTCGGACAATTGACTGCGATCGGGGCTGGCGTGTGGTTGTTGCATCAGCTTTCGATAAACGCCGCAAACGTTCTTTGTTTGATCCTTGGTGTCTGCATCGTTGGCGGTAGTGCGTCGATGGTATTGCGTCCAAAACCGCTGTTGATACATCGTCGGTATAGGCAGCAGTGGTGGTGGGCGCTGGAGGTGGGTTAGTTGGTAGCATGTTCGCAGCGTCAGGACCGGTGATCGGTTGGTTCGCATATCGCCAACCCATTCCTGTTGCAACCGTACGAGCGACTCTACTGGCCCGGTACGTCGTAACGAGCACTACGCGCACGGTCGTGGTTGGGATTGGCGGGGGTCTATCGGAGATCGTATGGCAATTGACAGCGCTCGAATTGCCCGTGGTTGCCTTCGGGACCTGGCTGGCACGTCGTCACGTGCCTCTGTTGGATGAAGGAAATATGCGTCGGGTAGCCTTTACGATACTACAGCTGATAGGGGTCGGAATCATCGCGTCAGCTATACGTGAGTTAACACGCACGGCGAACGCT
>JAYGFA010000087.1:0-3123 GCA_046582115.1 Pseudomonadales bacterium | reverse complement strand
TGCCGAACTTGTTCCCCGTGGTCGCGATCAGACGCATGGATATGAGAACCCCGAAATAAACGCCAATGGGATACAGAAAATTCCCCCATTGAGAAGCGAACCCCCACTGGTATCCGAGGCCTGGGCCGCCAAGAAAAGTTGCACCGCTAGCGGTTGTCGCCGCGAACGCGAAGGCTAGAAAAATTGGCCCGTACGAGCCCCGTGCGGTAGCGAAATCGTCGGCATGTTTAACCCGACGTTGTCCGATTACGCCAATGGCTAACATGCCGCTGATGTATACCACCATGAATATCCAAGACCATGTCGTTAAATCCATATCATTTCCTTGGTATTGGGCTCGCGGGTGTTCCCGTCATTCTTCTATGCCCACCTATCCCATTGCACCGTTTCAGCGACAGGTAATCGCGTCAAGGGACCGAACTTCCCGAGCGGGTAACCGACCGGGATGAGACAGTACGCGGCCACGTTGTCTGGCAGGTTTAGTGTTTTTCTTACCGCGGTTGGGTTCGATAATCCTAAGGTAGTGGGTGCTGCCCCCAAACCCAATGCGCGTGCCGCCAGTAGCAGATTTTGGACAGCCGGCCAGATTGACCCGCCACCACCGCTGGGTACGCCATCGCCGATCGGTCCGTCAAACTCGTAGCAAGCGACGATTAGGACTGGAATTTCATGCATATGGTCCGCTTGCCAGAGCACGGCATTGAGCATTCGCGACCGCTTATCCGCGTCTTGCTGTGGTAAAGCGGAAGGTCGTCCGGTTGCTGGGCCGATGTACGCTTCCACCGCGGATCGATTTAAATCGGCGAGGGTTCTTCGCTGGTCTGCATCGCGTACCACGATCCATCGTGCACCTTGTTGATTGGAACCGGTTGGGGCCTGGTTCGCGGCATCGATCAACTGAAGGATGTCTTCTTCGGGTACAGGGTCAGTCTTTAAACGCCGCATTGCGCGGCAGTTGTAGATGGTGTCGAAGAGGCCGGGTTCTTCACTCATTGTAATGTCCTCAGAGTTTGTATTAGTCGAGTGGCGGAAGGTCTTCGTATGAAGGTTCGTCGCCTTCGGATTTGGCACGAAAATATGTCTGCATTTCGGTTCCCTGGGATACCGCACCCATCCAGACCGATTGGTACGCCAGCGTTTCTTGAATACTGTGTTCGCGTCCGTAATTGAGCAGGTGCTTGGTGCTTGTGACGGCGAGCGGGGATTTGGACGCGACTTCTTTCGCAATTGACATGACGGACGTCAGCATCTTGTCGTGAGTCGCGTAAACGTTGTTGACAAGGCCAATTTCCTTCGCCTCCTCCGCAAATAGACGTCTCCCGGTGTACGCGAGTTCGCGCATCAGTCCATCGGGGATGAGGTTGGGTAACCGCTGCAATGTGCCCACGTCCGCGGATAACCCGATATTGATCTCCTGAATGCAAAAAAAAGCGTCCGATGTGCAGTAACGCATGTCGCAAGCGGAAACCATGTCGACGCCGCCGCCTATGCATGCACCTTGAATGGCGGCCAACACGGGCATCCGGACTTTTTCGATGGTCGTGAACGCCTCCTGCAAACCTGCAAGGTTGCGACGGGCACGCTCTCCTCGTCGACCTGCGTCGAAGGATTGTTCGGGCGCGGGGGCAGTGAAAGCGGCTGTATCCATGCCCGAGGAGAAGTGTTTGCCTTGTGCCGAAATCACCAACACGCGGACGGTGCCACTCGAATCCATTTCCGATACTGCCGCGGGAAACTCGCTCCAGAACGCTGGCGGCATTCGATTAAATTCGTCGGGTACAGCGAGTTGGATGTGTCCGACACCGTCGTTGACCGTGCTGTTCAATCGCGTGTAGTTCATAACATCCTTCTATGTAAAGTCGATCAGAGGGCTCCCGACCCTGCCGGTCAGCGACACTTTAGATCCTCGCGCCGTAACGCGATTCGTTTCGTGCAGTGGTCGGGAATCGATCAAAACTCCCGTCTCCATGCCAGCCGGTTCCCGCCACAAACTATAGCAGGATGACGTGACGGATTTGATCGGTTCGAGGCCGTCGATGAACCGAATACAATCGACTAGTAACGCCGTTTAGGTTCTCGTGCTAAGTTTGACAGCCGGGCAGGAGAACTGAGGAAGGACCAACGTGGCGTATAACAAACCCATCCCTCGTAAGGGTCAGCACAACCAACCGTTTTGGGATGGCGCTAAGGAAGGCAAGCTGATGCTGCCGCGATGTACGCTGTGCGGGAAAGTGCACTGGTACCCGAGACTGATATGTCCGTCGTGCCACTCCACAGATTTGGAGTGGATCGAGGGCAGCGGTGAAGGCCGGCTGCACACATTTGCCGTTCAGCACCGTGCCTTCGGTGGTTGGGCGGAAGAAGTTCCCTACGTGACGGCATATATCGATCTTAATGAAGGTGATCGAATGATGACGGTCCTTCGTGGCGTGGATCCAAATAAGCCTGAGGACATCAAGATAGGGGCAAAGGTCAAGGTCGAATTCGAACAAGCCGATGACGATACACACATCCCGTTTTGGCGGGTGGTGGAGGAGTAAATATGGCAGCAATAAATTTATCGATGGGCGCGGCCATCGTCGGAGCGGTGGAATCGAATGAAATCGGTTATCCGGAAGAACGGGGTGAAAAGGTCACTTCGCTACAACATCACATTCAGGCGATCAAGAACGTTTCCGAGTACACGGGCATACCCATATCGGATATCGAAGGCGTTTTCTCTACCGGTTGGTCAGTAGAGTTGGCAGAACATCTCGGCATACGCCCTCATTACATCGATACAACCTCGGTTGGCGGCTGTTCGTTTGAGATACACGTACATCACGCGTTAGCAGCCATTGCATCTGGAATCATTGATATAGCCGTTGTCAGTCATGGCGAAGCGGGTTGGTCGTATCGTGGCGCTGGAGGCGGAGGCGGTGGCCGTGGAGAGATTTCACCGGGGGTAGAAATGACCATGGCGTATGGAACCTTCGGTGCGCCCTCTCAGTACGCGCACGCGATGGTTCGACACATGCATCAATACAGCTCAACAGTTGAGGACTTCGCCCACATTTCGGTCGTGACGCGAGAGTGGGCGCAGAAGAATCCGCGTGCCTTGATGTTCACGGAACCTTCGCAAGC
>JAYGFA010000047.1:0-64992 GCA_046582115.1 Pseudomonadales bacterium | reverse complement strand
GCAATAAGTATCGACCCATGGCTACTTGCTCTGAAATTTCTTGACGGCGGCAGCCCGTTCACGGTCGAACCACCAGGTCTGGACATGGGCTGGTCGCTTTAAATTACCTGCTTCGACCCAGTTATAGCGGTTCCAGTGGGCAAGCCCGATGCGCGTCTTGGTCATGCCGGGAACAAAATAGAAATTCCAGAGCATGACGCGATCGAATGCGCGGATCGCGGCGACGTAAGCCGTGTAGGTGGTCGCGGTTTTGATGCACTCAATTAAGTGGTCGATGGCTGGATCTCGCATGTTCGACCAGTTGTTACCGTATTCGTGCTCTGCAGTCGCGCTGCTAAAGTTATTGGCGATGAGATGGGTTGGCGTGTAGTCGGGAAGGAACCAGATGGCCCCGCCATCGAAGTCACCGGATCGCATGCGAAACAACCAATTGGATATTTCTGGTGACTTGGCCGTGGACGTGATCCCAAGTCGATCTAGGTTCCGCATGTACGGGATGAACGAACCCGCGAGGGCTGGCGATACGGCGACGAGGCGGACATGGAAGGGTTCTCGAGTTTGACCGTGGATGAGCTTGCCTTCTTCCATGATCCAGCCCGCCTCCTTCAACAACGCTGCCGCATTGATGAGATTTTCGCGATGCCAACCCCTACCACCATTAGGCGGTGGCCGATACGGTTCCGAGAAGACGCGAGGCGGAACGAGATGGCGGATCGGCTCCAAGTACTCCAATTCGCGTTCGTCGGGCAGTCCGCGCGAAGCGAGTTCTGATCCGTGAAAGAAACTCTCGGCAGTCTGATAAAAGTCGTAGTTGACCCAGTTGAGGTAGGGGAAATCGGAAACGAGCCAAAGTGCTTCGCGGACCCGAATATCTTGAAATCGGGGCTGATCCAGATTCCAGAATATGGGCCACCAGAGTCCCCACGGTTTCTCCACCGGCAGCCACGTTTTACGGAACGCGCCTGCGTCAGAGGGCGGGAATTTATACGCGGTCTCCCAGAGTCTCGGGAGATTTTCTTCGTGTACGTCAATGATGTCGCCCTTGAGCGCTTCAGTTTGAACCTGATCGTCACGAAAGTAGTCCCACTTCAATTCATCAAAATTGAAACGGCCTCGCATGACCGGCAGGTCCTCGCCCCAATAGTCGTCGACCCGTTCCCACCGGATGGAACGACCGATCCTGAAGTCTTTGATCCGATAGGGGCCGGAACCTATAGGGGGTTCGACGGTTGTTTTGGTGACATCCCGCGACTCCCAGTAGTGTTTCGCCAGTATCGGTTTTGAACCGATCCGCAGCGGCAAAAGGGGATCGCCTCGATCGGTTTCGCGGATGTTGAACCGAATTTCCCAGGGTCCAATAACTTCAAACGATTCGATGGGCTCGAGCGGTGTTGCCACGGTCGGCGACGCAACGGTGGTGAAGATGGTGTAGGAAAAGTAGACATCATCGATGGTCACGGGTTTGCCGTCGTGCCAGCGCGCGTTCTTGCGAAGCTTGAAGGCAATCCAAGACCCGTCGTCCGCGACCGCAATGCCCTCGGCGAGGCGACCATAAATCGTTGAGGGTTCGTCCGCAGCTTGAGATATCAACGCATCGTGTAACAAATTCCAGTGCGGCGCTTCGACGCTGAGACCCGCAACCATTTGACCGCCCGGGACAGACAGCGGGTTGAAATTGTCCCAGCTACCCATCGCTGGAATTCGCATTCGACCGCCTTTAGGGGCGTCGGGGTTGACGTAATCGAAATGTTTGAAATTCGCTGGGTATTTGGGCGTCGATAAAAACGCGTAGCCATGCCGGTACTCGATCTCGGAAGCCAATCCGGATCCAGCAATAAGACACAGTGCGTTTAGAAGCGCGAGCCCCCTCACGTAACCGCTCCTCCAGGGTTCAGTCCGCCAATCTATCATATTCGTTCTGCTAGACTGATCGTTGGGAGGTGTAGGCGTGGCATTTGATTTGGTCGTAAAGAACGGCACCGTTGTTGATGGTACGGGCGCTCCACGATTTCGTGCGGATATCGGCGTGAACGACGGCAAAATCACAGCCATTGGGCGGCTTGGCGACACAGCCTATCGAACCGTCGATGCTGAAGATCAGGTTGTTGCGCCAGGCTTCATCGACGGCCACACCCACATGGATGCTCAAGTATTCTGGGATCCACTTGGTTCTTGTTCTTGTTATCACGGTGTCACCAGCGTGGTCATGGGAAATTGCGGGTTTACGATTGCCCCTTGTGCAGAACCTGACGCGGGCTTTGTGTTCAAAAACCTTGAACGTGCCGAGGACATTTCTCGGGGCGCAATGCAGGCTGGAATTGACTGGTCATGGGAGACGTTCCCCGAGTTCCTCGACACCGTTGACGCGCTGCCAAAGGGCATTAATTACGCCGGCTACATTGGACATTCGGCGATACGGACGTACGTCATGGGTGAACGTGCGTTTACTGAACGGGCATCGGCGGACGAACTTGGTCGCATGTGCGATATTGCTGAGGAGGGCGTTCGTGCGGGTGCGATCGGCTTCTCGACGTCGCGAACGCCTAACCATTTGACTGCCGACGATCTTCCGGTCGCGAGCCGCGTTGCGGATTGGGAGGAGGTCCGGGCCATCGTGTCGGCGGTAGGAAGAACTGGACGAGGGTTGTTCGAAATTGCGGGTGAGCAGGTGGGTCGGGATCCAGATCGACTGCGCGAATACCATGTCCGGCTTCGTGATTTAGCCGTCGACAGTGGCGTCGTACAGACGTGGGGTATGTTTAGTTCACGGTTCGCGCCCGACCATTGGCGACCCTATTTTGAGCTGTTGGAGGAGACCGCGATCGCGGGTGGCCGGATGTTTGTGCAGGTCCATTCGCGGGCACTTAATACTATGCTTTCCTTTAAGACCCAGATGCCTTTTGATCGCTGGGATTTGTGGTCGGACATCCGAGCTTCGTCGTTAGACGAGCAAAAGCGTCAATTGCGAGATCCGGGTCTTTGCAAGAAGTTAGTCGAGATCGCGAATGGCGAAGCGCCGAAAAACCGGATCGTCGGTGTCGAGGCACGACCGCCGGATTACGACCATCTTTACGTCATGGATTCGATGGTTGGGGAACAACGCTTGTTGAAAGATGTCGCTCGCGAACGCGGCGTGAATCCCGTTGCACTGATGATCGACTTGTCTTTGGAGACCGATTTTAATCAGTTTTTTTGTCAGCCAGCGGCTAACGAAAACCAAGAAGATGTGTTGGAGATGATGAAACACCCCCGCTCGGTGGTGACGTTCTCCGATTCGGGTGCCCATGTGTCGCAAATCATGGACAGCTCGCTGCAAACTCACTTGCTATCGCACTGGGTCCGCGAAAAGGAAGCCATGACCCTTGAGGAAGCTGTTCGAGAACTGACTTGTGTGCCGGCAACGTATTGGGGAATGCATGACCGCGGTTTGATTCGCGAAGGCCTCAACGCTGACCTCGTGGTATTTGATCCCGAGACCGTGGCGCCACGCATGCCGGAAGTGGTTAACGATCTGCCATCAGGCGCGAAGCGTTTAAAACAGGTGGCTGATGGGATTAGACACAGCATCGTGAATGGAGAAGTCTTTCTAACGGACAACGAGCACACCGGTTCAGCCTCGGGACGACTATTTAGAGGGCGGGCGAGCTAGAAAGAATAGGGAGGAACTATGTCAGAAGCAGCGATTTTGCGAGGGCGGCTTTCGCACCCGGTCATCGATGCGGACGGGCACTGGCTTGAAACCGGGCCCGTGGTGGTTGAGGCCTTGGGGAAGATAGGTGGCGTTGCCGCGCGGCGTGGCATACAACTCAATGGTGAACGGGTCCGCCGTTCGCTGAGTATGACGCCTGAAGAGAGGCGTCATGAAAATGTCGCTCAAGAAGCATTTTGGGGTGCGCCTACTAAGAATACGAGAGATCGCGCGACTGCCATGCTGCCCGCACTCATGTACGAGAGGCTTGATGAATTTGGGATCGATTACGCGGTCCTCTTCCCTACGATGGGTCTTGGCTTCCCGCGTATCGATGACACCGAAGCGCGTCGCGCGCTTTGCCGTGCATTCAATATTTATTGCGCAGAGTTGTTCGAACCGTTCAGTGACCGGATATCTCCCGTCGCTGTTATCCCGATGCACGATCCAGAAGAAGCTGTCGCGGAACTAGAGCACGCCGTTGGGGAACTTGGTCTGAAAGCGGTCACGATGAATAGCCTCATCGAACGCCCGGTGGGTCGAGTGGTAGACGAGCGACCCGACGCAAGTGATTTGGCGCGCTGGTTCGATGTCATTGGCCTGGATAGTGCACATGATTACGACCCCGTGTGGCAAAAGTGCCGAGAACTTGGGGTTTCGCCGATGTTTCATCGAGGTTCACGTGGCAAAGCGCTTCGCGTGTCACCCACTAACTTTTGTTACAACCACATCGGTCATTTTGCCGCCGCTTCGGAAGCAACCTGCAAGGCGTTGTTCTTGGGGGGCGTATCTCGACGCTTTTCAGATTTGAATTTTGGGTTTCTCGAGGGAGGCGTCGGCTTCGCCTGTTTGTTGTACGCCGACCTGATCGGCCACTGGCAAATTCGCAACGGCGAAGCGCTTGAGTACACCGACCCTGCGCAATTAGATCTCGCGGAATTGACCGAATTGGTTGAACGTTATGGTGGCCCCGAAATGATTGATGCCGTTCGTTCAGGTAAAGGAATCAGCACTCGGAATGGCGCTGAGACAACGGGGGGCCTTGCCGAATTGGATGATTATTCGGCTTGCGAAATTACCGAAGCGGCGGACATTAAGTCTTTGTTTGTGGACCGGTTTTATTTTGGCTGCGAAGCCGATGATGCGACCAATGCTTGGGCGTTCAACACCAAGAACAATCCATTCGATGCCGAAATAAAGACGTTGTTTGGGTCCGACGTCGGCCACTTTGATGTACAGGATATGGCCGGTGTTCTTCCGGAAGCATACGAACTGGTTGAAGACGAAAAGATCACCGACAGTGATTTCTCCCACTTCGTATTCGAAAACCCCGTACGATTTTGGGGCGAAACCAATCCCAGATTTTTCGAGGGAACGCGCGTGGCAATAGAGGCGCAGGCGCTCCTAGAATCGGATTGAGTCGCTTCGCCATAAACTTGGTTGTTCGTAGGTTTCTATACCTAGCGGCCATCCGTATCAGTATAAGAGATCGATACAGACACGAACGCGCATAAATAAACGGGCAGTCTTCGTTACTTCCACCGTGGATGTATTGAGTCGCAGAACCGACTCGGATGCGCGATCAGAAGAGGCGATCGCCTACTTCATTGTTTAATATCTCGCATTTCCCAAATTGAGTCAGTGTTTCGATCGTGCCAACTTCCGAGATGCGTTTTCTCACGGTCCGGCTTTCCAGCGTTCGGCGATCGATCCGGTAAGTCTTTTCGGAGTCGGCTCGCCGCACGACAACTTCTCCCGGGGTTCTGTCCATAGGCAATCGTTCAATAACTCGATGGAAGTTTGGTTGATCGGTATAGGTAACCGGGTATCCCGTTAACGAAGCGTCGCCGGCTTCCGAGTCGAATTGCACGAGAGCTATCCAATCAGGGCTGGTGTCCTCGTTCACGTATCTACACTCTAAAGAGACGGGTTCCGCAGGGGTAGCAACGGCTATGCCAATGGACAAAATAAACAGCGCTATACGGTGTATTCGCCTTATCCAAAAAGATCTGTTGCGTGGAGTCACGGTATTAATTTCCCATTAGAAGTCGCGGGACTACAGAGATTGTGACGTCTGTGTTAGGACCAAATCTTGTACCTTTGAAAATCTCAACGGTCGCCATTCGGTCCGGTTTTTCGAAGACCATAATGATCGACCGTCCAACCGTGGAACTGCTCAGAGTCCATCCACTTGCGGGTATCTGTTCGCGAAAAAACAATAATGTTTCTGCCGGGCTCAACGGATCATCAATGCCTATACGCCCGCCCCAGCCGAGACCACTCCCAAGAATTACGGATTCACGATTACGAATTTCCGAGTTCGGCGGTATCGGTAGGTCTTCAATCAGCGCATCGATGATCAATCTCGTGTCTTCAGCACTTATTGCCGGTCGCTGTATCGATTGTTGAACCAACCCACAGCTCGACAATACCAACATCAACGCAACCGTCACACCAATGAACGTTCTTGTTGAACTCACACGAAGGCCTTCTGGTATTGGGAAGCAGGAGTCATTTGACCACTAATGCAAGCGTTAGCTGTATACCTATACAGGGCGAAAACGTTTCCTTTTTCGTCCTCGCGACAACTCAAAGAAACAAATGGCGCGCCCGCAGGGACTCGAACCCCGAACCCCCAGGTTCGAAGCCTGGTGCTCTATCCAGTTGAGCTACGGGCGCAGCGATTCGAATTATAGCTGGATGGAGATGGAGTTTTGGTAAGGTGGTCGCTGCTCATGATTGCGCAAGGAAGAGTGAAGTGACTGACCTACCGCTAAAGGATGTTGTGGTTCTCGATATGGGGCAAATATACAACGGACCCTATTGTGGCTATTTGTTAGCGATGTCGGGTGCCCGCGTAATCAAGATCGAAGCGCCGGGAGGCGAAGGGATGCGCGGTCGCTCAAGCGATGTGAGTTCGAGCTACCCCTTTTGCATGCTGAACGGTAACAAAGAGACCATCACACTGAATCTAAAGTCCGATCGTGGTCGCAATTTATTGAAAGAACTTACGGCTCACGCAGACGTACTAATCGAGAATTTTGCGCCTGGAACGATGGAACGCAACCAGGTTGGCAGCGAAACATTGACGGCGTTGAATCCAGGCCTTATATACGCGGCCGCAACCGGTTATGGGCAAGGTGGACCGCATCGCGATTATCTGGCGATGGATGTAACGGTCCAAGCCATGACTGGTGTAGTCGCCATCACCGGCAACGAGGGCGAACCACCGCTGAAGTCTGGGCCCGCTCTTTGCGACATCCTCGGTGGAGTGCATCTATACGGCGCCATCACCACGGCGTTATATCGTCGCGAACGTACCGGTCGTGGAGCGATTCTCGATGTCGCGATGCAGGATGCGGTGTTTCCGACGTTGTGTTCGGCGCTTGGAGCGTATTACCTGGCAGGTGGCAATCCGCCGCGTACAGGCAATCACCACCAAGCGCTTTCGGTCGCTCCTTACAACGTGTATGCCACCAACGATGGACACGTGGCCATTATCTGTATCCGCGAAAATCACTGGAAACGGTTGCTGGAAGCAATGGAGCGCACGGACCTAGAAAATGATCCCAGATTTGTGGACATGGTAGCTCGCTCGACCAACATGGAAGCTACCGATGCAGTGGTCGAAGAATGGACCCAGACGCAGACTAAGGAAGGCGTTTTTCGTATTTGTCAGACGCACGATGTCATCTGCGCACCGGTTCAATCGTTGGACGAGGTTGTTAATGATCCGCACCTTTTGGAACGCGGAGCGTTAACCAAAGTTTCGCATCCGAAATACGGAACCGTGACGCTGCCGAGCACGCCGCTCCGGTTTAACGATGTTGAGCCACCCGAGGTCAAGTTACCGAGTGGGGTAGGTGCGGACAACGAAGCCGTCTACGGTGATCTGTTGAATCTGAGTCCTCAACATATTGACGAATTGCGCGCGGCAGACGCGATCTAAGCGAGGGTTCAGGCCAGTTCAAATGTCGTCGCAGTCAGTCCAAGCGGCGGGATTTGAGTCGTCGCATCGTTTTGGATCACCCAACCCTCGTATCTGCGCGACACGACGACCTCAGGATCGTCAAAGTCGTTGGAAGCATCGGTAGACTCGGCGTGCAGGATGTCCGATGTAACCACACGATCAATACTTTGATCAGCAACGGAGATTTTCAATTCCATTGGTTCCACGGGATCGCGATTAAGCGCAAAGACTTTCAGGAGGTTGCCTTCGATGATCGAAGCGCTGTCGAGATCATTGACGTATCCGTAGACACCGCTTTCGTACCCGTTGGAGGTAATGGAATGTCGAAGGGCAATGCCTCCTTTGCGTGCGGAGATCATTTGGAAGGCGTAATAAATGGACTGCTTAAGAAGTTGATTGCCGCGGGTCTGGATCGGGCCGATAACGTTCACTAGCTGCGCTAGGTTGGCGATTTTGACCGCATCGGCGTGTCGAACAAAACTCATGAGAAACATGGCTACCACAAGGGCATCCTCAAAGTTGTACCGCTCTTCGATTAGGTGCGGTGCAAATTGGCCTTGTCCATCGCTGTGACTACCACCTCGGGCGCGATACCAAACGTTCCACTCGTCGAAGCATAGGTAGGAACGACGGCTGGATCGGCGCTTTCCTTGCACGTACCGAGCACATGCGTCGATGGTTTCGATTTGTTGATCGATCGCGTTGGACAGTGCCAGGTAGTCTGTCAGGTTGCCGTCTGGATTGCCTACGTATCGATGCAAACTTATATAGTCCGCAAGTCCTGCCCCCATTTCTTCAAGGATTGTCCGATCCCAATCGCCAAACGTTGGCATTTGGGGACCCGATGAACCACACGCGACGGTCTGAATCGTGCGATCACACCCTTTCATCATCTTGGCGGCTTGTTGCGCGGAAATAGCGTATTCGCCGGCGGGAACATGACCAAGTTGCCACGGCCCGTCCATTTCGTTTCCGAGACACCAAAGAGGTACTGCGTGCGGCGTCACACTGCCGTTTTCGACACGCATGTCGGCAAATTTTGTCCCCGCTTGGGCGTTGCAGTATTCGACCCAGTTACGTGCCTCCTCCGGTGTACCCGTACCGAGATTGACGGCAAGCATCGGCGTCCAGTCCAGTTTACGGCACAGCTGGATAAATTCATCAGTGCCAAATTGGTTCGGCTCGACGCTTTGCCACGCCAACTCTCTGACCACGGGACGCGCTGATTTTGCTCCAACGCCGTCGAGCAAGTATAACCCGAGGCAAAATTACCACCGGGATAGCGCACGACCGAGATTTCAAGTTGGCGTAGCGCTTCGATAACGTCAGTTCTAATGCCATCTTCATCGGCGTGCGTGGATTCTGGATCGTAGACCCCCTCATATATCGAGCGACCCATGTGTTCGAGAAATCCGCCGAAGATTCGGTCATCGACCGTGTCGATAATAAAATCCGTGTGCAGCGCTAAATGTGCGGATTTCACTGTAATCGTGGACCCCGTGATACTCTTGCAGGCGCGCAAACTTAGCAGTCAGGGTAGTGCATGGCTACGACATTCGACCGGGTAGAAGACGCAATATCTGCGATTGCAGCGGGCGAACTCGTGGTCGTCGTGGATGATGACGATCGAGAGAACGAAGGCGATTTGATCATGGCCGGGTCGAAAGCATCGACGGACAAGGTCGCGTTTATGATTCGCCATACCAGCGGCATTTTGTGCACGCCGATCAACCAAGAACACGCCACGCGGCTCCATCTGGAACCCATGGTTGCCCGCAACGACGCGCCTCTGTCGACTGCTTTTACGGTGAGCGTTGACTACCGTAAAGGACTAACAACCGGTATTTCAGCTGAAGAGCGTGCCAACACCGTGGCGGCGCTTTCAACTAACAACACGCAAGCAGAGGATTTTGTTCGTCCTGGCCACATTTTCCCGCTCGTTGGAAGAACGGGAGGCGTGATGGTTCGATCGGGACATACGGAAGCAGCGATCGATCTTTCGGAAGCGGCCGGGTGCGGACACGTGGGATTACTTGCCGAGATTTTAAACGACGACGGGTCCGTTAAACGATTAACCGATCTCGTTGAGTTCGCGGCGGAACACAGCCTCAAAATGATCTCCATTGCGGACTTAATTGCGTATAGACAACACCGCGAGCAATTGGTGGTTAGAAGCAGAGAATTCCATGTGAATACGCGGATTGGTAGGGCGCGCGCGTACGCATACCGGACCAAGTTTGAAGATGCGGAACATCTTGCTCTGGTCTTCGGTGATGTCATTGCGAGCGAGGGGGTGGCGGTCAGAATTCATCGGGAGAAGCTGATCGAAGATGTGTTTGGGCCTCAGAGTGAGCATGAAAATAATTTGCTCGATGTCTCCCTACAGCGAATTGGGGAATTGGGAGGGGGTATTCTCATCTATCTTCGTAGTGGCTTTGTCGGCGTTCCGCTGGATCATCTTGATTCAAAAGACGTGGGCGAGCTCAGGAGCCGTGAGTCCGAACGTAGGCACGAATGGTTAGAAATCGGTGTAGGTGCTCAAATCCTTCGTGACTTAGGTGCTCAGCACATTCGCATACTTGCGGGGCGGGAGATGGACTTCGTTGGGCTCGATGGATTTGGGCTGGAAGTGGACGCAACTGAGCTCCTGACGGGTTGATTAAGCTAGGTTCGATAATGGAATCCGCGAGCCACACCGCATCGACCCACGTAGACAATTCGTATGTCACGGGTAAAGGCGCCACATTGGATGCACCGAACACGGTCACGGACTTTCGCGATTGGGCAGTCACGACCGAAACGTTCGTGCAGCATATCGAGATCAAGTAGTTCAGTTCGATGACATGCCGTGCACACGCCAAAAAGTTCGAACACCATACGCAGGTCATCGATCGTGTTGGGCATAATACTGTATATATATACAGTATTATGTTGAATGCATGAAGGGAAACTTAATCATCGGTGTGACGCTTGGTGATCCTGCTGGCATTGGTCCGGAAGTCTTCGCTCGGGCCTTGGATGATGCGTCTACGAAGTGTGAAATCGTTGTGTATGGAACGAAATGGGCGCTGGAGTTAGGTGCCGAGATCGCTGGGGTGTCGCCGAACGCGCGCTATAGATTGGTCGACGTTGGAATAGACAAGCCCGAGGACTTCGAACTGGGAGTGGTGTCTCCTGTATGTGGTCGAATAGCCGTTGAAGCCGTTGAAGCCGCCGCAGCCGATGCGTTGACCGGACAGATCGATGCGATGATGACTTGTCCGCTCAATAAAGAAGCCATCCATGCTGCTGGGTATGACGACATCGGGCACCAGGAGATTCTAGCTCGACTCGCCGGCGTGGACGCGACCGCGACTATGTTAATGACGCCGGGCCTACGGGTAGTCCATTTATCGACGCACAAATCGTTGATCGAAGCAGGCCAATATGTGACCCGTGACAATGTATTGGAGAAGATCGATCTTTGTCACCGGACCCTTACTAGCTGGGGTCTCGATCGCATCAAAATTGCGGTAGCGGCGCTCAACCCGCACGGTGGAGAGGGCGGATTACTGGGTCGCGAGGAAATCGATGCGATTGGGCCTGCGGTCGAGGCTGCGAAGGAACGCGGCATCGATGCCCGCGGACCGTTACCAGCCGATTCGGTGTTCAATCGCGCGATCGAAGGCGAATTCGATGTTGTCCTCGCGATGTACCACGATCAGGGACACATCGCTATCAAAGTGCATAATTTTCACGAAAGCGTGTCGGCTACACTGGGGATACCTTTTGTTCGTACCTCTGTCGATCACGGTACCGCGTTTGATATTGCAGGACGCGGTGTTGCCGATAGCCGTGGTACAACCGCTGCGCTCGATGCTGCAGTGATGCTGGCGCAAGGGGCTCTTTCGAACGTCGCGTAAGATCGGAGCCCGCAGGACGAATCAACCATACGCAGACCGATTTCTGTGTGTATCTGCGATACCGTAAAGTGGCGGGCGGTTGGACGGTCTGGCACACTCGATTGAAGTATCAGACAGGGGTGATGATATGAAAGCTGCGGTATTCAGAGAAGTAGACAAACCGATGGAGGTTGAGGAGATCGAGATATCGAAACCCGGCCCCCGTGAGATACTGATCCGCACTTCCGCCGCCGGCGTGTGTCATTCCGACATGCACTTTTTCAACGGGACGTATCCTGGACAGTTGCCGATCGTGCTCGGTCACGAATCGGCGGGCATTGTCGATCAAGTTGGTAGTGATGTTAGTTACGTGAAGCCGGGTGACCATGTGATCACGTGTCTATCGGTATTTTGCGGGCATTGCGAATACTGCCTTACCGGTCACATGTCACTTTGTCAGGAGCCAGAAGTTCGACGTGGACCGACTGAAGATCCGCGGTTGAGTCACGGCGGTGATCTCCTCAACCAGTTTGCCAATTTGGGTTCATTCGCGGAGATGATGCTCGTACACGAGCATTCCGTCGTCAAGATCCGAGAAGATATGCCGCTCGATCGAGCAGCACTCATTGGCTGTGCGGTGACGACGGGCGTAGGCGCCGTCATCCACACCGCTGCAGTAGAACCTGGAGCGACGGTTGCGGTGATTGGATGCGGGGGTGTGGGTTTGTCCTGTATCAATGGAGCGGCGCTCGCTGGTGCCAGCCGTGTTATTGCCGTTGACAAGGTTGCATCCAAGCTCGAACTCGCGCGTAAATTTGGCGCGACCGATGTAGTCGATGCCAGTGGTGGTGACGCGGTGTCGCAGGTTCAAGCGCTCACGGGCGGTGGTGTGCATTATTCGTTCGAGGCCATTGGCCTCAAAGTGACCGCGGAACAGGCATTTCAGATGCTGCGGCGGGGTGGTACAGCGACCATTATCGGTATGATTCCACCAGGCGATATGGTGACCCTACATGGTGTTGAATTTCTTCAAGAAAAGACCATTCAGGGCTCCATGATGGGCTCGAATCGCTTCCGTGTGGATATGCCACGGTTCATCGACTTTTATCTGCAAGGTAGGTTGCACCTGGATGATATGGTTTCTAGTCGTATCAAACTTGAAGACGTCACCGATGCGCTACTTGCTCTCGAAACTGGCGAAGTTGCGCGTAGCGTCATCGTTTTTGATAACTAAGAACCCGTCATGAAGTGGTTGACGTACGCGGCGAACGGCCTCGAAACATTTGGCTGTGTGGTTGGTGATGGGGTTGCCGATGTAGGAACTCGGTCTGACGTCAATAGTCTGAGAGCAGCCATCGCCGGCGACGCGCTGACAGAATTGTCTGCAGGAATCGGCGAGGGTCCCGATTATGGACTCAGCGAAATCGTCTATCTTCCAACCATCACTGCACCCGACAAGATTCTCTGCGTGGGACTTAATTACAAGGACCACCAATAGGAAACGGGGAGGGCGGTGAAGAAAATCGAGCGATTTTCGTTCGGTGTGCGGCCGCGCACGTGCCAAGGATTGATGTCAGTTTCAAGAAAGTCTTGAGCCGTCCAACGAATTAGGTGTGAAGGGGATCGGCGAGGACGGCGCTTGCGGTGCCCCACCCGCTATAGTTCATGCCGTGCTCAATGCGCTCAGTCGTTGTGGCGTTTCGGCAATCGACATGCCGCTGACGTCAGAGCGAGTATGGCTTGCGCTTAATCGAGGATCGTAAAGGTCACGTCAATTACTTCTCTGAACCGACTCGGCTTCCGGTCGGCCGGTAACCCCAGAAATCATGTCCTTGGCATCGCTTGTTGAAGGCTGGTTCGGCTTCAACCGCGCGGCAAAGTTGAAAGGATCGGTGTCGATTTCCTCGAGCTCGATGTCACCCGCAAGTACCGCTTGTTTCCATTCTTCTTGTTCGCCATGCCGTTCCTTAAATTCGGGCATCACTTCGCGGGCGAATAATTCGAGGCTCGAGCAGATGTCGGCGTGTGTATTCTTGCCGGCTTGGTTGAGGAGAATCACTTGATCCACGTGCGATTTTTCAAGCTCCAACAGACGTTCGCGGATGGTGTCCGGAGACCCAATGAGTTCGCTACCGGTTCGTTTTTGACCTTCTGGCGTTTTCTTCCATTCTTGGTAACGCTCCCAAAAATTCATGGATCCAGGTTCGAAAGGGCCTTCTTTGTTATAAAGCTGCAAAGCAAACTGAAAAAATGTCCATCCGTCCGCTTTTTCCCATGCCTTTTCATCGGTCTCGGCACACATGAACCCCGCGACGACAGCGATGTTTGGGTTGGTCTGATAGTCGGCGAGTTTTTCGAGGTTATGTATAAACGTGTTGTAGTAGGCGTGAACCCAAGCTTTAGCCGCATCGAGACTGACGAACTTGAAGCACAGTGAACCCATACCCCTGTGTGCGGAATACTTAATGGTGTCGAGCTGCGAGCAAGCCACCCATAATGGCGGGTGCGGTTTTTGAAGCGGTTTCGGAACTACGGCTCGTAAAGGGAACTTGAAGAACTTGCCTTCGTATTCCCAGGCGTGGTTCCAGAACATGGGCAGGGTGCAGCGGACGGCGTCTTCCCACACCTCACGCTTATCGCGAAAACGCAGATTGAAAGGGTGCAATTCGGTGACAGAAGCGCCTTCACCTAAACCTAACTCAACGCGGCCATCGGAAACGAGGTCGAGCGTTGCCACTTTCTCCGCGACCCGGGCTGGATGATTGGTGGTCAGCTGTACGATCCCATGCCCGAGACGGATGTTCTTGGTACGCTGGCTAGCGGCCGCGAGGAAAACCTCCGGTGCTGATGAGTGCGAGTATTCTTCGAGAAAATGATGTTCAACTTGCCAGGCGTAGTCGAAACCCAGTTGGTCAGCGAGTTCGATCTGAGCAAGGGACTGTTTTAAAAGCCGGTGTTCACTTTCGATGTCCCAGTCACGTGGCAATTGGTGTTCGTAGAAAATCCCAAATTTCATCGGTATGGTCCCTCCCCGGTGGCCATTCATGGTGGCAGCGCGATTACTAAACTGCAAACCGGAGTTCGCATTTGCGCCCTTTGATTGTTCTGGTCTTATTGGTCTTTGTTTCGAGCTCGGGAGATCCGTTCGTCGAGCTCGCGCCGGAGAGATTGGCGGCATACATAAGAGTCGATACGACCAACCCGCCGGGCAACGAAACGCGCGGCGTCGAATTTCTCGGCGGGATACTGAAGCAGGCGGGCATTCCATACGATACGGCAGAATCCGTGCCGGGACGTGGAAACTTATGGGCGCGACTGCGAGGCAACGGAAAGCCTGGATTGGTCCTCTTACATCACATTGATGTGGTTCCGGCCAATGCTTCGCACTGGAACGTCGACCCTTATGGGGGGATTACCAAGGAAGGATACCTTTACGGTCGAGGTGCGCTCGACATGAAGGCACTCGGAATCATGCAGCTGCAGGCATTTTTGGCTCTGCACGCGTCGGGCAGTAAATTGAATCGAGATGTTCTCTATGTAGCAACGGCGGATGGAGAAGCCGGCGGTTTCTTGGGTGCTGGTTGGTTGTTAGAAAAACGTTCTGAGATCTTTGACGGCGTTGGCTATGTACTTAATGAGGGCGGCGGCGGCCGACGATTTAGTACCAACACCGTTTTTTTCGTTGAAGTCACTCAAAAAGTACCCGTTTGGCTGCGTTTAACGGCGAGGGGTCGGCCGGGTCATGGTTCCGTTCCACTAGGACAGACGGCGATTACGCGCATTTTGCGCGCGGGACAACGTCTCGCAGACACGCGCTTCGAAGCACGGGTCATTGAGCCGGTCGCTAACTTATTTCGGGGGGTTGCCCAATTTCAGCGACCCGAACTCAAAAGCGCGTTTGAAGACGTAGGCGCTCACGTAACTGATACGGCATTCATGCGGACGTTACAAATGACCGCGCCTGTATATCACGCACTGTTACGTAATACCTGCTCGCTGACAACGCTACAGGGTAGTAAGAAAATTAATGTGGTTCCGCCCGAGGCAGTACTTGAACTCGATTGTCGATTGGTACCTGATCAAGACGTGGACGAATTTATTGCCGAAGTGACCACCATTGTGAATGATCGAGATGTGAGTATTGAACGCATTATGAGCTTTACACCTACAAGCAGTTCCATGGATACGTCGCTGTTTCGTTTAATTGAGACCAAGACCAGCGAGTGGTTTCCGGGAGCGACGGCAATTCCAGGGGTTTCTACGGGATTCACGGACAGCCACTTTTTTCGCGATGTAGGGATCCAAAGTTACGGGTTCTCGCCGACGGCATTGACAGAAAATGAAGGTGGTGGTGTCCATGGGAATGACGAGCGCATTTCGTTAGAAACGTTGACAAAGGGCACCGCTTTTATGGTTGACCTGGTGCAGTCTTTCGCCACCGACTGAGCTCCGGGCACCCACCATGTCGGGGCACCTACCGCGACCGTTAACTTGGGTTAGAATCGCAGAGCTTGGATTACCAGGAGTGCCGTCATGGCGAAACTTCTATTCTCGCGTGACGAGTTAATGACGGACCACGATTTTGCTTCGGCGCATGTCGTCGATAGCCAGGTATTACATGGCGGATTCAGTTCCGACGGCGATTATATTCCACCGCGCTCAAAAATACGGGGTGTGGCGATCGCCAATTGGGCCGACGCTCTGCGTGATCGCGGTGGTGATCTTTTAGATGCTGACGCGTCTCTTTTGAGCGGGCCTCGGGTACCGAATTCGGAGCAACAGCGCTTGTTGATCCGTGAAGGCCTTGGACAAACCTTCTGGAATACCTTGACGATTACCGGAAAAATCGAAGGGCGTGGACGGATGATTGCCGACATGCCATTCCCGGACATGCAAGATTTAGTGGTTGAAGACATCGGCCAAATGGCGATCGGCCACCTAAAGACGGGTCTTCTTGAAGCCCACGGAATTGACGAAGGTGGTCAACCTGAAAAGGGCATCGGAGGTCACGACGTAATGTGGTTTGTTACGCGCGATTTGGTTTTTGGTCCTGGTGCATTCCCCGACATCGAACCGCCTCAAGGTATAAGTCGTGCAGAGGCAGGCAGACGGTGGATGCCGCAAATTCCGCAGCCGTACGAAATGGCACTCAGTTTTTTGATGAATTTGTTGGTGATCGAATTTCGCGCCGAAATTGGATTCGCCAATACACAGGAAACATTGCGTACCGATGATTTGTTTACCGATAAACGTGCGGAAGCAGAGTTGGCGGCGGAAATTGTCGAGAGGATTCGGACGGACGAACGAATCCATGTCGAATCTCTACGCCTATACATTGGTGAATTGCGGTCCTTGCACTTCAAAACGGAAGATGGAGGGACCGCATTAGGAAGCAACGTGCTGGACCCGTTTTGGGAACAACTCATTGCTTGGGCGACGGAACAGCAGCCTCGTATCGCCGCCGAACAACAATACAACGTTATTAAAGAACGCATCCTCAAGCACGGTGAAGGCAGGCGTGTGCTGGCGCAATTTGACGCCTTGGCAGATCGTGACTTCATGGTCGCCGCTGGCTGAGGAACGCTTCAACCTGATTACTATGACTGATGTTTTTGTCGGGATTGGCAGCAACGTCGATCCGGATGTGCGTATCGGCGCAGCCCTCACGGATTTGCGCGAGCGATTTGGGGCAATCGAGCTATCCACGGCATATCGAAACCCAGCCGTCGGTTTTAAGGGTGATGATTTCGTCAATCTGGTGGTTCGTTTTCGAACGATGATCCAGTTGTCGGAAGTGCTTGGGGTCCTCCATGAAATCGAAATCCGGGGTGGCAAAGACTTGGCGGCGCCGCGATTGGCATCGAAAACGATCGATCTTGATTTACTATTGTTCGGGGACGTGGTTATTGAGAATGACCGCCTGGTTTTACCGCGCCCGGAAACTGTCACGGCTGCTTACTACTTGAAGCCTTTGTCTGAATTGGAACCGGAACGGGTTCATCCCGTGGTTGGTAGAACGTTTGCTGAGCTTTGGTCTCGGCTGGAGCGCGAAGAGGTACCGCTCACGGTTCACCCGGTAGCGTGTAGCTCCGTTTCAACGCAAACGCAAGTACGACCAGAATTACGGGTAGACGATCTCCGCGTGGACGTCCGTCTTGGCGTACCGGATAGTGAACGCGAGAATCCGCAGGAAGTGTCGATCTCCATTAACGTCACGTTTCCGAGCGTGCCCGAGGCGTGCAGTACCGATGAGATCGATGGAACCCTAGACTACGGCGTTATGTGCCGACACGTTATCGCGCTCGTCGGTTCCCGTGCGTTTCGGACGATTGAACATCTTGCCGGATGTTGCTTAGACGAATTGAGCGAGATGTTGACGGAATCTGGTTCTGAACTAACGCTTGAAGTACGTAAATGCCACCCCCCCATCCCAGATCTCCGTGGAGGAACGGCCTTCATCATGCGAACGCGTCGATGACCGTGTTGCTTGGTCTCGGGTCTAACCTTGGAGACCGATGCGTCAATATGGAAAAAGGCATGGAAGCGTTGGCGGGGCTATCAGGAACGTCACTGCTTCGATGGTCTACGTTGTACGAGAGTGAAGCGCTACTTGCGCCAGGTTCACCGCCGACGTGGGACAAACCCTTCCTGAACGTAGCTGTAGAACTTTCAACGTCCTTGAAGCCCCATGACCTGTTGGCGGCAACTCAAGCAATCGAGAGACGCCTCGGCCGGGCCGACGCAGAGCGATGGGCTCCCAGAATTATCGATGTTGATTTGCTGGCGTACGATGACGAGACAATCACCACGCCCGACCTCGTTATTCCTCACGTTGGCGTGAGGGAACGCGCCTTCGTGCTCGCCCCTTTGGCAGAAATCGTTCCATCCCGCCGTCTCCCTGGTACGAAGGAAACCGTGCTGCAGCTCAAGCGGCGGATCGATGAATCGCTGCCCGCGTGGATGGGCGTGATCAACGTTACGCCCGACTCGTTTTCAGATGGTGGACGCTGGTTAAAGGACGATGAGCCAACCGCGGTGCAACCCGAATTGCTCGACGGCAATTACATCGATATTGGTGGCGAATCGACACGCCCTGGTGCCGTCGACGTTGATCCCGAAACGGAGTGGCGCCGGGTCGGACCCGTGCTGGAGCATCTCGATCAACATTTTTCGGGGCGGCTGCTTCGACCGAAAATAAGCATCGACACAAGATCGCCAGCGACCGCCGCTCGGGCGATCGAGGCCGGTGCTTCGATCGTTAACGATGTCAGTGGTCTCGCTGATCGAGAAATGATTGAGGTTCTCGCGGATAGTCGATGCGATCTCGTACTAATGCATAGTTTGTCGGTGCCCGCCGATCCCAATAACGTGCTGCCACTCGATTGCGATCCGCTAGCTGTTCTTCGCATTTGGTTTGGCGAACGCCTTGAAATACTTGAAAGAGCGGGCATAGCGCGCGAACGTGTGATCATCGATCCGGGCATTGGTTTTGGTAAGACTCAGACGCAGTCTCTTGAAATCATAGGTCGAGCACGAGAATTGATGGAACTCGACTGTCGCTTATTGTTTGGCCATAGTCGAAAGTCTTATCTTGAGTCAATGACGAAGGTCCCGCCGAGCGAACGCGACCCTGAAACATTAGCTGTGTCGGCAAAATTAGCGAGTCGTGGCGTCGAGATCATGCGCGTCCATACACTCGACCTGCACCGACGTTTTTGGCGCGTATATCAGCGCACGGTATGACGCATATTCTGGTAACCGCTCGCGTAAGACCGGGGACCCAGGTAACACTGTTTGACAGACTAACGGGATTGTTCATGGAATCTCGCAGACTTCTTCGACCGTTTTCATGAGCACGACGACGTCGAACGCCGGACGTTCGGCTTATACGCGGGAAAGGCCCGTTATTTCGTATGTTGAACCGAACGACCCTTGCCTCAAGGCGATCTACATGCGCGTCATGGAGCGGCTTTTGGGTAGCCAAGAAATGCAAAGGATCTACGATGAACTCAAACGGACACCGTTTGAATTGAAACATTTTATTGCGGACGCGCTGTGCCTTGCTTCGATTAACGTCGAGCGTAGCGGCGAAATAGAAACCGTTATTTCAGATCAAGGACCCGTGGTCTTTGTCGCAAATCATCGCTTCGGAATCGTTGATGGTGCTGTGTTGTGCGACCTCGCGACTCGCACTCGGGGGACGTTTGGCATCATTATTTATTCGGTTCTATGCCAAGACAAGGACCTAGTACTGTACTTTCTTCCCATCGAATTTGAATCCAACCGGGCTGCGGTCCGCAACCACGTGAATACCCGACGGCGCGCTCGAAAGATGCTTGACGAACGAGGAACCGTGTTGATCTTTCCGTCAGGCATGGTTTCCACTGCAACGACTCGCGCGAGTTTTGGACAGGTTACCGAGTTTCCCTGGTCGACGTACGTTCGCAAATTACTGGAAGCAAGCAAAGCGACCGTCGTACCAGTGTATTTTTTGGTCAAAACAGCCGTTTGTTTCATTTCGCGAGTTGGCTGAGCGAGCCGCTGCGTATGGCGACCTTGATACGCGAGGCCCTTAAGATGAGAGGCGATACCGTTCGGTTCAAGATCGGTGCTCCGATTTCGCACCGAGAGCTAGAACGATGTCAATCTCGTCACGCGCTGACCGAGGTGTTACGCGAAGCTGTATTGTCTCTCGGGGATGCGAAAGAGGCCCAGCTCACTGATAGCTGACGTTCATCCCAGCTCTAACATCATTGTTGATACCGTACTGAGGGATGGGGTAGCGCAAGCCATTGCGAGACAAGTGGTCAAGTCCGTCGATCACTTTGGGCAAGAAATGTGGTGGAATAGCCATCAGCAATTCGTCCTCCATCACTCCCCCGTAGCGTCGTTCCGCAAAACAGGGGATCGAAAGACTCGGTTCTCCCGTTGCGAGTGCGCGGCCCCAACTGTCGGCACAGGCGCTTTCGCCTACACATCCCCACTCCAGTTTCTTGTAGCCGGCCCACTGCAACCCGTTAATGAACAAGATCATTTGCGCGGGTGTGGCGTAGATAAGGCAAATATCTGGAGGAGATAGGCGACCACTTGCGAGTGGACTAACGGCCATGGCTTCGAACGCCCCGTACGGAGCAACATCCATCGCGCGCTGGTGTCTGGAAGATTCTTCCTTTGTTTCGTACCAAACGCCGGCCATATTGCTTCCGGACAGCCACTCTTCGCTACGAGGCGCGAGGCCAATGACCACCTGACACTGCGCACCCACGAGGTCTTCGGCGGTGATGCCAACGGTCCAACCGTTACGACACGCCTGCCCGACGATCTGATCTGTGGTGTGGACGTCCGAGGGTCGGCGTATTTTCGGGATTGCTTCCATATCTGATTTGTTTTCGAACATTTTCATGCCGATGGGAGTGGTTCTCAGCCGAAGGAACCGATTCAGATCGGCGACAATCTGACTCCAGTCAACGTTCGTGTGATCCGTAGCGATGACGCTCATAGTCGTTGCTCCTTGATCAATCGATCATGATTCGTTGGAAATCGGGAGGCCGTTTTTCGACGAAGGAACTGACGCCTTCTTTAAAATCACCTCGGGCAAGGCTTTCGTCCATCCATTGGTTAGACTCCGCCATCGCGGGGCCCAACTCCTGGTTTAGATGCCTGTAGATCTGTTTTTTCATCATCATTAAGGACATGGGTGCTGCGGTTCCCGCGATTTGTTCGAGGAACTCGATTGCGTCCTGGACACACTCCCCAGGTTCACAGAGTCGGTTGGCGTAGCCTATGCGGTACGCTTCGTCGCCCTCGAATTTTCGTGAGCTCCAGAGAAGGTCCAACGCGTGAGCTGGGCCGATTATCCTAGGCAACAACCAGCTGGTGCCGTGCTCTGCAATCAAACCTCGCTGTGCGAATGACGTTGTTAATCGCGCGGTGCGTTCGACGAAGCGGAGATCACAAAAAGTCGCATAACTGAAGCCGAGGCCGGCGCAAGCACCGTTAATCGCCGCAATCAAGGGTTTTCGTAGTCCAAGAAAATAGGCAGTCGCAACTTTGAAATTTGGATCATCGTCTGGGTTACCAGGATCCGACACGAGGTGCTCGTGCGTGTTCCCGAGACGTTTGCCCGCTTCACTCATTGCACCCAGCGCGTTCATGTCGACGCCCGAGCAGAACCCACGACCTGCGCCAGTGAGCACAGTGCCGATAACGTTCGCGTTCTTTTCGGATTCCCCGAGCGCGTGCCGGATCTCCGCTTGCGTCAGATTGGTCAAGGCATTCAACGTCTCGGGTCGGTTCATGGTCAAAACCGCCACTGAACCGGTTATTTCGTAGAGAATTTCTTTGTATAGGCTCACCGCTACCCCCAGATTCCAGTTAATGATTGCACCGAAAGAGTAACTTGATTCGAGCTCGGGCCGAAACTCTCGATTACTTTGTTTACGTTCGAACCCATTTGTCACTGACCGCGTCAAGACGAGGAAGGTCTAGAGCGCAATCCCCTTGGATAAAGCGAAACCGACAAGGCGACGGCCGGGTCCATACTGGTTTATGCGTTGGCGAACCGATCCCAGCGAAATAGTTTAACGGTACGAAATTCGTCGAATTCGCCTAGATTTGGGAATGTGCGCGCGGACATAGACTCGATATGACGAAAACCTCGCGGTGTGTGTTTTACGCGGGAATCTGCCACTAACACGGTGTCGGCCAGCCCTAGCGTTTCGTCGAGTACGTCTTGGTTACAGGGGTCGTAAAGGACATCGGCGAGTAACGCAATGTCGAAATGACCCGACGCGTTCCCGGTGGTCGCGATAGCGACATTGTTGATATCCGCGTTGACTTTAATGGCCAGGCGCGCGTTTGGGTCTGTGTCGCATGCCACGACCAGTTTGGCACCGTTAAGTAAGGCGGCTATTGCAACGACTCCCGAGCCTGAGCCGAGATCGAGGACGCGCAGGCCCGAGACAATTCCCGTGTGCCTTCGTAGATAACGCGCGAGCGCTACGCCACTGCCCCAACAAAAAGCCCAATAGGCAGGGTCTTTAATGACGGCATTCATCACGTTCTGGGGCAGCGGACCGATCGGAAAATCACGATTGATGAGGGCGAGCTTGATGCCTTCGTAACCGGGAACGCTAACCACTTCTAGATGGCCATAAGGTAGCGTAAATTCCAACTTGGACTGTAATTCGGTAACTGACATCGTTAGCTCGATTGTCGCGTCAGCGCGGCGCTCACGTACGGATTATCGAGGGCCACGACCAGGCCCTTTCGTTGACATTAGGCGCGCAAACGTGGTTAGCCGGTTGACCGCCAACGCAAAAGTCTGATTCCATTGTTCGGCCAAGCATATTGGGCATTGGGGAAGGGTATACAAATAGGCGGGTCGAAATCTCGGCCTAGCGCACGTTCTGGCCTGTTCGAATTATCGATCGGCGACGGTGCAATTCGCGAACACAGTTGAATATGATACAAGGCCGGAGGTTGAGCACGGCGGTCAAAATGAGACGAGGGGAAAGAAGATGCCGATGATTCTTGATGAAGAGCAAAACCAGCTTAAAGACGTGGCGAAGTCGTTCTGTACGGATAAGGCCCCCATCGATCAACTCCGTCGGCTTCGGGATGAAGACAACGCGGATGGTTTTGATCGAGACACATGGTCGTCGATGGTCGAACTCGGTTTCGCAGGCGCACCTTTCCCCGAAGAGCACGGCGGGATTGGTTTCGGCTACAAGGGACTCGGGGTCATCACGGAAGAAACAGGACGAACTTTGTCGGCAAGCCCGCTCTTTGCGAGCGTATGGCTCGGTGGTACGGCGGTAAACATTGGTGGTTCGGATGATCAGAAAACTGAGATTCTGCCGAAAGTTGTGGCCGGTGAACTTCTGCTCGCCCTGGCGTTGGAAGAGTCACACCGACATGATCCTTATGGGATTGCTACCTCAGCATCGGCGTCGGATGATGGCTATACGATTTCGGGCTCGAAGAAGTTTGTACTGGACGGGCATGTTGCGGATCAGTTGATCGTCGTTGCGAGAACGTCGGGTGCGCCCGGCGAACGTGATGGTTTGACGCTTTTTCTCGTCGATCGAGAGGCCGATGGAGTGACAGTGACACGGACGAAAATGGTTGACAGCCGTAACGCTGCCAATATCGATTTCAACAATGTGGCGGTCGCGAGTGGTGCCCGCATTGGTGACGAAGGTAAAGGTGCCGACATCCTTGATCCGACATTAGATATCGGACGGATCGGGATCTCTGCGGAGATGCTCGGCAGCACCCAGGAGTGTTTCGAACGAACGGTACAGTACCTCAAGGATCGAGAGCAATTTGGTGTTCCCATTGGTTCTTTTCAAGCGCTCAAACATCGCGCGGCCAACATGTTCTGCGAGGTTGAACTCTCGAAGTCAGTTGTTTTGGAAGCGTTGACTGCATTGGACGAAGAGCGTGACCCTAGTGAGATCGCGAAGCTCGCAAGTTTAACGAAGGCTAAAGTCGGTGAGACTTTTCACACGGTGTCGCGGGAAGGTATTCAGATGCACGGCGGTATTGGAATGACCGATGAATTCGACATCGGTTTCTTCATCAAGCGTGCCGCGGTGACTGAGCAGACCCTGGGTGACGTGAATTTCCACCGCAATCGCTATGGGGATCTCGAGGGTTACTAATCCAATATAGTAAGATCACGAGCCTGGTAAGGGGATCAGTCCTGCTTGTTGAACTCCGGGTCGCGTTTCGCAATGAATGCACTCACCGCTTCGGCGTGATCAGGAAGACGGCGCGCGATTTGATCACGGAGATTCTCACGCTCCATGACAGCTTCCAGGTCACGGTCCATGGGGTTCTTGCGCAATAGTTCCTTGATCATCATCACCGCGCGGGTTGAATTATTTGCGATTTCTGCAGCTTTCGCGAGCGCGGATTCGAAAAGTTCGTCCGGTTCGGTTACTGCGCTTACAAGCCCCATGTTGACGGCTTCGTCTGCCGGAACCATTCTCCCGGTCAAGCACATGTCGGTGGCGTTACCCAGGCCCACAAGTTCCGCGAGAAGACGAGTCGAACCCAGTTCGGGCATTAGCCCCATCTTGATAAACCTAATACTTAAGAGTGCACTGGTTGACGCAATACGAATGTCGAATGGGAGAATCATTGTGAGCCCAACGCCTACCGCGTAGCCATTGATTGCGGCCACCGTCGGTTTTGATTCACGAATAAAATGAGTGAAACTCGCACCGCCCCGCGCCAGTTGTTCGCCCTGGCCGTCGCGGTTGGTTTCGACTCGTTCTGCGAACACACCAATGTCCGCGCCTGCGCAGAACGCTCGGCCTTCACCGGTCACTAGAATTGCACCGATACCTGAGTCGTTGTTCCAGGCGGTGATCTGATTTTGGATCTCGGTTGCCATCTGACTCGTCCACGCGTTGAGTTTTTCCGGACGATTGAGGCGGAGCACGCCAACCCGGTCTACGGTTTCTGTAACTATTTGTTCGTACGCCATGTGCTGGCCCTCACTTGATCGATGTGGTGGTTAAATTTCCCAGATTTTGTTAGATGGGTGCAGGCGCGATTGCGGTAGTTCAATCATCGGCTCCTACGGATACCAATATGGCCTCCCGCTTGGGTCGGCCTGGGGAGTATTTTGTGCCTTTGCATCAACTCGTTGAGTTGCTGTTGCACTATCTCAGGCAAGGGGGTAGTTCGACGTAGATTCATATCGACGTGAAGAGCGAGCTGTTCGGAGGTCGCGGCAAGATAATCGTCGTTGTCGTGGTACATGTGTTGAAAAAAGTGCAGACGTTTTTCATCCCAGTCGATGAGCTGAAAGGTCACCCGTACGGGATCCCCTGCGACCAGTTCCTGGAGATAGTTAACTTGAACCTCGCGCGAGAAACACGATCCTCCCGATGATTCGGTGTACTCCACACCGATGTTGAGGTGGTCGTACACGAAGTCCAGGCACCGATCGAAAGCGAGCAGGTAATAGGCCATATTCATGTGGCCGTTGTAGTCGATCCACGCATCTTCAACTTGCATTGTTGGGCAGACGATGGGTGCGTCGAGTAATGGATCTACCATCGCGTTCTATGCAGTTAGTGACGAGAATAACGATGGCGAGATTATCACACCGTGCTGTCAGGCTGGGCGCTCGTGGGTCGTGGAGGCTGTGAGCATGGACCCGCATGATGGTGAAAGAGCTTGATCTCGCCCCGTTCTTTAACAAACCCGTTGGTCGCGACCATCACGCTGTCAGATAATTCCTCGTAACAGGTCACAAGGACAATATCGCCGACCACAAGCGCGCTGGCATTATAAAAGTCCATCCCGGGCTGACCCGGGTTCTCGAGGATTCGTTTCCAACTCTCCATGACATCTTTGCGTTCGGTAAGAGCAGGCCAGCCGGGATGGATGCAGAGTATCGGATGTTTAATCGCCCATAGCCGATCCATTGCTTCGAAATTCTTGCTCGTGAATATGAGATAGAAGGTATCGTTTGCAAAGAGTGCCTGTTCGGTTTTCACGACACGATGAGTCGTGTGGCGTACGCCACCGTCCCGTTGGTGAGTCGGTGCCGGCGTTGGAAATTCTCGCGCGCTTCGGGCGCGGGATTTCTCGATGCTTGCCAAGAATTGAACCCGTCGTACCAGGTAACGAGAAGCATACGGCCGCGTTCTTGGGATCGGTCTGTTTGACAAAAAAGCCCCTGCGGTTCTGCCGAGTATGCGTCGACGTGTTCAAAACTCTCCCAAGCAACGCGGGAAAGTTCAGCGATTTCCTCGACATCTTTGTGAGCGACATCAAAGAACCGAAAAACGTAGAGTCCTTCGCGCGAGACGGGTTCTTCGGTGACTGGTCGAACGGTGGGTTCAAGTTGGAGCGACTCACATTGTGCGACACTATCGAGAGCCAATAAATTTGTGTGTACGTTTTCTGTAGCGCTGACACTGACAACGACTAATTCATTGGACGCGAGACCAAATAATCCATGAAATGCACCCCAAAGAGATGCGGGCTCAAGCGCAGCGTTTGAATTGTTTGAAATTTCGGTATGGGCCGAGTTGAAATTTCGGTCTTTTGCGCGAATGCGTGAGATGGCGAAGCTCATGTTGGCGGGCCCCATGTTGTTTTCGATCGTCATCGTAACCTGTCAAAGCAAACGATTGGGCAGTGCACCTGCTCAGGGTTGGCACCCCCCTATGGATGAAGTGGCACGTAGGTTGGCCGTGTTGCGTTAGGAGTTCGAATGAAAAGTAAAAACGGCGCTAAGCGTCATGGGCGCCGTCGTTTCACCCGTGAATTCTCCGGTGGGGAACCCGGCGAATAGCCGAAGTTAAGCGAAGACAATGCTTGCCGTCCTCGAAATGAACCAAAACGAAGCGATCGCACCAATCCCGTAGACGGGTGCTTGCCAGACAATCCTTGGCGTTGGACTGAACCAACGGGCGGCGGCCTGTGCAACCAGCAATGCTGCACCGACCACCACCAGTTGCCCAAGCTCCACCCCAAGATTGAACAGGAGTAGAGAAAGCAACAGGTTCTCACGCGGGAGTCCAATATCGTTGAGGGCGCCAGCAAAGCCAAAACCGTGCAGTAGGCCAAAAACGAAAGCGATCAACCAGGTGTGCCGCACAGCGAGGTTATCGGGGGTACCGCGAAGCTTTTCCACTGCCAAAAACAGAATGGATAGGGCAATAATAGCTTCGATTGGCGCTTGGGGTACTCGGACGAGACCAATCGCTGAGATCCCCAGCGTCAAACTATGAGCTAGTGTAAAGGCGGTGATGGTTTTAACCAGCGGGGCAATTCGGTCCAAGAAAAACATCAGTCCGATCACAAAGAGCACATGGTCTATTCCGAACAAGAGATGTTCGACACCGAGCCGCAGGTAGCTTGTTAAAGGCGCGGACCGGTCGGTGACAAGTACCGTGGTTGGTGACTCTGGGCGGAGCAGAATCGTCGTGACGCCGTTGCCAAGTTGTGCCCGAATCAGGACATCGGTGAGTGTTTTAGTCAGTCCGGAGACTCCCACCGTACGGCCCTCGAGCGAAGAAGCACATTGAAGTTCAAGGCGTTCGATAAGAGCTTCTGCTCCAAGAGCTTCAATTCGTGTAGAGGAGCGGACGCAGTCGTTAGGGAAGTCGGGTTGCAACGACAAAGGCCGCCCATTAAGTAAAGGTTGTTTCCAGACCACCCGATACGCATTCTCGCCGGCGGCGTTTATTTCGAGGTACGCGGGTCGCACTTCGTGCGCCAGGGTCGATCCGGCGCAGAAACAGAACACGATTAGGATAAGGCGGTTCATCGCTCGATTCGAATACGGTAGTTTTCCCGCATGGTGTTCAGTTCGGTCGCGTTTGCCTCGTTACGGCGTTCGAGGTTGAAATCGTTTCGGACTCTATCGATCGCCTCGTGGAACGTAGATTCGCGGACAGGATGACGCTGGGTCAGCTTCACCAGATGTTGGCCATAGCCGGATACGACGGGTCCCTGCCAGGTTCCTACCGGCAGCAGAGATAGTGAAGTCATAAAGCGCGAACCAAAATCACGGCGGATTTCTGTAGGAGTTGCTTGAGTATAGGTGCGCCGCAACATGAAGCTGTCGCCGAGTTCGCGCCAGTTGCCATCATTGATCGACCCAAGCAGCTCTGCTGCATCTTTGGTAGCGTCGTCTCGACGTTCGGGGCTGAAAAAAACGTGAGAAAACGTCAATCGCTCAGCCACTTGGTAGCGTTGCTGATGGCGGTCAAAATAGCCACGTAATGCCGTATCGCTCGGTGGTTCAAGTAGTGCGCGATCTTCCACGACGAACTGCAGTTTTTGCGCGAGGCGCCGGCGAATAATGACATCACCGTGTTCTAGTCCCAGTTTCCGTGCCTCGCGGACGAACATTTCTTCGCGGACGTGACTGTCAATTAAGCCGTCGAGTTCCGCGGGAGTTGGTTCAGTGCCCATCTGCGATAGCCATTGATCGTGAAGTCGCTGAATATCATTTTTACTGACGACGATATTCCGGTCGGTCAACTCTCGTTGACGTAGTGAATCAACGGCGAACAACAGGATGCCGATAACGATAAAAACAAACAGCGGGTCGCGGACGAAACGCATGACTGTTGTTAAGCCTTAATTCATCTCGAAACCGCCGGCCACGTTGAGCGAAATACCCGTTACGTTTGGAGCGGTCGCTAGGTATACGGCTGCTTGTCCCATATCGTCGGCGGTTTGGGGTCGACCGAGCGGCATCATGTCGGCCATGCGATTGTCGAAGGCCGCTGTGCCTTGATTTGCCATGAGGTGATCAAGCCACATCGCGGTTCCCACCACGCCTGGGCAAATCGCGTTGACGCGAATGCCGAATGGAGCGAACTCCTGGGCCATCGATTGGGTCAATCCCACAGCCGCGAATTTAGATGCACAATACGCCGCAAGATTTGCTGAGCCGCGTTTGCCAGCGATAGACGCGGTGCTCACGATCGCTGCATCGGATGACGCTTTTAGAGCGGGCAATGCCGTTTTCGACATCAGAAAAATCCCTTTAACATTGACGGCGAAGATCCGGTCCCACGTGGCCTCACTGAAGCTTTCGATTGGACCACTATCGACGACGCCGGCGTTGTTGACGAGGACATCGACTTGTCCGAACGTCCTTAATGTCTGTTCAATCGCTTGTTGGCACGACGCTTCCTGGGTAACGTCCACGGTCACGCTGTCGACCTCGCCAAGAGAAGAAAGGTCATCAAGGGTTTCTTTCATGGCGTGATCGCTGGCCAAATCGTAGTTCCAATCAGGGCTTGCGCCGAGGTCGGCGATCATGACTCGGTGTCCGGCACGGAGAAACGCGATGGCAATACCTTTGCCGATACCACGAGCCGCTCCCGTCACAAGTACTGTTCGTGACGCCATTGTCTTTTCTCCCAGCTTGCCGATACCGTATTCATGCATCCACAGGGCCGAGGCGCAAGGTAAAGAGCGGCGCAGTTTTTCAGGTACGTTGCGTGTATCTCAGTTTCTTCAGTTGTCCCCCCTGTCTCGGGGCTATTACGATGGGCTTAACGTACGCCGGGTTAAGAACGTATAAGAGGAATTGTGATGGTGTCAGCCGAGGAACATCCGAAGTGTTTCGTCGAGGTCGATGATCGGCGTATGGCGTACGTCGAATTGGGTGAGGGGTCGCCCATCGTCTTTCAACACGGTAATCCTACGTCGAGTTATCTGTGGCGAAACGTGATGCCCCTGGTCGCGAACCGGGGCCGATGCATTGCGTTGGATCTCATTGGCATGGGTGATTCTGACAAGCTGATTGATTCAGGTCCCGATTCGTACACCTACGCCGACCAGCGGCGATTTTTCGATAGGGCACTCGCCACGCTTGGGGTGGGCGATGATGTGGTAATGGTTGTCCACGATTGGGGATCGGCGCTTGGATTTGACTGGGCACAACGCCACCCGCAAGCCGTACGCGGAATATGTTACATGGAGGCGATTGTCCGCCCGCTGACATGGGATGAATTTCCGGACGCGGCCCGCGGTATTTTCCGGGGGTTTCGTTCAGAAGCGGGTGAAGAGATGGTGTTGGACAACAACCTCTTTGTGGAGCGGGTGTTACCGGGATCGGTACTGCGTGACCTTACCGAGGCAGAGATGGAGGTATATCGGCGTCCCTTCACAGAGCCGGGCGAGGGACGTCGACCGACTCTGACCTGGCCGCGGCAGATCCCGATTGAAGGTGAGCCAGCGGATGTTACGGGTGTCGTCGAAAACTACGCCGAATGGCTCGGGGTGTCGGAGGTACCGAAGTTATTTATCAACGCGGAACCAGGGGCGCTGCTGACCGGGGAACAGCGAGAATTTTGTCGACGTTGGCCGAATCAGCACGAAGTGACTGTACGCGGAAGTCACTTTATACAGGAAGATTCGCCGTCGGAAATTGGCACGGCAATCAACGCCTGGCTCGATAATTTGTAGGCGGTTTCGGCCGCATTAGGTCGCGAGAACATTGCCGTTTGAACGTCCCGTCTCGATTCGCTGGTTAGACGTTGGGTCGGGCGCAGCCCTCACCAACGTTTTCCCAAAATTCATTCCCTTCAGCATAGCCGCGAACGCCTCGGGGGCGTTTTCGAGGCTGTCCCAAAGGTCCTCCCGATAACGTATTAATCCGTCTTTAATCCAACCCGCCATGGTTTCAAGGAAAATGGCCTGGTACGTGTTGACAAAATTTCGTACGAAAAGGGGATGGACTGTCACATTTTGCTTTTGGAAGAAGGGTGCTCCTGTTGCTTGCCATCGTTCGGAAGCGTTTTCAGGTTTGGTGTCACCGTAGTGGGAGATCATGCCGCACAGAGTAATACGTGATCCCCGATTGAGCAGTGGTAATACACCTTCATACACGCCGCCGCCGACATTTTCGAAGTACGCGTCGATGCCGTCGGGACACGCCTTGCTAAGGTCTTCGGTGTAGCTCGGAGAACGGTGCGAAACACACGCGTCGAAACCCAGCTCGTCGGTAACGAACTGGCACTTGGATTCTCGGCCCGCAATACCAACCACGCGACATCCCATGATTCGGGCGATCTGGCCAGCGGCTTGACCAACACCGCCGGA
This sequence comes from Pseudomonadales bacterium, assembly GCA_046582115.1. Classification (GTDB taxonomy): domain Bacteria; phylum Pseudomonadota; class Gammaproteobacteria; order Pseudomonadales; family Azotimanducaceae; genus UBA11889. The sequence goes on along the minus strand of JAYGFA010000047.1, from coordinate 33,860 downwards.
CGCGGCTGAAACCACGACCGTTTCGCCTGGTCTTGGCTCGCATTGGATGTAGATTCCTGAATAAGCCGTCAAACCAAGCATGCCCAGGATACCCACCGCGGTGGATATCGGTGCTGCGTTAGCATCCAGAACTCGCGGGAACATGTATCCGAAAACATCTACTTCTGCTCCAACCAGGCCGAAACGCTGCCAGCCGTTGGTATTGAAGATGATGTCGCCCTCGCGGTATTCAGCCGAGCGGCTGGCGATCACCTGGGATACGGTGCGGCCATGACATACATCTCCGGGGGTTTCGGTACCGCTGCGGCGGCGTCCCCACTGGTATGGGTCCAACGAGAGGTAGAGCGTTTGTGTCAGCGCTTGCCCACGGTGGGGCACGTGCTGGTCCTTCCTGACCCAGGTAAAGTCGCCGTCCGCGGGCCAGCCCTCGGGAGGCGTGCGTCTCAGCAACCAGGCCGCATTTGTCGAATCGAGAGGGATCGACGTGTTCCCGTTTCCGTACATCACTACCGAGCTAGAAAGGTCTCTCTGAGGGCTGATTATGCGCGCCTCAGTTATTGATCTGTTACCTTGTTCGGTCGAAAAGGAGAGGTAGTTATGCTGGAACGTTTCAAGGTGCCCGACGATATCGCTGTCCGGGTGGATCAGGCCGTCATGCGCCAGGCGGTCGAGGATATTTTTAAGGCGTTCGATATGCCGGAGGCGGAAGCGGAAGCCTCCGCCGATGTCTTGCTCTATGCCGATATAAGAGGCATTGATTCCCACGGCGTTTCCAACATGATGCGAGCGTACGTCGCGGGGTTTCGTGCCGAAAAGATCAATCCGTCGCCTTTGGCGCGTCGCGAACGCGATACCGTGGGCGCGATTTCATACGATTGTGATAATGGGCTGGGGATTGCACAAAGTCGCGTGTTCATGGAGGAAGCCTGCAAACGTGCGAAGGAAACTGGAGTTGCTGTTGTAACGGCATATAACGGTCAACATTACGGCCCGTCAGCGTATTACGCGCATTTGGCTTTGGATCACGACATGGTTGGCATCTCTATGACCACGGGCGGTTTATTGGTCACCCCGACGCAGGGTGCCGAGCGACTTCTGGGGCTCAATCCGATTGGAATCGCGGCACCTTCCAATACCGAAGTGCCCTTTATATTTGATGCGTCCATGAGTTCGATTGCCGCGAATAAAATTCAATTGTTGCAACGCGTCGATGGCAACGTTGCACCAGGGTGGATTAGCGATGCTGACGGTGCTCCCGTGATGGAAGAATCCCCGGTACTCGAAGGGTTCATGATGCTTCCGCTCGGTGGTACGCGGGAGATCGGCTCCCATAAGGGCTTTGGGTTGGCGATGCTGGTCGAAATTCTGTGTGGCGTGTTGACGGGCACGGGCGGTGGACCCTTTCGGCGTCAAGGCACGTCGCACTATTTTATGGCGTACGACGTGAGTGCATTCTGCGACGTGGCTATCTTCAAGAAAGACATGGACGACTACTTGCGTGCGTTGCTCGACTGTAAGCCCGCGCCCGGTGAATCGCGCGTGGTCTATCCGGGCATCCCTGAACATGAGGCGGAGCTAGACCGCCGCGCAGAAGGTATTCCGTACCACCCAGAAGTCATTGAGTGGTTCAAGAAAACGATGGTCGATCTTGGGGTAACCGATGACCTCCCCTAGGGACTATTAACGATGGGATGGTCTGTCAACCGCCCCACGGGACTGACGTTTCATCGGCCGGGACTTTCGACGAAAGGGTATACGGTAATGACGCCTCATGGCGATACGGCGACCTACCTTATCAATATTGACGGACAGGTAGTGCACCGCTGGACCTTTAGCCATATCAAACCCGGGTACGGGCGCTTGCTCGACAATGGCAATCTGCTGATGACCGGTTCGGATATCAATGCGCCTAAACCGCCAAAAGACGAACCCACTAAAGCGCCACCACCGCTCGAACAACATGTCACGCGCTTGGGCGGGTACCACACGACGCTGGTTGAGGTCGATTGGGATGGCAACCTCGTTTGGGAGTACGTCAATAAATTTCAACACCATGACTTTTACCGATTCCCTAATGGCAACACGATGGTCCCCGAGTGGGTGGAATTACCTGAAGAATTCCATCGTGGGGTCCGTGGCGGGCGAAAAATGCCTCGAGAGAGGGTGCCCCGGCTGCTCGGCGACGATTTGGTTGAAATTGATCAGGCCCAAAACGAAGTGCGTCGTATTCATACGTGGAAACTGCTTGATCCTGTCCGAGATCCTATTTTCGCTACGGTCCGCCGTTGGGAATGGACTCATATTAACTCGATCGACGTGAACTCCGAAGGTGACATCGTGTTTTCGGCCCGTCACAACGATCGGGTCTGCGTGATCGATAACAAAACCGGAGAAATTGGCTTCAAGTACACCCAAACGCACGGCCAACACGATGCCACATGGGTCAAGCATGGCAACATTCAAGTTTTTGATAATGGAGATTCAAGTTCACGAGTCATTGAAATTAACCCAAGTAACTCGGAGGTCGTATGGGATTATCATGGGATCCCTTCGCATCAATTCTTCAGCGGGCATATCTCTGGGGCGACCCGCCTAGAATCAGGAAATGTTTTGGTTTGCGAGGGTACCAGTGGGCGATTGTTTGAAGTGAATCGCGGCCATGAGGTTGTTTGGGAATGGATTAACCCCTTTCTAAACAACAACTCGAGGGGAGAGGCCACTGTCAGCATCTATCGAGCGCATCGGTACCCCGTCGATCATCCGGCCTTGGCCGATAAAGACCTTGATCCTGGCCGGTTCGGTAATCTGAACCAACTGAATGGTTTGATTTAGATCACCAACATGAAAAATCGACCTGCTTTCACCGCGCGATAGTAGGTTTATTAACCAATACGACCCCTAGGACAATCAGTCCGAGAGAAATGATTGCACTAGGGTGGACGGTTTCTCCCAATATTTGATCGATCAACAACAGCGAAATAAATGGCGAGAGAAAAATGAGCTGACTGATTTTTGCGACGTGTCGAGTAAGAGATAGCGCCTTCTGCCATAGAAGAAAGGTGACCCCCATTTCGAACAGACCAACCCAGGCCCCAACTGACAGTGTTTGGGGCGTCAATGGTGGGAAGCCATCGGTGAACCAACAAATCAATCCGATGATAGGTGTGGCGACTGCAAATCCGGTCAGCATGAGCGACGCGGGATGACGGTCCAGTCGGATGGTCGCGAGCCAGTAGAGCGACCACAGCAATGTGCTGAACAGCGCGAGCGTGATTCCGCCCACGTCGAAGGTATCAAACCCGACGCTGGCGCCCTGTGTTACGAGAATGACCACGCCAACATAACTAATGCTTATCCCAAGCAACGCCTTTGACGATAAGCGCTGCTTAAGTAAAGGGATAGCGAGAATGGCGAGGGTTATCCCCCAGGTGTAGTTCAGCGGTTGCGCGATCTGCGCGGGTAACCGATTGTAGGCTTCGAACAGAATCAAGTAATACGCCAGCGGGTTGACTAATCCCAACAGGCCGGCGCGAAGGTAGACGGCTCCGGTCATCGGCGTGGGTGCGATGAACAGTCTCGTGAGGGCGAAGAACCCCAAGGAGAAAACGCTGCCAAGCCATAACATTTGAATTGGCGTGAGGAACGCGAGACCGAGTTTGAAAGCCGTTGCAACGGTGGACCACAGAGCGACCGCGGCCAATCCGAAGAGAATCGCTCGTGTTTCTCGGGAACGCGCCACGCCGTCACATTAGCTGAATTTGATTGAGCATCCCATCTGGGTGAGGACCGGGGTTGCGGCGAGACGGGATCTTTGAATCGGTGTCTTGCTATCGGTTGGTTGAACCAAAGCGACGAACACCGCAGACTTCAAGTGATCGAGTAAGATTTGAAAGGAATTTATATGGCGATTGAGGAAGGGGATAAGCTCCCCGAAGCAACGATGCATACGATGCGAGATGGACGACCAACGCCGGTCACGACCGCCGAATTGTTTGGCGGCAAGAAAGTCGTCGTTTTTGCGGTCCCAGGTGCGTTTACACCGACGTGTTCACAGGCACACCTGCCTGGTTACGTGGACAATGCGGATGCGATTCGGTCGAAGGGGGTTGATGACATCGTTTGTATCGCCGTCAACGACGCCTTCGTAATGGGCGCGTGGGGTGACGATAGGAATGCCGAAGCCATCACCATGGTAGGCGACGGTAATGGAGATTTTACCAAGGCGCTTGGTCTGGAGATGGATGGCAGCGGCTTTGGTCTTGGAACCCGATCACAGCGCTATGCCATGGTCGTTGATGACTGTGTTGTCTCGAATTTAGCGGTCGAGGATCCCGGTCAATTAGAAGTAAGTAAAGCCGAGGCGATTCTCGAGGTGCTTTAATTCTGGCGATTGCTTTAACGATATGACTAGATTTCGCAGACCTAAACACCTCGCTTTTTGTATGCGTGACATAGAAGCGAGCAGGATCCACACGTCGTGTACGTAGTCCGCGTCTTTACCGGTGAGGATGGTGAGTCGCATTTTGAAGATGTGGCTATTGCGTTAGAAGATCGCGGCTTGGGAGGTCGAATTTCCAGGTTGATTCGGGGCAGTGGGGTAATGTTTCGGGAAGTCGACGCGACCTATGACCTTGATTTTCACAACGCGCCGCGGCGACAGCTTGTGGTGAATTTAACTGGGTCGGTGGACATCACGGTGGGTGATGGCACGGCACGGCGACTCGGTCCGGGCGAGATTCTGCTCGCGGAGGACACCACCGGGCGGGGCCACAAGAGTGCTGCGGTGGATGGCAAGTCGAGAACGTGCCTCTTTATTCCCGTCGACGACGACGCGGACATCGGGACGTAACTATTGTCGGCTGTGTATCGCGCCGTCTAAATATGTGGCGTACCCATGAGATCATCCCCACGACGCATAGCGTCTTGTAGAGAACCGAGCCGCCGAACCCATGGCGTCAGGTTGTTGAGGCTATCGGGCATGTTGGCCGCGGCCAATCGGGCAGTGCTTTCATCAGAGTAAATACCAAGCAGCAACACGAAAAATAGTTGGTCACCTCGCGCAATACGCGTGGCCGATAGGCCCCGGAGCTTCTGCTCGCGTACGAATTTTTCGAGCGCGTCCTTGTTGGATACAGCAAACAACTGCACGGCGAAATAGTCGGGCGGAAGGTCGACGAGATCGACAGATTGGCCCGACATAAAAGCAAGGCGTAGGTAAAGTGGCAGCCCGTTACTAAGTTCGCGAGAGCGGGTTCCTACAGAGGTGTTGCTATCTTTAACCGGTGTCACCGGCGTATTTGGAATCGTCCTATCTGGCGCAGGTGAGGAGCGCGTCAGCCGTTTCTTTGATCCACTTGGAACGTAGTTTTTGACGCACTCCCAGGTCTGATTCTCGACCCCCATGTCGCAGAACCAGTTGTCTTTGGCGGTAACGGGCAACGGAGTTTCAACTACGGGTATGGTAGAAACACAGCCTCCGAGCAATAGGAACGCAATCAGACACGCCGTGGACCGTCGCCAGATCATGGCGGGTGACTGTGCCTATTCGTTTATGATCTGTCAAAAAGCAGGAGCCGTTCCGTGCCGATGAATTCTTCGACCGTGGGAAAGTCCACTAAGCGTTTTCGCCACGTGGCAGAAAAACGCTGGTTGATGTCCTACGCGGCGGGCATCGGAGAGATATCTGCCAACTACTACGACACGACGCAGGAACTTACTGTGCACCCGGTTTTTTCTGTGTGTCCCGAGTGGCCGGTTGTCCTCGATGCGCAACGTGTCGAGGGCTCAGAAAGCATGACGCCGGAAGAAGCGCGTTCGGGGGTGCATGCTTCCCACGATGTCCTTATCCACCGTCCGATCCGTCCAAACGAATCCCTTTATACGCGCGCCACAATTACATCGGTGGAGCAGCGCAAAGCAGGGGCATTTCAGATGATGCGGCTCGAAACCAGAGATGAAGAATCGAATCTGATCGTGTCCACCCACCAGGGCGGACTATCTCGCGGGGTGAGCGTTATTGGTGGAGACAGGGAGATCGAGCGCGCACCTATGCTACCCGAAATCCCGCCCGGCACCGAAACCGGTCAGCGGTTTGTCATCCCGGTAAGTGCCCAAGCCGCGCACGTATATACTGAGTGCGCGCGGATCTACAACCCGATCCATACGGACCGCGAAATCGCACGAGCCGCGGGCCTGCCCGACATCATTCTCCACGGCACGGCGACGCTTGCGCTCGCTATCTCTTGCCTTGTGAACAACCTACTCGATGGCAATGCCCACCGGGTCAAGCGATACGCTTGTCGCTTCAGTGCCATGGTTTTGATGCCGGGTACCGTTACGCTTGAAGTCAATGGGTCAGCAGACAGTCACGTGTGGTTTACGGCATATAACACGGCGGGTGAACCGGCGATCCGGGGCGGATACCTAGGGATGCATTAACGTAGCTCTCCGCTCAAGCTGCGCAACCTATAAAGTCATCGTGCAGGAGCGAGTTGACAGCTTTTCGCGATTGGTCATGATACGCGGCGGGTGGAAGGATAGATTTATGTTAGCGACGTTGGACGACTTCGATCGTGTCCCGCGAATCCTCCGGCTTAATGTGGGGGGACAGCCAGTTGATTGGGTGAGCTGGCAGGACGCGGTGTGTCTATATGTGCGCCGACTGGTCGTGTGGACCCATGGAAAGTCCATATTGAGGATTCGGGGCGGGCATTCCCGCCGCGACGGTAGCCAGACATCGCTGGAAGTGCACAGCATTATCGCGTGCAACGGCCGTGTCGTTGCGGTTGATCGAAGCGGGCCACCGATGACAAATAAAGCCCTTTTTGCCCGTGATCACAATCTGTGTTTGTACTGTGGCGGGTCTTTCCCTGATTCAAAACTCACGCGTGACCATGTCGTGCCCAAATCTCGAGGTGGCGATGATCGTTGGGATAATGTGCTGGCTGCGTGCAAGCGGTGCAATCACTTCAAAGGTAGCCGGTTACCGCACGAATGCGGGATGGAAATACTTGCCTTACCCTATGTGCCGAATGTCGCTGAGTATCTTGCGTTGACCAACAGCGGACGAATTCTCGGGGACCAGATGTCGTTTCTCGAGGCTCAATTTGGACGCCATAGCAAGTTGAGAGCGCACTTGGCTTAGTGGATATTAGGGAGCTGCGACGAATGGCCGCGCTTCAAACAGGTTACGGTGTCAATGCTCGGTCGGCTAGAACCTCGGCGACGCAGCACGTCACGCGTTTTCCAGTGTCGATGTGGAGAAATTCATTCGGTCCATGGGCATTGGAATGTGGGCCGAGAACACCCGTCACGAAGAACTGACACGAGGGAAATCGATCCCCCAGCATTTTCATAAATGGGATTGTCCCACCTGTCCCCATGGTCATCATCGGGGCCCCAAAAAAAGTTTTCGAACTCCGTTCGAGCGAGGCCAATAGGGTTGGGGACAGACTTTTCGCATACCACCCAGTTTGTGGACTCTCGAGGTCGAAGGACACGGTGGCGCCTTGTGGCGGATCCTTTTCGAACACTGATTTGACCCGATTCGCGGCTTCGTTCGCGTCCAGTGATGGGGGTAGACGGAAGACAAGTTTTGCCGCTGTTGAAGGCCGCAATGTATTACCGGCGTTTGAGGGGTCTGGAGCTCCCGCGAGACCCACGACTGCCATGCTACTCCCCCAGGTATTGGCTAAGACCAATTCGCTTGACGAGTTAGTCGTAGGTCGGGTTTTACCCGACCAGGGGAAACGATCGAGTACGGTGGGTCCGAGGACCGAGGCGACTCGGTTAGCTTGCGCGCGAACATCGGCACTAATCGGGACCTGAAGAAAGTCGAGTAGTTTTCCCGAGACCGCATTCTCAACCCGGTCGAGTAACTGGCGGAGTAGCCGAAAACTCGACGGTACAATCCCTCCTGCTGCACCGGAATGTACGCCCTCGGAAAGTACTTCAACGTTAAGCGTTCCGCTCAATGTCCCGCGTAACGACGTCGTCAACCAAAGTTGATCGTAATTTCCACATTCCGCGTCCAAGCAAATGACCAGTTCGGGTTCACCGATCTCGTCCTTCAAATGGTCGATATAGCTGGGAAGATCGTAACTACCACTTTCTTCACAGCTTTCAACGAGGATCAGACACCGAGGGTGCGGAAGGTTCTGGGCTTGTAACGCACTAATCGCCGCAAGGCTAGCGAAGATCGCGTAGCCATCGTCGGCGCCGCCTCGTCCGTACAGCCGACCGTCTTTTTCGATTGGAGTCCATGGACCAAGCCCCTCCACCCAACCGCTGAATTCGGGTTGTTTGTCAAAGTGCCCGTACATTAAGACGTTGCCACATTCGCCTGGGATCTCGATGAGGATGAGGGGCGTGCGTCCTTCCAAGCGAACCACGCGGTGCATTAATCCTGTAATGTCCGTTTGGGCGACCCAGTCGACGAGTAGATTTGCGGCATCGTCCATGTAACCGTGTTTTTCCCAGTCTCGATCAAAAGCTGGAGACTTATTTGGTATACGAATGTATTCGTGGAGCGTTGGAACGATACTTTCATCCCACATTGCCCCCACGTGCAGGCCGATTGAGTCGCTATTTATAATGATGCGCGGATCCCGCCATGTATCGCGGTACCTGGGCTACGATAACCGAATACGTCTTGTGATTTTGCGTTGAATAGGTTTTCCACGAAAAGTTGGAGGTGAAGATGGGGACTCACGTGAAAGGTCGCACCCATATTTACCAGTTGGTAGGGATCAAGTCGCCGACGGGTTCCGGGGTAGGTAGAGTAATCAATGTCGATTTGACTCCCGGTATGCGTGAACACAGCCGCTAGACGCCAACGGTTGCCGACACGGAACGTATAATTTATCCGGCCAAGGGTTCGTGGTCGGCGTACTTCACGACGTCCAGATTCAGTGCTATTGATTACGCTGTAATTCGCGTCCAATGAATGTGATCCTCTTTGTATCTCGACGGTTGCTTCGGTGCCGGATCGATGACTCGTGCCACTGATATTCCTAGCCGTGAAACCCATGTTGATGGAGTCGTAAAAAAACCCGTCGATTTCGTCCCTGAGGTTAGCGTCGAAATATACAAGCGAAAGATTTAAATCGCGCCAAGATCGCCGTACGCCTACCTGAAACTCTACCGATGATTCGGGCGTTAGATCAGGGTTGCCGACGAACGTGTCAGGCGTGTAGCCGAAACGTTCCGTAAAGGATGGATTCTTGATTCCCGAAGCGATTCGAGCGAACCACTTTGTAGATCGAAGAAGAACACTACCACCGATGCCAAAAGTCGTAGCATCCTCGAACAAACTGTTTTGATCGTGCCTAATCGAAAATGATGCTGCGACGGGCTGCCAGGTATAGAGATATTCAGCGGCGATATTGAATGACCGGGTTTGTTGACTTTGGTTAGGGTCACCGTACGCACTCGGGACGCCGTGCCGAAGTAATTCTTCCGTCTGATGTCCCACTGTTACGTTCAGCCGCTGGCCATTCCAAAAGCTAAAGTTGTTGGAGAACGTAATGTTACGCCGCTTGCCTATACTGCTGTCAGTAACGGATCCATCGGAGACATTACTTAACCGTGCGCGGGTATTTGCGAGGTGAACTGTGGGTGTCCAGTAGTCCGAACCACTCCAAGCCCCGGATACACCAATTAATCTCTGGTCTGTATTGTTGCGCAGATCGCCGTCGACGGGAACGAATGCCGGATAGGGTGTTGGATCGAAGTCGGCCCATGTCCGAGTTAACCGAGAGGTCATTTTTACCGTCCAGTCAGCAACCGAGCGTTTGGCGTTGAAATTAAAGTTGTTGTTCTTAAACGCGTCGTTTTCGTTACCAAATAGTGAAACGTTGGTTCCATCGCTTTTGGTGCTCGCGATTGAAGTGCTGATGTGCCCACCGGGTTTAACTCGTGCGAAGTCGATAGAGGAAGTGATGGTTTGTTCCGTTCCTATCCCAAGATACGCAGAAGTGCGGTCGGCGTCGGGGGTCGTGTCTATAAAGATAATGCCGGCTAGTGCGTTAGCTCCATGCACTGCACTCTGCGGGCCATTCAGGACCTCAATACGCCTGATACCGATACCGTGGAGAGTGCCAAAATTGAATTCCGATCCGATGGCAGGGTCGTTTGCCTGCACGCCATCGATTAATACCATGACATGATTTGCCTCCGCTCCGCGAAGACGTAATTGTGTTAAAGAACCCCGGTTGCCCGATTGAGAAACAGCGACGCTTGATATCCCGCGAAGTAGGTCCACAGCCATGAGAGGTCCTGTCTGGTCGTCGATCTCAAGTACGTGGACCGGCTGTTCGGTGGTTTCTAGTCGGCTTGCACTCACAATTATTTCGGTAATGATTTCTTCGTCTGCGAAGGCACAGAAACCGCAAAAGAAGGTTGAAATTGTGACAACCCGTAGGCGCCGAAAAGAAGTTAAACACATTGGAACAATCCTCCTTCGTCACTCCGCGAATGGCAGATGGATACGGTTCGAGCCGGTCTCCGGACTTGGTAGACGTTTCTTTTGAAATAGCGCTCGCGCCTTACCAGCAGGATTAAGCCAGTGGCTTGCAGCGTCGCTATTAGCCGACACGCGATGCTTTGATCTACTTTACCGTTGCGGGGACAGTGTCGGAATCGCACCGACTTCCCGTTCACTCGAAACAATTGGTTTCAGCGCACACATAGTTACGCTCGCGCCGCAATATACGGGGGTAGGCTAGTGCGTACCAGAAAAATTAGAATCGAAGCGCGGCGATAATGCTTAAAATGTTCTCCAGCGAGTACCCTCGACCGTGTCTTCCAGTTCAATCCCGCTTGCCATTAGCTGATCGCGTATTTGGTCTGCTCGGGCAAAATCTTTCGCTGTACGGGCGGCTTGGCGTTCATCGATGAGCGCCTGGATCGAGGTATTATCAAGGGCAGCGTCAGTCTGAAAGTATTGCTCTACCGGGGTACTCAGGATGCCCATTAGCCAACCGCCGGCGAGTAATTGTTCTCGAAGATTGGACTTTTCCGTTTCGCTATCAGCACCGTGAATTTTGCCTGCGAGTGCATGCAGCGCAGCAAGAGCCACGGGGGTGTTCAAATCATCGGCTAGCGCTTCGAGCACTGCATCGGGAAATTCGGATGCGGGTGAATTGGCGTAGAACCGAGCCGTATTTAGGCTATTAGCGGTCGCTGTGCGCAGGGCTTGATACAGTGTGTCAAGACTCGACCGAGCTTGCTCTAGCAACCGTTCTTCCCACACTAGGCTCTGACGGTACTGGCCTGAGAGCAGGGCGTAACGCAGTACCTCGCCATCGTGCGTTTTGAGGAGTTCGTGGATGGTGACGATGTTACCGATGCTCTTCGACATTTTTTCGCTCCCCATCGTGAGCATTCCGTTATGCATCCAGTAACGCACATAATCGGCGTGGTCCCCGGCACATCGTCCTTGCGCAAGTTCGTTTTCGTGATGCGGAAACGTTAGGTCGTTGCCACCGCCGTGGATGTCGATAGTGGGGCCAAGATGTTTATGGATCATCGCGGAACATTCAATATGCCATCCGGGTCGTCCCCGACCCCAGGGACTACCCCAACCTGGGAGGTCGTCAGTCGACGGCTTCCATAGAACGAAGTCCTTTGGATCCCGCTTATACGGTGCCACTTCGACGCGAGCGCCGTCGAGCATGTCGGTCAAGGAACGTCGTGACAAGCTGCCATAGCCTGGGTCGCTTTGAACATCAAAAAGCACGTGCCCTTCGGCTTCGTAGGCGTGTCCGCGTTCGACCAGCAGTTTGATCATGTCGATGATTTCGGGAATGTGGCCTGTAGCGCGAGGCTCAACCGTGGGCTCCAGCACCCCCAACGCAGCGACATCTTTTTGATAGGCAGCTGCCAAGCGATCCGTAAACTCAGCGATGCGTTCGGTGGCAGCTCGGGCCGCTGTATTGATCTTGTCGTCAATGTCAGTAATGTTGCGGACATAACGTACGTTCTTGTAGTAAAGCCGTAACACTCGGACCAGGACGTCGAAGACAACGGCGGGTCGTCCATTTCCGATATGCACTCGGTCGTAGACGGTGGGGCCGCACACATAGATGCGCACGTCGTTTTGCGATGCTGGTTCGAAGCGTTCCTTCTTCCGCGTGCGGGTATTGTGAATAAAGATGTCCATACAAGTCTGGGAATTAATCGCCCGCGTATCGACGGCGGAGAAACTCGAAAACGGCTCGTAGCGCCATGGCTTCGCCACCTTCGGGATGCGCCGGTCGTTTGCGCAGATTCCATCCCATGATGTCAAAGTGCAGCCAAGGAACCTCGCCGACGAAGCGCTCAAGAAAAAGCGCGGCTGTAATCGCACCACCATAGGGCGTATTGGCCGAGTTAACGATGTCGGCGATTTCACTTTTCAACAATGCCCGGTAGTCGGTATACAACGGCATACGCCAAACAGGATCTTCGGCAGACAGCGCCGAGTCGATCACCGCTGCAGCCAAGCGGTCTGAGTTGCTGAACATTGCGGGAAGCTCGGTTCCGAGCGCTGAGCGCGCGGCTCCTGTTAGGGTTGCGTAGTCAATGATCATCGTCGGGTTTTCTTCTGCAGCTAACGCGAGAGCATCGCATAATATTAGACGGCCTTCGGCATCCGTATTGTCAATTTCTACGGTAAGTCCTAAGTACGAATGCAGCACGTCGCCTGGTCGGAAGGCGTTGGCGGAGACGGCGTTTTCCACTGCGGGAATCAATACGCGCACTCGAAGCGGGAGGCGACGAGACATGATCAGGTCGGCGAGACCGAGGACGGTCGCTGCGCCGCCCATATCTTTTTTCATCAGGCGCATGTTGCTATGTGATTTAAGGTCCAACCCGCCACTGTCGAAACACACGCCTTTGCCGACCAATGTGATAGCGGGCTGCGAGGTGTCACCCCAATGAATATCGATCAAGCGCGGAGCGGATGAACTCGCACGACCTACCGCATGAATAATGTTCAATCCACGGACTAACAGTTCGTCACCTGTCGTAACCTCAATAGTCGCGTTGTGGCGTGTCGCCAGTTTGCGAGCGGCGCCCTCCAGGTGGTGGGGAAGCATGTCCGAGGTAGGGGTATTGATCAGATCTCGACAAAGCGCAATGGCGTGCAGCTCGCCTGTTACGTCGGAGGTATCTTCACCCACGTAGAGTTTAGGTAAGGCGCGCACATTCTTATAGGCAGCAAACTGATAAGCGCCGAGGCCCCAACCGAGGATGACAGCCTTGGCGGCGTCGTCGAGACGATATTGGCCAGCAGGCAGAATAACTGGCAAATCACCAATGCTGTTGATCGAAGGCCGTTCACCAATACCCGCGATTACGCGCTCCGGCTGGCCGTTCGTTGTTGGGACGAAGAAGTGTTGGTTGGCCTTGCCTTCAAATTGCGTACGAACCATCCACGCCAGCGTGTTTTCGTTTTGTGCTGAGCGCCAAGATTCGAGCGTTTCAGAGCTGACCAGTTCAATGGGGATGGCGTCGTTATTGTCTTCGAAAACGAGCATCCCCTCAGTATAACGGGGTTAGCTCGAAGGTTTGTCAGCTGTGCCGCCAGATCGAGATGACTGGAGGAATTCCTTTACGCGTGAGTCAGTCCAAGCCAGCAACGAGCTGATCTGCGCGGTAGCTGGAACGAACCAGGGGGCCTGCCGCAACCCCTTTGAACCCCAATTCCAGAGCCCAGTGCCGATAACGTTCAAATTCGACGGGATGTACCCAACGGGCAACGGGAAGGTGGTTAGGCGTAGGTTGTAGGTATTGACCAAGCGTAAGGAAGTCAACGCCTAAATTAGCAAGATCCGCTAACGCCTGACGTACTTCTTGTTCGAGCTCGCCTAAACCGAGCATTAAACTGGTTTTGGTCCGCACGCTGCCGAGTTTCCCCGCAAATTCGAGGACTGCTAAGGTTTGAGCGTACCCTGCGCGTGGATCGCGCACCGCGTAGGTCAGGCGCTTAACGGTTTCCAGGTTTTGTGCAAAGACAGAGATACCTGATTCCACTACGGTACGTATTGCTTGTTCGTCTCCTTGAAAGTCGGGAGTGAGTACCTCGACAGTGGTTTCGGGCGATCGTTCCTTGACGGCGCGCACGCACTTCGCGAAGTGCGCTGCTCCGCCATCCATCAAGTCATCACGATCGACGGACGTGAGTACGACGTAGGAGAGATCCATACGACGCACCGACTCGGCAACTTTCGAAGGTTCGTCTTCGTCGAGCCATCCACCAGGATTGCCCGTGTCGACAGCGCAAAAACGACACGCACGCGTGCAAACAGCACCCATGAGCATCAAGGTGGCAGTACCATGTCCCCAGCACTCGCTGATGTTGGGGCAGTGGGACTCTTCACAAACGGTTGCGAGTTGCTGGCTACGGACCGTATCTCGCACCGACTCAAAACGTCCATTTCCGGCTAATCGCACTCGCAGCCATGGCGGCTTGTGCGGGTTTAAGGTGACGTCGCGTGCCGGTAATAAACGGGAGTTTTGTTTGATCCCATTTTTTATGGCCACACGCCCGCGCTCGGTCACATATTTTTCGCCGCTCAGCGTTCGATGGTTCATAGCTTTGTTGGACGCCTTATTGGTGGTAACAGTACCACCGGCGCGATGGTGCCGGCGACGGCGAGGTTTTCACCGCTTTCTTGCGCGTTGATCCCACACTTTACGTCAGCATCGGTCAACACATCACCAATACCGTCCCCGGAAACATGGCGTGTCCATCGGTGTTAACGCATTTACCTGTTGCACTAACCGTCCCCTAAGGGCCAACGTATGTATAACCGCGAGTCCTGCATCGATGAGAGAGGGCACGCAGCGCTCGGCAAATGACGGTAATCGATGTCAACTGGGCGGTTCATGATTTTAGAGCAAATATCAGTAGCGCTCTTGTTACGAATCGTCGAGACAGGGTCCGCGTTCTACTTGGATGGTTGAATGGTCGATGCCAAAACTTTCGTTGAGCACAGCTTTGATGGATGCTACCGCGGCGAATTCGTCGGTAAATTCGTCGACCGTGGCATGAAGTGTCACCATCGGGCGTTCATTAGTTAGTGCCCATGCGTGGAGGTGGTGAACTTCCAGGACGCCCGAGACTCCGGCGGTTAACGTATTCCGGATGACATCGAGGTCAAGATCATCGGGCACGCCCTCAAGCAAGATATGGATTGATTCGCTCAGCAATTTCCATGCACCGCGCAATAAAATTGCGACCACGACGAGGGCGAGAATCGGATCTGCCAAATACCATTCAAACAGCCAGACGAGCGCTGCGGCAGCTATAGCCGCACAGGAACCCAGAAGGTCGCCAAGAACATGAAGTGCGGCACTGCGCACATTGAGGTTACCGGAGGTGCCGTGCAACATTCGAAAAGCGGCTAGGTTCACTACCAGGCCGAGCGTTGCGATCAAAAGCGCGGGTAGAGGCAACATCTGCAGTCGGCTTTCGAGTCTTGAAACGGCTTCAACTACAATCCAGCCACATAGCGCGACCAACAATAGCGCGTTGACGAACGCGGCAAGAACTTGGGAGCGATGATAGCCATAGGAGTGGGTTTCGGTATGTTGACGCCTGGACAGACGCACCGCGAACCACGACAGGCCGAGTGCGGACGCGTCCAGCAGCATATGCCCAGCGTCCGCTAGCAGCGTCAGCGAGTTCGCAAACAACCCACCGAAGGCCTCGACCACGGCGAATACCGAGATGAGAAGAAACGCGCTGCCGAGTGGAGACTCATCACGAGATATTTCGGGACTTGCGTGTTTGTGTACCACGGTAACTTGAGACCGGTTCGATTCCAGACCGCATTATAGCGGGCCTGCAAACGTCGTAGACAGTGTGGCCCCTATACGATTTATGCGCGACGAAATCGCCCTTGACGCAGCGAGCGGCGCATGCGGTAGGCCGCCTCGGTCTTGCCGTCTGGTGTTCGGTAATAGCGGCGCAGATATTCGTTTTCTTGGTAACCCGCATCTCGATAAAACGCTCTCGCTGGCACGTTGACGGCGCGGACTTCGAGCGTGACGGTATCAATGCCAGCGACCAGCGCGGTTTTTTCCAACCACTGGAGCAGTTCACGCGCGATGCCTTGGCGCCTGTACTTCGGTGCCACGGCGAGTAGATTTAGATGCGCGTGATCGAGCTCGAACTGCATGATGCCAAAGCCGGCAAAATGTTGGATGGTGTCGTTGTCCATCGGCACGTGTGCACAAACGACGATAGCATCCGGATCACGGATCATCGCCGTGATCGCCTCCACACGCCAACGCCATCCGAGTCCGGCTTCGATCTCATCGCGTGACAAACTGGCGATCGTTTTCGCCTCTTTTAGGCTTGCCAGTTTCAATGTGGGTGCGGGTGCTTCCATCAAGCGATTATTCCCTAGCTATTCCGGGAAGAAAAAGTTATTTCAAACAAACGTCGCCGAATCTTCGTGGCAAAAAACACCCATGGTGCTTCGAGCTAATCTGGCTCGGCGTAGAGATCTTGCAGTGCTCCTTCACTTTGCCGATGTCTAAGCCAGCTCTGGCCCGTTGCAACTAAATTGGAATCTTCGCTACGGATGCCGAAATCGATCAATCCCATGGTGTCGATGATTGCTTGCGCACGCAGCAGCGCCCAATCTGCACGCGTGGGGACGTACTGGTAGCTGCCGAACGCCGCGATGACAGGGTCGTCGCCGCCCCATGCCCAAAGACCCGCGAAGTCGATATACCGACTCGACGTATGCGCATCGGCCCAATCGAGAATGCCAACCAATTCGCCCTGTTTGTCGACCAGCACATGATCAACGTGCAAATCGCCGTGTGTTGTAACAGGGCGTTCGGAAGGTTGTCGCGGTTGGTAGCTTGTGAGCAATGCGCCACAGGCCTCGAAAAGGGACCGATCGATAACGTCGGCGATGTTTTTCAATTCTTTTGACGAACGGTGGAGCTGCCCTTGTATTGGATCGAAGGGTGAGCTGGCGGGAGTCAACGTCTGTGCATGTAATTCTCGCAACGCCTGACCGAGTTGATTGCCGATCACGATGGGGTCGACGTCGACTTTCGATAATTCGAATAATGACGTACCCGATAGCAACGGATAACCCGCAATGGGCAGGTGAAAGCCGTCGGGGGTTTCTATCCAAAAGTTGAATCGTGGTGTTTCTGTTGAGAGATCAAGTTTTGCCAGTAACACTTTTTCGTGAACGAGACGTTCCGCCTCCGCTCGCCGCTTGGGAAATCGAAACACAACTGTTTCGTTGATTAGATACGAAAAAAAGTCCCAACCTTCGCCAAGCAACACCGCGTCGTCGACGTCGAGTTCTGTGTTATTTGAGATGATTCTCGCGACTTCCAGCGGCTGCAGACGGTACTCGGGTTCCCATGGTTCGTTCATGGTTGATAGGTTAAGGTGGCTAGCCCCTGATGGGAAATCGATTTCAAGCAGAACGTGGGGAGGCGACCTTGGAGTTGAACAGAATGACATTGGACTTTGAAGACGGTGTAGCGCTACTACGTTTCAACCATCCGGAAGTCATGAATGCGATCGGCGCGGATATGCTTGAGGGGTGGGCCCAGGCAGTTGCTGAGATTCAAAAGCCAGCAAACGGTGCGCGATGTCTAGTTTTGACAGGCGCTGGTCGTGGTTTTTGTGCGGGTGCAAATCTCGCAGACAACAAGCCGTCTGAAGAACGGCCGAGAGCAGCTGGATCAAGCCTCCGAAACACGTATCACCCACTTTTACTAACGTTGCGCGATCTCGAGATGCCGATCGTTACGGCAGTGAATGGCGCCGCGGCAGGGGTTGGGATGAGTTTTGCCATCATGGGCGACATTGTTTGCGCGTCCCAGGATGCGTATTTCCTTCAAGCTTTTGCACGGATTGGTTTGGTCCCTGATGGCGGCGCGAGCTTCATGTTGCCGCGTTTGGTGGGCTGGGGAAGGGCCATGGAGCTCTCGTTATTAGCTGAGCGACTGCCGGCTGAAAAGGCGTTTGAATGGGGGTTGGTCAATCGCGTCTTCGAGGATAACGACGCGCTAATGGATGGAGCAATGGAAATTGCACACCAACTTGCCAAGGGTCCGCGATCCTTGGTGCTCATGCGTCGGGCCTATTGGGCGACCTGGAGCAATAGCTACGAGCAACAACTTGATCTAGAGGCACAGTTGCAAGCTGCTGCCGGCTCCACCAAGGATTTTGCGGAGGGAGTATCCGCATTTTTTGAAAAACGCGACGCAAGTTTTAAGGGGGAATAACCGATGTCACTCTCAGGGCGAGTCGCCCTAGTTACCGGCGGGGGACGTGGTATTGGCCAAGCCATTTCACTTGCGCTTGCGGAAGACGGCGCAAGCATCGCGGTTAACTATCGGCGCGACGAAGAGGCGGCCCGCAAAACCGTTGCCGCGATTGAAGGTGCGGGCGGCGTGGCCCGCGCGTATTACGCGAGCGTCGATCAATATGAAGAAGATCGCGAGATGGTCGCCGCCATTGAGGCCGATCTCGGTTCCGTGAGCATACTCGTCAATAATGCAGGAATTGCGAGCCGGGGACTCTCCGTAGCCGATACCGATCCGGATGAGTTACAACGGGTCGTTTCGACCCACGCTTTCGCTGCGCATTACCTTTCGAAATTGGTGATCCCGGGTATGCGTGAGCAAGATCGCGGCGACATCATCATGATATCCAGTGCGGCCACAAAGGGACTGGGAGCCAACGGCGCGCCCTACAACATGGCGAAGACGGCGCAGGAGACCTTGGCTTACACGCTTTCGAAAGAAGAGCGAATACATGGGATACGCGTGAACATCGTGGCACCAGGGCTGGTGGAAACTGAGATGGGTCGACGACTGATGCGTGCCACAGCGGGTGTCAACAATTTGCGGGATTTGGACGCCACGATGCCATTTGGAAAGGTCTGTCAGCCCGAGGATGTTGCCAACGTGGTGCGCTACTTGGTTTCGGATAGGAGCTCCTACGTAACCGGCGAGAGAATCTACTGTGACGGCGGTGGTCCGTTGATCGCAAGACCGTAACGCCGATGCCATGAAATCGCTACGCGCAAAGTTCGTCAACGTGGGTTGCGACCGAGTTAGCTAGCGCGTTCAAGTCATAACCGCCTTCAAGTATCGAGACGATGCGGCCACGAGCGTGCCGATTTGCTGCGTCGGTGATCAACGAAGTGACCCATCTGAAATCTTTTTCATCGAGCATCAAGTCTCCGAGTGGATCGTCCCGATGTGCGTCGAATCCTGCGGACACCAATATTAGAGCTGGCGCAAATTCGTCAATCGCTGGAAGCCAGTCTCGCTCGATGGCAGCACGGAATTCGAGACCGGTGGTGCCAGCGGCTAACGGCGTATTAATGATATTTGGCCGATCGACGTCCTGGAGACGGTAAGGGTAGTGGGGGAATTGAAAGCTTGAGCAAACGAGAACCCTGGGATCATCCTGGAATGCGTCGACAGTGCCATTACAGTGATGGACATCGAAATCAAGGATCGCCACGCGTTCGAGCTGATGGATATGTAGGGCTCGATGCGCCGCGAGCGCGACGCTGTTGAAAAAACAAAATCCCATGGACGTGGATTCTTCGGCGTGATGGCCTGGCGGCCGAACCGCACAAAAAACACGAGTGTCCGCGTCCGTGAGGACATGATCGACCCCGTCGAGAGCAGCTCCCACCGCATATCGGGCAGCTGCCAGCGACTTAGGTCCCATACTTGTGTCTGGATTGACGGACCGTAGTCCCTGCTTGGGTTCCATCGCTTCTAGCGCGTCGACGTATGCGTTGCTGTGGACACCGATGAGGTTGTCGCGGGTGGCTTCGGTTGCATGAAGGACCGTGAGATCGTCCACGAGACCCGTGTCGTTGAGGTGTGAAAGAACCGCCGTCAGCCGTTCCGGGCGCTCCGGATGACGTTGTTCCATCTGATGTTCCAGACAGGCGGGGTGGGTGATCAGGGTGGTCACTGTTCGCAAAACTCCGTAGTCGGTATTCGAGATCTGGTTGGTCTAATCTAACGCCCAGGTAGAGTCCTGGGGAAGGAGCAGTTGCAGACGATTCGAGCTAATGAACTGGCAAATATCATTAAACCCGGGGCCCGGGTGTTCGTTACCGGCAGCAGTAACGAGCCATTGGGTCTTCTCGAGGGTTTGGGCGGCTTCCCTGAAGCTACACGTGACGTTACGTTTGTGCAGTTTCCGCTCCCGGGTCTGAACCAATTCGATTTTACAGCCTTAAATTCGAGCGCCCAAGTGGAGACCTTTTTCATGACACCAGCGCTTCGAAAGGCTGTCGATCCTACTCGAATCGCGTATTTACCGATGCAGATGCGCTACGTGTACGAATACCTGCGCCGATCGCAACTCGACTACGCATTGGTACAGGTTGCTCGCGATCGGGAAGGACGGCTGCGTTTGGGACCGAATGCAGATTTCTTCGATGCCGTGCGTGAGTCCGCCAAGATTCTGGTCGCGGAATTAAACGAGGGCTTCGTCGCGGCGGCGGGAGCACCGCTAGTGACTGAAGAGTCTTTAGATTACGTCATTGAGACGAACCGACCCCTTATCGAAATGTCTCCGGCCGAGATTGATCCAGTGTCGGAACGAATTGGCATCCTTGTTGCTGAACTGATCGGTGACGGCGACTGTATCCAGACCGGCATCGGGGCCATACCGGCGGCGATACTGGCGAGCCTCTCCCAACACAACGATTTAGGTTTGCATGGTGGGCTTATCGACGACGGTGGCATGGCGTTGGTGAAGAACGGTAATCTCAATGGCGTCACGAAAACACGCGATCAAGGCATCCATACGACTGGAATGGCGGTCGGTAGCCTTGACCTGTATGAATGGCTGGCTGATACACCGAGTGTCCAGCTGGTGGGTGCGAGCATCACCCATGAGATCAGTATCCTCAGCTCGATCGAGGGTTTCGTATCGATTAATTCCGCCGTTGAGGTAGATCTTGAAGGGCAAGTGAATGCTGAGGTTGTGGCCGGTCGACAGATTTCGGGAACCGGCGGTTCAGTCGATTTCATGCGCGCTGCAAAGGCTTCGCCAGGCGGGCGTTCCATTATCGCCATGACGGCGACAGCGAAGGGCGACACCGTATCCAGGATTGTTCCGAAGGTCGAGATGGTGACAGCGCTGAGGACCGATGTTGATATCGTCGTCACCGAATACGGCGTAGCCGATCTTCGGCACGCGCCACAACAAGAGCGGCGCGAGGCGCTGATCGGCGTCGCGCACCCGGATTTTCAGGCAGCGTTGCGCGACGCGGTGGCTTAGGGGGTATTTGCCAGCGCGGTCAACAATTCCAGATCCGGTTTGCCCTGTCCGCCGAGTGGAATCGCCGCGACTTACACCAAACAAGCGGCGTCCATTTTCACCGTTCCGCCTTCCCCAAAGCGTTCAGAATAAAGGCGTATTCCTCGGCGACTTCATAGAGTGAGTCGTAGCGACCGGAACGACCGCCGTGTCCGGAGCCCATATTCGTCTTCAATAGGAGTGGATTGTCATCGGTTTTAAGTGTTCTAAGGCGAGCGACGTATTTCGCCGGTTCCCAATAGGTAACACGGGGGTCGTTCAGTCCCGCGGTGACGAGCATCGGTGGGTAGTCGCCTCGCGCGAGTTGGTCGTAGGGCGAATACCCTTGCATGTAGCGAAAGACGCCGGCGTCTTCAATCGGATTGCCCCATTCGAGCCACTCCATCGGCGTTAATGGCAGCGAAGTATCGAGCATGGTGTTAAGAACGTCGACGAAGGGTACGAGGGCGGTGACCGCGCCCCAAAGTCCTGGCGCTTGGTTGACGACCGCTCCCATCAGTTCACCACCGGCGGATGCTCCGGAGATCGCTATCTTCCCTTGTTCGGTGTATCCGTTTTGTGTGAGAAACCCGGCGACGTCAACGAAATCGTTGAAGGCGTTGGTGCGATTCATTCCCTTACCGTCTTCGTACCAGTGATAACCGAGTTCATCGCCACCGCGGACATGGGCGATAGCAAATACGAGACCGCGGTCGAGTAGGGACAGAACCGTCGTTGAAAAACTGGGATCGACCGCTGATCCATAGGCGCCATAGCCGTAGAGGTATAAAGGTGCGGGACGTTCAATATCGGCGCGATAGAGAATGGAAACCGGCACCCGCGCCCCGTCGCGCGCCTCAACCCAAAGGCGTTCAGAGAAATAGTTCGTTGGATCGTAGCCGCTCGGTATTTCTTGGACCTTTCGTACCTGCAATCGGCGCCGATCGAGAACGTAGTCATACGTAGTGTGCGGAGTGACCATCGACGAATAGTGCAATCGGACGGCGTCAGTTTGGTATTCGGCGTTGCCACCGATGCCGACTACGCGCGCGGCATCGGGGAAATGGACATAGTGTGAAACGTCGTTAGCGTCGAGAATGCGAATTTGATCGATTCCGTCGAGACGCTCCTCGGCGACAACCCATTGGTCGAAACACTGGAAGCCGAGCAGGTAGCGATCATCGGAAGGTTCGATCAGGCTAGACCACGAGGCCTCGCTTGGATTGTCGATGGAGGCGGTTACCAAACGAAAATTCTTGTGGCGATCGTTTGTACGAATAACAAATCGTTCGCCTTGGTGATCGAGCCAGTATTGGTGGCCTTTGCGCCGTGGTGCTACCAGTTGGAATTGGCCGAGGGGGTCATTGGCTGAGAGCAAGCGTAATTCGGACGTGACGTGGTCGGACGTGCTGACGCCGATGTACTTCCCTGACGTAGTTCGCTCAAGCCCAACGAAAAACCCCGGGTCGGATTCTTCGTAGATCACGACGTCATCATCCACCGGTTGACCGATGACGTGTCGTCTTGCCTGGTAAGGACGCCACTCGTCGTTGGTCATGAGGTAAAAAAGCGTTCGGTTATCGGCGGCCCATACGGGCGAATCGATCGTGTTCGCGATGTGTTCGTCGAGCAACTGACCGGTGTGTAAATCCCGGATGACCAGGGTGTAGCGTTCGCTGCCATCGGTATCGGTGCTGTAGGCCAGGTAACGACCGTCGTCGCTCACTGCAAAGGCACCGAGGTTGAAATAATCGTGTCCTTTTGCGAGTGCGGGCTCGTCGAGTATCACTTCGACGTCGTCGGCTGACGGGTCAGAAATCCCTACATTCCAGCGTGAATGCACGCGATATTGTGCCTCCGCGCTAAAACTTGACTGGTAGTAATACCCTCGATTTCGCATAGGTACGGTCGCGTCGTCCGGCTTCTGACGCTGCTTGATCTCCTCAAACAGTTCATCGATGAGCCACTGAATGGGCTTCATCACCGCGTCGAAATAGTCGTTTTCGGCTGCGAGGTAACTGAGAATATCGGCGTCGGTGACATCGGGGTAGTTCGGGTCTTTGAGCCAGTGAAATGGGTCGTCGACCCTGATTCCGTGGTGGCTGTAGCTGTAGGCCCGTTGTTCGGCAAGGGGCGGTTGTGGTTCGCTCATATGGATCGATTCGCCGATATTGATGCATCCGCCCACGCACACCGACATCGTGCCGGCGAGCAAAAAGAGGTTTGTTAGGCTCGGAACCCTAATCCGGTAAGCCCAAAACCCTTTTAGCGATAATGTTGCGCTGAATCTCATTACTGCCGCTATAGATGGAGGCGGCGCGGTTGGAGAGCCAGGCCCTTGTATCCATCAGACTGCGTCCCGTGAACTCATCTCCCGTCCATCCCAAACCTTGAGTTCCCCGTATCTCGACAAACAGCGAGGACTTCTCTTGCTGCAGCTCGGTCCCGTACATCTTGAAGATTGAGGTTGCAGGGCCGGGGGTGCTGCCATCTGACGCTTCTTCAACCGTCCGCCGTTGCGTCAAGTGGAATACGTGCGAGTTCATGTTGTGCGACAAAATGCGGTCGCGGAGCGCTGCATCGGCGATACGCCCGTTTGCTTCGCCACCAAACGCTTTGGCTTCGTCTTCGAGGACGGGCCCGGTGTCTTTGACCGCACCACCGCCGACCAATGATGCCATGCTCCCCCGCTCGTGTTGTAACAGACGTTTCCCAACGGTCCATCCTTTGTTGAGCTCGCCGACGAGATCGTCTTTGCGGGCGATGGCGTTGTCAAAAAACGTCTCGCAAAAAGGAGACTCGCCCGAAATGAGCCGAATCGGTCGCACCGTGATGCCGTCCTGATGCATGTCCATAAGCACGAAACTAATTCCCTCGTGTTTGGGTACATCGGGATCGGTGCGAACGAGCGCAAATATCCAGTCCGCGTACTGGGCACCCGATGTCCAAATTTTCTGACCGTTGACAACAAAATGGTCGCCATTATCTTCGGCGCGGGTGCGCAACGACGCCAGATCGGACCCGGCCCCGGGCTCACTGTATCCCTGACACCACGCGACTTCTCCCTGGACGATGCGAGGGATATGCCGCGCTTTCTGCTCATCGGTCCCGTATTCGAGTAGCGTGGGTCCGATGAGGCTCACGCCCATGCCGCCCAATGGTGTGCGCGCATCAATCCGCCGCATTTCTTGAATCAATGTCATGTATTGGTCGGTGTTGAGGCCCCCACCACCGTATTCCTTCGGCCACACGGGTGCGGTCCAGCCTTTTTCTATCATGCGATCGAGCCACAGTTGCGTGTCCTCATGGTCGATCTCGATCGACGTCGCGCCAGTTGAAATCGGCCCGGGTCCTCGCGCACCTGCTGGACAGTTCTCTTCGAGCCAGGATCGGGTCTCCGCGCGAAAATCGTCAATGTCGACCATGCGTCCCTCTTTCATGAATACTCTTCGAGCCGGAATGGTGTGCGGCTTTTTGTTTTGGAGCAACCCCGGCATTATGACCGATGGGAGGAAAAAAATGGCACACATTGAACCTAGGCCGCGCGACGCGGTTGACGAGCTGAAAGGAATTTTCGCGGGCGCAGAAGCCGCCATGGGCTTCGTACCCAACAGCATGCTGACGATGGCTCACATGCCACAGCTACCGGCAGCGTTCTTTGCACTCACATCGGTGGTATTTGGTGGCGACCTGAAGTCCGCGATGCCGTTGCTTGAACGCTCCGTCGCCGATGACCTAAGTCGGTCAGATAATTTGTCGGCAGACTTGGTTCAGCTCATCGCGTTTGCCGTGAGCGTTGCGGCAGGTTGCCGATACTGTCAAGCGCACACATCCCACCAGATGATTGAACGTGGTGGTGACCGAGCGAAACTGGACGCTATTTTGGAGTTTGAGACCGAGCCGGCTTTTTCTGAGAGCGAGCGGACCATCGTGGCACTAGCGATGGCTGCTGGCCGGAACCCGAACGCGGCGACGCCCGAGATGTTTAAGTCTCTGAAGACGCACTCCAGTTCTCGTCAAATCGTTCAGATCGTCAGCATCATCGCGTTGTTTGGTTTCTTGAATCGATGGAACGACACGATGGCAACAGCACTGGAGCTACCCGCGGCAGAATTTGCCGCCGGCGCGTTGAGCGCGGTCGATTGGGCCGTTGGCAAACACGGGGGTATTTGATGGAATTTCGACGATTGGGTAACAGCGGGTTATCTGTAAGTGAGATCGGTCTCGGTTGCAATAATTTTGGGGGTCGGGTCGACCAAGCGGGTACCACGCGTGTCGTCGATGCCGCGCTTGATCATGGCATTACCTTGTTCGATACCGCCGACGTATACGGCGGTAGCAATTCGGAGGTGTTTCTCGGGAAAGCGCTGGGATCGAAGCGACCCGACGTCATCGTTGCCACTAAATTTGGAATGGCGATGGGTGACGGTGCATTGTCTCGTGGTGGTTCACGGCGCTACATCATGAATGCGGTGGAAGCGAGTCTCGGTCGCCTCGGCACCGACTACATTGACCTCTACCAAATCCACTTCCCCGACCCGGCGACACCGATCGATGAAACTCTTTCGGCGTTGGATGATCTTGTCCGGTCCGGCAAGGTCCGTTACATCGGCTCGTCCAATTTCTCCAGTTGGCAGATCGCGGACGCGGACTGGACGGCCAGGAGTGAGGGCTATGCCCGCTTCGTGTCGGCGCAAAACCACATGAACCTGTTCGAGCGGGCGGTTGTGCACGAAGTCATTCCCGGTTGTCGGCACTTTGGACTTGGCATGCTGCCGTATTTCCCACTCGCGAGCGGTTTGTTAACTGGGAAATACGTGCGCGGTGAAGCTGCACCGGAAGGGACACGGCTCGCGAATGCCGGCGCACGCGCCGGCCGGGCGTTATCGGATAGCAACTTTGATCGCCTTGAGGCCCTTGCGAACTTTGCCGACGAGCGTTCGCGCTCGCTCCTCGAGTTGGCACTCGGCTGGCTACTTTCATTTGAGGTAGTTTCCAGCGTCATTGCCGGTGCGACGAGTGAAGAGCAGATCCACAGAAACGTGGAAGGTGCTGGTATGCGGCTTGACGCGGACGAGATGCGTGAAGTCGCAACGTTAGTGCGATAGCCCATGTGCGGACGGTTCAACGTCACGAGTGATCCGCTGACCAAGATCTTCATGGAATTGGTGAATGAGCCCTTTCCTGGAGACGATAATTTCAATACCTCGCCGACAGCACACGCGTGGATCATACGACCCGATAGCGAAGGCACATACGAGGCCGCGAACGCGCGGTGGTGGTTGGTTCCCCATTGGTCGAACGGGCCGTCCAACCGCTACGCAATGTTCAATGCCAAGAGTGAAACGTTAACGCGCTCGAACGCGTTCAAGGGCCCGTTTGAACGCCGCCGCTGTGTTTTGCCGGTGTCCGGGTTTTACGAATGGTCGATGCGGAACGACCGCAAGCTCCCGCACTACATCCGACCACGTGACGGCTCGGCAATGTTGTTGGCGAGTCTCTGGGATCGTTGGCAGAGCAAAACGAGCGACGAGATCGTCGAGAGTTTCACCGTCGTGACGACGGCGGCCTCGCCGCAGCTTGAATTTGTGCATCGCCGCCAACCCGTGATGCTGTCGAAGCCGGGCGCCATCGAGTGGATGGTGCGTGATCAAGACGCGACGGTGTTGGCCGACCTCATGACACCCCGACTGGCGTTCGATCTTTCGGTGGTCCCCGTCTCGACATTTGTCAGTAATTCGCGTAACAACGGACCACGATGTATCGAACCGTTCGGCGATCCTATTGAACTTGCGAGCGATGGACGCTGACGCAATCGTAACTGAGGGGAAAGATCATGAGTGAGAACGACGACAATTTAGCGGGCACGAAGGTGGTTTCCAATTCGTAGCCTGTCGCGTGCGTGCGTAATTCGATAATGTTCCCTCTTACGGATCGAATTATGCGTGCGATTAGCGTGGGGAGAGGGTAGCTGTCGTGTCATCACGTTTTGGGGTAGAGACAGTTAACCCGGCCGGACGTGTGCGGCGGTTCTTTGCTTCGTTGTTCGATACGTTGGTGTTGATCGTGGCGTTCGTTTTTTTCGCCTTTCGAGGCGATATCAACTACACCGACTTTATTTTCTTCCTTCCGAACGGACTTCCAGTCGTTGTCGAATGGACGCTCTGGTTTACGGCCATTTTTTTGGTGATCAATGGCATTCCCTTGTTCACTCGGGGCCAGACCGTGGGCAAGTGGATATTGGGATTGCAGATTGTGGACTCTGAAAGCGGCCACCGTCCTACCCCCGAGAAGTTAGTTCTGTACCGGTACGTCGTTTTCATTTTGTTAGCGAACTTGGCGACCTGGCTGTTCATCCCGGGTAGCGTTGTTTCGCTGCCTATCCCGGAGCTAGGGCAGGTCACATTGGAAGGGATTCCCTGGCCGTTCCCAGGGACTCTGCTGTGGGTGCCTCTGATTGACGCTGCGTTCATTTTTGGTGCGTCGCGGCGTTGTCTGCATGACCGCCTCGCGGGAACGATCGTGGTCAGGAAGCGGGACGCTTGGTCGACTCAAGGTTAAGCCACCGGCGTTCGTCGTCGCTCAGTTTGACCGATAACGCACCGAGCGAGCTTCTGGTTTCGGACAGTTGTCGCGGTCCGATGAGTGGAAAGCACGGGAACGGCTGCTTAAGAACGTAGGCCAGGGCAATATTAATCGGCTCGACGCCGTGCACGCTGGCAAGTTCCTTGGCCCTGTCGCGACGTCTCCAGTTGTTATCAGAAAACCAACAACGCTGCATCTCGGCGTCAGTGGGCTGATTACCAAAGCTGGTATCGATGTCAGATTCCAACTGCTGGCGAACTGTGTCGGCTCGCCCCGTAAAAAAACCACGCGCTTGCGACGACCACGGAAACAAGGCGAGCTGAGTGGATTCGAGATACCTTGCAAACGCGTCGTCACTAGCCGCAATGCAGCCAGGCCAGACCGGATCGATCATTTGGGCGAGACTAAAGTTGTTGGAGACCGCGACAAATCCCTGCAGGCCATGTTGGGCGGCGTAGTCGTTGGCTGCCTGAATCCGGGCCAGCGACCAGTTTGACGCGCCGAAGGCACGAAAACGGCCCACATCGCGTTCACGGTTCAGTGCCTCGATCCACTCGCCAACCTCCACGTCCGGGTTGTCTCGATGCAGGAAATAGAGGTCGAGGTGGTCTGATTGCAGACGCTCAAGGCTCTCGGTTAATTGCGTCGGCACGTGTTCGGGGTAATTGAATGGTGTGTGGGCACCCTTACCAATGATGACGACCTCATCTCGAAGTCCGCGATTGATTATCCAATGACCCAATAAACGTTCCATAGCGCCACCGCCGTAGATAAACGCGGTGTCAAACACGTTGCCGCCCGCTTCAAAGAAGTCGTCGAACATCACGAAAGCGTGGGCGGCGTTGGGCTGATTATCGCAGCCCATGACAAGGCGAGAGACCGGTTTGTCGATGCCATCAACCTGGCCGTAGCGCATGTCTGATGAGTCGGTTTGCAGCGATCGGCCGTGAACCGGCATCACTTGGCGCTCGGGTTTTTCTTGGTCGAACTCAAGACCAATGGCGTCTCGCCATTGGTCGAGAACGCGTGCGTTCGCGAGACTATCGCGCCAATCCATCGTCTTGGATTGGGTGAGGTTCAACGAGAGACATCGGTCTACTTCGTCGACTTCGTGGACATACGCGGGCTTTGCATCCCCGGCAACGGTTTGCCTTTCGCCCCCCCGAATCAGATCAAAGGACCATTCGGTTGGGCAGAGCCAGGGATGGTCGATGTGGATGCGTCCTGAACTACCAAAGACGCTGACCGAGTTGTCGAGTCCCAATTGCACCCCGGTTACGACGTGTGCCGCGACGCCACTCGGAAAGTGCAGGAGGGCGGAGGCAAACGCGTCGGTCTGGGTTTCGCCCAACCGCCCGTGAGCACTGACGCGCTCGGGTTCGTCGCCCACGATGAGGCGCGCCGTGGATACCGGATAACAGCCGACGTCCATAATGCCGCCACCCGCCAGGTCGTTTGCGAACAGCCGATGCTCGGCGTTGAACGGTGCGTGAAAACCAAAGCTCGCTTGAATGTGCCGAATTTCGCCGATGGCTCCATCGCGTAAGAGATCGATTAGCCGCTGCGTTTGCGGATGCGTCCGGTACATAAACGCTTCCATAAGAAAGGTTTGAGTGTCCGAAGCCTTTTGTACCATCGCCATGACCTGGGGGTGATTCACGGCCATGGGCTTTTCGCAGAGGACAGCTTTCCCGGCTTCGAGCGCTTTGATGGTCCATTCAGCGTGTTGTGGGTGGGGCGTCGCGACGTAAAGAGCATCGACATCAGGATCGTCGATGAGGTCCTGGTACGACCCATGGGCTGTTAGTCCTTCATAGTTGCTCGCAAACTCATCCGCTTTAGCGAGGGTTCGGCTGCCGACTGCAACAAGCTCCCAGGTCTCCGAGGCAAACACCGCGTCGGCCAGAGTCTTGGCAATGCGCCCCGTCGCAAGAATGCCCCAACGGGTCGTCATGGTCGTGTCATGCCGGCGGCGGCGTACTAATTACTGACGTTGATTTCGAATGTCGATGATTCGGGACGCGCGATCCCACGCTGCGAGCTGGTGATGGCGTCGAGCAACAAACGAATGTGGGGGTGTTCACCTAGGTCCTTTTCAACTTTGTGAACGGCATCCTCCAGCCGCAATTCACGCATAAACAGCGTACGAAAAGCGCGGCGGACCTCGGCGATGGCTTGGTCCGGATACCCAGCTCGTTCCATCCCAATCTTGTTGATCACGCGCATGCGTGCGGGGTTACCGTCAGCGATGGTATACGGGAGAACGTCCTGAGTCGCTTTCGCCATACCCGCGATCATTGCGGCGCGGCCAACGTGGCAAAACTGATGGACGCCACTCAACCCTCCCAAATTGGCGTAGTCACCTATCGTCACGTGGCCCCCTAAAGAGACCTGGTGGCTCAGCGTAACGTGGTTGCCGACGACGCAGTTGTGGGCGATGTGAGACTGCGCGAGCAGCGCGCAGTCATTGCCGAGAACGGTCTCAGAATTCTCTTCGGTACCGCTATGGATGGAAACGTATTCGCGGATAATATTGCGGTGACCGATGCGGGCATAAGTTATGGCACCTGGGACGTATTTGAGGTCCTGCGACTGGACCCCAAGGGTTACGAAGGGAAATACATCGCAGTCCTGGCCGATGGAAGTATGCCCATCAGCCACAACGTGGGATCGAAGCGTAGTGTTGCTTCCGATGGTGACGTAGGCTCCGACTGTACAGAAGGGGCCGATATTGCAATCGTCACCGATTTCCGCGTCGGGATGAACCTCGGCGGATTTGTGTACGTTAGTAGCCATACGACATTCTAGCCTCCTCGCAGATCGGTGGCGTTATAGACCTAGGACTTTTTTTCGTGCATCGCGCGTTCGTACGGTGTCATATCCATGGCAGGATAACGGGCTGCGACGCCTTCCAGTGTTTCGGGTGTCCAATACTCGTGTCCTGGGGCTGGAAAACCGAGTAGGGTACGGTCTTCTGGCGAGGCACCTTCCATCCACTGACGGAATTCCGGTCGTATTGCCTCGGCAGACCAACCGACGATCCCCAGCCACTTCCACGCGGCTGGGGCGTAGGTGACAAATTGGCTGATGCGACCGACGTCCCCATTAAACGGTGTGCCCCGATGAAACGTACGCATGCTATACGCGAGCAGTGAACCCGCGGGCACCACAACTTTGATTTCGTTGTCGTACAGCTCCGCTCGATCTTCTCGTGAGTAATGAGCGGGCCATCGGAGTTTTTCTGGGTAGTGCGTCCAAGAACACACGGCCGTTGGCGCGTGGTCCGCAGAAACGTCCGTGTAATAAAGCAAGTAGGCGGTCTGCCAGTACTTGGGATCGTCGGGTGGATACGCCAATGTGTGGTTGCCGAAGTCGCAGTGCATGCCTTGGTCTCGGTCGCCGGGGTGTCCCTTGCATTTGACACTAAGGTGCGACTGTTCACAGTAGAGATCGTTGTGTCCCATCATCTGTGCAGCAAACGCCTGCAGTTCAGGATGTAGGGTGATGTTGTTCAAAACCGTACCGGTGTACGGAAATCGCGTAGGCCCCTGCCCGGGAATGCGCCCGCTCTCCCAGCCCTCGGGTTTCGGTAAACTGGGATCGTCACAGTACTCGATCCACCCGGGTAGGGTGTTGGTGAGATCCTCACGGGCACCGTCCATCTCGTCGGGTGTGAGAAAGTTCTCCACAATGGCGAAGCCGTGATCTCGATAGTGATCGATATGTGACTGGTGAAACCGCGTCACGTCACGGGCCCAAATCAAAGATGTTCAAGGAACCAGTCCCGGGCCATCGATGAGGCCTCGCGATAGTTTTTGTCGTAAATATCGTAATGGCCCCCAGGAAAGACGTGATACCGCGACGTCGTGGTTAGAGGTAGTGCCTTGCGGGCTGCCATACCGGCGTTTTCGCGACCCCCGTATTCTTCGTCTTCTTGATCGAGAATAAGCGTAGGCACACGGATGGTGCGGGCAGCGACGCGTGGAAGATGGCGCCACATGGTGCGGCTGTCGCCGGCGCCCTTGAGCGATTCTGGCATATCCGGAGATCGTGGTGCCGACCACAGTTGACCTTTCGCCATGGCAGCCCCCAGTGCCTGGCCTTCGGCTGGCACGGTTGGATGGCCATCGCCGTCCGGCAGGCCACCCATCCCAGGCACCTGACTGACAACGGCACGTATTCTTGGATCGGTTCCAGCGACGAAAATGACGTGGCCTCCGCCAAAACTTGATCCCCAGAGGCCCACGCGTTTGGAGTTGATCCGGGGATCATCCAGGAAGTAATCGAGGACGTTGTGGATATCTCGATTTTGATCGAGCGGATCCACGACTTCACGGACCGGGTAGGCGCGTACGGTGATTAAACCGTCAGCGTCGGTGGACGGCTGGGCGTCGGGCGTCGCTAATCGCGCATCGCTTTCATACCAACCACGATAATCGAATGTGAGACAGGCGAATCCAGCCTCGCAGAAAAAGGGCGCATACGTGGTACTCAGGTGCGCTTTGGGGCCAGCCCAACCGTGGCAAAGAAGAATTGCCGGATACCCGCCGTCGTCGCTTGTTCGATCTGGAATGAATAGGTCAGCGGCGAGGCGCGCGCCCTCACTCCAAATGGTAATCTCTTCCTTCATGAAATCTGTCGCTGCAATCGACCCAGCGCGCATATTGCCGGTTGCAGAGCAGGAGGTCACGTAGCGCGGGTAGAACCCGTCAAGGAGGTGCGTATGGCTGCAACCGGGGGCGTCCACGAAGTCGAGGACGATGCCCTCGCAGCGATCGATTACTGTTACGAACGAGGTTGGACAGACGGATTACCCGTGGTACCGCCTGAACGTAGTCGGGTCGAGGCCATGCTGGCAATGGAAGGGCGTCCACCCGAGACGGTGATCGCGAATCATTCCACCACGGGGCTTGAGTGCAGTCTTCACGGCGCAGCGGTGAACGCCGTGATGGCGGGTTGTTTACCCGAGTATTTCCCGGTCGTTGTCGCCGCCCTAGAAGCTGTTAATGAGCCCGATTACAGTTTTCACGCATCGACGGCGAGCACCGGTGGCTCGGCGCCCATGGTCATTGTGAGCGGGCCGGTCGTTCGTGAGTTGGGCATGAATTCGGCGGGCAACGTATTCGGGCCGGGGAATCGAGCCAACGCTACCATTGGACGGGCGATGCGGCTCATTATCATGAACGTATTCGAAATGCTGCCCGGTATCTCCGATCAGTCGACCCAAGGTTATCCCGGCAAATACGCCTCATGCATCGCCGAGCGCGCCGAGTCGAGCCCGTGGGATGCATTGCACCTCGAGCTCGGTTATGGCGAAGACATTTCGAGCGTGACGGTGTTTGCAGGTTCTGGCTTCTGCAACGTTGAAAACCATGGAGGCTATTCGCCTGAGTCGATTTTGGATTGTGTTGCGGATGCGATGGCCAGCCTTGGCTGCATCACTATCGGGCAGTCCGTGGTGGTGTTGTCACCGGAACACGCAGACATTGTCGCGAGTACGGGCTGGAGCCGTGCCGACGTCTGCCAGTACCTATTCACCCAAGCGAACCAGACCGTTGAGGTCATGCGGCGGGTGGGAAAATACGTCGAGAGGGAACATGTGCGCCAAGGAACCGAACACGTGCATCGAGGTTTCGGGCGCGAAGATATACTTCTCTTGGTTGCGGGCGGCGATGCGGGCGGACACTCATGTTTCGTTCCTTCGTGGAGTCGCACGCGTGCCTCCATCATGCAATCGAAGCCGATTGGAGTGAGTATTGATTGTTAATTGCGCGAAAAGGAGATGTTTATGAGTATCGAACTAATGGATCCGGGCGTGGATGGGGATGGCGGGCCGACGCGCATTGCGGCGCCCCGTCTGGCCAGCCTGGATGAAAAAAAAATCGGACTATTGTCGAACGGTAAGGCCAACGCCGAGTTGTTGTTGCGCGAGACAGCGGCCCGGTTTGAGAAGGAACACGGCTGTTCGGTG
>JAYGFA010000031.1:0-40754 GCA_046582115.1 Pseudomonadales bacterium | reverse complement strand
TCGTCATTCATAACCCCGAATTCGAAAAATGGGCGGGTTCCGAAATGGGTGACCGTGCTGCACTCGATGGGGCAAAAGCCCTCGCCATGACCGCCGTCGACTTCTTGAATGACCCAGTCCTTCAAAAGGAGTCTCAGAAGGCGTTCGACCTGTCAAAGGACCTTGCTTAGAACAAACGGGTGCAAGATTTGTGGATCTTTGGTTACGGGTCATTAATCTGGCGCCCCGATTTTCCATTTCTCGAGTCAACACCTGGGAGTATCTGTCACTGGTCGCGTCGTTTCTGGCAGGGATCGCATGACCACAGAGGAACTGATAAACGCCCCGGTCGGGTCCTGACATTGATCACGAATCGAGGAAAACGTTGTCATGGCCGCGCGTTCCGTGTCACGAAAGAGGTGCTAGCCCATCTCGACTATCGCGAGAAGAATGGCTACGAGCGGCATAACGTAGTGATTCATTTCGCGACCACACACGTTTCCGGAATCGTTTATATCGCTAACCGACAAAACACTGCCTTTCTTGGGGACGCGCCGCTGGAAGCAATTGCTGCTCAGATCTGTCGGTGCGAAGGGCCCAGTGGCACCAACGTCGAGTACCTATTGAAGTTGACGGACGCGCTGAAGAATCTTCGAATCGAAGACGATCACGTATTTCAACTAGCGGCCTTGGTACGCCAAAAAGAGCAGCTCGATACGCACTAGCGATATCTGGTTCGATCTATCCGTTTTGTCGACCTATTCGACAACGGAATCGGCAGTCTCCAAAAAGACCTTGTTTTCAATATAGCCGATGTTTTCGATCTCGACGCGGACTAGATCGCCGACAACCAACCACGGTGGTGGCGTCTGCGCCGCTGCAACTCCGCTCGATGTGCCGGTGTAAATAACATCCCCCGGCTCGAGCGTGAACGCCTGGGTTAGATGCGCTATCTGATCAAAACAATCAAACACCATGTGCTGGGTATTGGTGTCTTGGCGTTTTTCGCCGTTTACGTACGTCCGGAGCGAAAGGTCGTGCGGGTCGCCTACTTCATCAGGTGTGACCATCCACGGCCCAAAAGGTGCATGGGTATCAAATGACTTTCCTATCTGCATAGTCTGCGAACGCCTCTGCCAGTCGCGCACGCTGACATCGTTACCGCAGCAATACCCTGCAATAACCTCATGTGCCCGATCCCTGGGAACGTGTTTCGCGCGTTTCCCAATGATGAACACAAGCTCTCCCTCATAATCGAGCAGGTCGGAGACACTGGGCTTAGCAATGTCGTTGTAGGGTCCATTGGTTGCCGTAGTCTGTTTGTTAAACCACATCTGTACTTTTGGCGTCGCAGCACCGGACTCTTCGATATGGTCCGCGTAATTAAGTCCGATGGCTAATATTTTCCCGGGATTAATCACTGGCGATTCAAGCTCAACATCCACCACTGCCAGCGCGTGTTCGCTAGCCGTCTGTGCCTCCCGCGCGACCGTCATCGCGACGTCGCCGCCAACGAGAAAATCTCGCATATTGGTGGGAAGCTCGGGTGCTGCTTTTCGCAAATCGACAACCAGCTCGCCGACAACAACCCCAATGCGCGTCTCACCACCGTGCGTAAACGTTGCAAGTTTCATCTTTAACCCTCGTTCAAATTCGGTCGATCTGGAGCAACCAGTTCTTGCAAATCCGCCAAATCCTCTGGCATCGACTCGTCGTTGATCAATCCGGCCGCCATTTGACTATAAGCGGGCGACGTCTGAACACCAAACCCGCCAAATGCAGCCAACCAAAAAAAAGAAGGCACTTGAGCGTCAAAGCCGATAACAGGTGCCTTATCCGCCACGAACGACCGAAGGCCTGCCCACGTCCGATGTGGGCGATCAATTTCGATCGAGACAAGCTGGTTAAACCGATCCATTCCCACTGCCACATCCCATTCGTCGGGTTGGGCATCGCAAGGGACCCAGTCGGTTTCATCCGCCGGTGACACCATCAACATTGACGCTTCGGGTTTGAAATATAGGTCTCCGGTAGCCACATGAACCATCGGCCATGAGGTCGAGTCGACGCCTGGGTCAACGATAATTCCGGTTCGCCTCTTGGGCTGCAGAGATACCTGACTCGCTCCAGCCAGCTCGGCGATTTCACCCGCCCATGCGCCTGCCGCATTGACCAAAATATCGCCGATTAGCGCTATGCCATTATCAAGATCAACATGCCAGCGGTCAGCGTGCCAGCTCATTCCGACGACACGAGCTCGCGTTTCAATGGTGCCACTACGTTCCAAAAGACGACGCCTATGTCCCTCTAAAATATTATGAACATCCAGGGCAAGGCTGCGCTCGTCGCGTACACCGCAAACGATTTCTTTTTTTATGATGGGGACTTCGTCCCGAATCTCGCCGCCTGTTACTGAGCAAAGCCAAGGGCAACGTACTGACCAGGTATCGAGGAAAGCGACGACCTGGTCCGCATTGTCAGCTTTCCCAACCAGCACATTAGGGAGCGGCCGACTCAAATGATTAAACCCTTTGGACGGTTCCGTGAAGAACTGCTCACTCGCCAAAGACAAGCGATGTACGACATCGTTTACAAAAGGAATGACGAAGACGGCTGCTGAGCGTCCTGTACTGTGATAACCGGGTTGTATTTCCGCCTCTAATATCGTGACCTGGTTGTCGTGGGCAAGTTCAGATGCCAACGAGAGACCCGCGATGCCACCACCAACGACAACAATATGCTTTCGCTCGCCCATCCTCAGATTATGTTCAGGATCAATGTCAAAGGGGAAGCCGAACGACACGGCGTTGGCGTATGCGCCTCAAGGAACTTCGAAAGGGCGTTTGTTTCCAGTCCCGGATACGAAACCGGGCAATCCGACGAAACGCTACGTAACCGAAACAATAAAGTCTCTGGCGTAACTTGCCATCTCGGCAAAAACGTCATCGTTGCGTCGGCGCGTTCGCTTCAGAATGTGATAACCGTGATCGGCTGTTTCAAGCCACTCCAACTTCGCCCCCATGTCCTGAACCACCATTCGTAAAAGCTCGGGTTCGGCAAGCGAATCGCGCGTGCCCGACAAAAACAGCATTGGACATCTAATGGATGCGAGGTGATCGGCTCTTGCGGTACCAGGCTTGCCACGCAGATGCAGGGGAAACGAACAGAAGATTATCCCATCCACATCCAGTTCGTATTCGACCACGGCGTGGGACGCCATGCGGCCGCCGAAGCTGTGGCCTCCCACAAACAATGGGGTTTGGTACTGTGCTACCGCAAATTCGACCGCCGCGTTTACCGTTGCTGTTGAAACCGCTCTCGAATCAACCCGCGTCTTTCCATCTTCCTTGTACGGGAAATTAAAACGCAGTGTCGCAACCCCGACCTTCGAGAACGCGTCGGTAATCGCCAGCATGGTCGTATGGCGCATATCGCCACCCGCACCGTGGCCTAACACCAGCGTTGCGATCGGTTTGGTTACTTCGGTATATAACGCCCCAACGCTCCGATCCCCAACAGTGAGCGTAAGCCCAGGCAACGGAATTCAGGGCAGTTCACTAACCGATTTGATGATCGTTCCTACGAGCCCGTACTCCAAGGACTCCTCAACGCTCATCCAGTAATCTCGATCGGTATCCTGAGTGACTCGTTCCAGCGTTTGACCAGTTTGCTCTGCAATAATCTGGTTGATGCGTTCCCGTGTTTTTAGGATTTCACGCGCATGAATTTCGATATCCGATGCATCGCCACCCATGCCGCCCGCCGGTTGGTGGATTAGAAACCGGGTATTTGGTAACGCAAACCGGTTCTCTCGTTCCGTCGCTAGGTATATATGCGTTGCAATACTTCCTACCCAACCCGTACCAACCGTCCGCACGGTCGGTTTCACAAAGCGGATCATGTCAAAGATTGTGTCGCCGGATTCCACGTGCCCGCCAGGAGATCCGATGTAGAGTGTGATGGGATCGCCACTTTCGTATGACAGCGCCAACAGTTTTTCGGCCGTTCGTTGGGCGACGTCTTTGTTGATCTCCCCGAAAATCGTTAGCGTCCGGCTCTTAAATAACGTGTTTTCGAGAAACGCAAACTTCTTGGCTACCTCAGCCGCCTCTTCAACGCCATCCAGACCAAATTCGCTCATTACAGGCCTCCTTCACGGGCACGCCATGTTACCGAATTTCCATAGGACAAGGTTATGCTTCTCGAACACAGAAACCTGAAGGACGCCCGTTATGCCTCTGCACCCGGAATACGAGTCGCTACTCAAGCAAATGGCCGAAGCCGGTGGACTCAATTTGTCTGAGATGCCCGTCGAACAAGGCCGAGAAATGTATCGAATGATGCAGCCGGAAAATCCAGAGGTGGTGGTGGGGACCGTTGCCGATCGGAAAATCCCCGGTCCAGCCGGTGACATTCCCATCCGAATATACACTCCCGAAGGCGATGGACCGTTCCCCATTGTGCTGATGTTTCATGGCGGCGGCTGGGTCATCGGTGATTTGGTAACAGCAGACGTGCAAAGTCGAGAAGTCTGTCGCGGTACCGATGCAATTGTAATCTCTGTCGATTACCGCTTGGCTCCCGAACACAAATTCCCTGCTGCGGTAAACGACTGTTTTGCGGCCCTAAATTGGGTATCTAACAACGGCAAGGATTTGGGCGGCGACTCCGACCGTCTTGCTGTTGCTGGCGATAGTGCCGGGGGCAATTTAGCTGCGGTCGTCGCACAAATGGCAAAGGAAGCTGGTCCCGAACTACGATTCCAGCTGCTCGTCTACCCAGTCACCGACGGAAGTTGCTTCGATACCGAGTCCTATATCTCGAACGCGGAAGGCTATATGTTGACTTTAGATTCGATGCGATGGTTTTGGGATCTTTATTCCGATGCTGAGCAACGTTTGGACCCACGGGCATCGCCACTTCTCGCAAACGACCTATCGGACCTGCCCCCCACACTGATTATGACCGCAGAGTACGATCCCCTACGTGACGAGGGCGAAGCCTACGGCACGCGTCTCAGGGAAGCCGGCGTATCCGTTGAAACCATTCGTTTCGACGGATTCATTCACGGGTTTTTCGCCCAAACGCAAACCGTTTCAGCGACACGACCTGCAATGCAAAAAGCCTGTGCAGCCCTTAAATCAGCGCTCAACTAATGTGAGAAGTCCTTAATGAATAAAGCCATTGTTCTTGGCGTCGGTCCCGAAGATGGTCTGGGTGGTCAACTTGCAGTGCGATTCGGCGCAGGCCGACACCACGTTTTTATTGCCGGACGCACTCAGCAATCACTTGACGCGTTGTCCAGCGTAATCGAGGAAAGTGGGGGCCATGCTACCGCCGTGGTGACCGACGCCACTGACGAACAGTCCGTCGTCAACCTATTCAAAACCGTTGATGGCGAAAAGGGCGATCTCACGTTAGCGATCTACAACGCAGGAAACAACACGCCTGGCCGCATCATCGACATGGATGCTGATTACTTTGAACGCAGTTGGCGTGTTCTATGTTTCGGCGGATTCGTTTTTGGCCGCGAAACCATAAGGCGAATGCAAGGGTCGGGAGGAACCCTGTTATTCACTGGTGCCAGTGCTTCAATGCGTGGGCGGCCTGGATTCGGCGCTTTCAACTCCGGTAAATCCGCCCTGAGAATCCTTGCACAGGCTATGGCCAAGGAATACGGGGCAGATGGTATTCATGTCGGCCATGTTGTTGTCGATGGTCCGATCGGCGGCGCAAAAATTCGTAACGCCTTCCCAGAGTATGCGGAGAAGCTCGGCGATTCAGGAATGATCAGCATAAGCGGAATCGTTGATGCTTTCGATTATCTCTACCGACAACCCCGCAACGCGTGGTCGTTCGAAGTTGACGTACGAACGTCGATTGAGGAGTGGTGAAGGCAGGCCGAGAAAGGAAACGCTGGCGCGTCCCCTGTCTCATCTTCTACCTATACTCAAACGTTCAGTCGTCGATTCGTGCCTGGGCTGAACCTCTCGCAACTTCGACACCTTCTTGGTTGACCGTCGACACCTCTATGTCGGCTAGGCCCTCGTTAATGGCCGTCACGGTTGCCGTGGAGTCAAGCGTGTCTCCCGGGAAAACCTGGTTAGTGAAACGCACACCAAACTCCGTCAACCGTCCATCGCCAACGTAGTTGGTCAACATTCGACCTGTCATCCCCATGGTCAACATCCCATGCGCAAACACACCCGGATAACCGGCCACCTTGGTCGTAAACAATTCGTCGGTGTGTACAGGGTTGTAGTCGCCTGACGCCCCCGCATACATCACGACTTGCGTTCTCTTAAGGTCTTCGACCACGCGCTCCGTGTAGGTGTCACCGACCTTTAATTCACTCGCTTTTAATGCCATGACGCCACCCCTATCCTTGGTCTACGGGCCGTTCTGTTCGAACTCCCGTGCCAATCGCTGTGACTACAAGTTCACCTTCCTGGTCACGGTACTCTGTGATCGATTCACTGAACACCAATTTCCCCGATCGTTTTCCTTCCTTTTCCCAGCTTTTACCGGGTTTGTTGGTCGCGGTCAGTACATCGCCGACTTTTGGATGCCGATGGTAAATGTATCGCTGTTCGGCATGCAGACCACCACCACCGGACCCTCCAGAGCCACCGGCACCATCTTCCCGGGGTTTTACACCCGTAGGCTTACCACCCGATCCAAACCAGCCGTCGCCGCCAATCTTCGGTCGTAACCCGTAGTCTGGATCAAACTGGGCACTAGCTTGAACAAACGTTGGCGGCGCGATGATCCCTCCAGTTTCTGCTCCTTTCGCATAGTCTTCATCGTAATAAATTTGATTGTCGTCCCCGATCGAGCGAGCAAACATCATGATGTGGCTTGCTTCGATGGGAAACTTTCCAACGGCCATACGTCCCCCTTGTTGCAGTCATCAGATTCAAAAAACCTAACTTAGCAAACTGGGATTGGGGAAGCGAATAACAAATTTCGCGATTGAATGCGGCAACGGGCGATCGCCTAAATCACTAGTTAACGACCTTTAAACGATGGTTTCCGTTTTTCTAGAAAAGCGGCAATACCTTCTTGTTTATCCTCCGTCTGGACCAACGCCGCTTGCGCGTACTTTTCAAGCATAAGTGCTGCGGCTGTACTGGCCTCCATGCCAAAATTTACCATCGCTTTCATTGTCCTAGGCACAAACGGCGCAAATTCCGCCAAGTGTTGGGCCATACGCCGGGCCTCAGGTAAAAGCTCGCTCTTTTCAACGATCCGCGTTATTAAACCAACGCCGAGGGCTCGCTGTGCGTCAATGGGCTCGCCCATAAGCAACATATGCATTCCCCAGCCACGTCCGACAATGCGTGGTAACCGCGCCGTCGCTCCGCCACCGGGAATGATCC
The DNA here is from genome assembly GCA_046582115.1 of Pseudomonadales bacterium. GTDB lineage: Bacteria > Pseudomonadota > Gammaproteobacteria > Pseudomonadales > Azotimanducaceae > UBA11889. The sequence continues at coordinate 33,396 of JAYGFA010000031.1, read as the reverse complement.
CAAGTTTTCCTTCCGGGGTAGCGAACTGGGAGGTTGGAGTCGCGATTCTAAGGTCACACCCAAGCGCAACCTCAAGACCGCCTCCCATACAGATGCCATCGATCGCTGCTATAGCAGGCTTTGGCATTCGTTCCAATTGATCTGCGAGCCCTTGTACGATCGGTTCGAGTGCCTTGCGAAAGTCCCGATCTGCGACTTCACCGAGGTCGGATCCGGAGGCAAAAGCGCGCCCTCCTGCGCCAGTGATCGTAACCACCCGCACCGCGTCATCTCGCTCGGCCTCGCGGACCGCGGCTTGTAATTCATCCAACGTAGCGAGCGAGATGGCATTGTGCTTCTCTGGTCGATTGATCGTGATGAGCGCCATCGGACCATCGACCTCGTAAAGTATGTTGTCGTACTCCATTCGTGTTCCGAATCGTCGTTCTTCTAGAACCCTGTTCTCATTCTCTCAAAGTCCGCTCTAGCAAGATCCTCGTTAATCCCCGAGCACGGGTTATCGACGCGATTGTAGCAGCACGCGCACAACGTCCTTCCTAAACCGTTGGTAGCGTCAAGCGCGCGTCCGTACCCCCCGTATCGCTTTCAGACAGGTCAATTCGCCACCCGTGCGCTTGGCACAGCTGATCAACGATCGCCAGACCTAAGCCGCTTCCGCCAGTATGACGGTTTCGAGATCCTTCGATTCGATAAAAAGGCTGGAACACCTTATCTCGGTCTTGCACGGGAATACCCGGTCCATTATCGATGACGTGAATATCGATATTTTCTCCAGCATCGACTCGCACTTCTGTTGTTCCCCCATGCTGCAGAGCATTCGCGAGAAGATTGATGAAGACTCGCTCAAGAGCCCCCAGCGCCGTATTCACGATCACTTCGTCATTTCCTTCCCAGAATAAAGGGATTGTTTTATCCACCCCATTGACCACCGACCGGAGAAACTGTTGTAGCTCAATCTCGACACTCGCTTCCTGGGTTCCTCTAGCGAACCTCAGTGTGTCTTCGATGAGTTCGTCCATGGCGCCGAGATTGCGGTCAAGACGGTCAACCAGCTGTTGATCTACACCCTCCGGCAAAAGCTCGAGTGCGAATCGCATTCGGGCAAGCGGCGTTCTCAGATCATGCGACACTCCTGCCAACAATGTCGTTCGATTCGCCATAAGCGACATGATCTCGTGGGCCATATTATTGAAACTTGAGGCCAATGAAACCAATTCTCTGGGACCTTCTTCCGGTAGCGGAACGAAGCCGGTCGACCCCCGGAAAGACTGTGCCGCTTTTGCCGCTCGATTAAGTGGATCTGCCACCCAGCGGACCATCAGGAAAGAAGTTCCAAAAACGATAACCGTGCCAGCAACAAGAATTAACAAAGCAACGTAACCTGGTTGGATGTTCCCGCGTTGTGAAGCGAAGCCAATCTGAGGAGCTAGTCCACTTTCTGTGGGTACGTTCACCCACAACAGCTCATCTCCTTCCATCAAAAGCACGGTCTCGCCAACCCGCTGTTCGATCGCCTTGACAAGCATTTCGTGGTATTCGTTCCCGGGTAGTACGGCCGGTAAATCGCGAATATCACCACTGATTGTGAGATCGTGATTGATCAAAAGTTCCAGTTCAAAATGGGGGCGCCTGTCTGGGAGAAGTTCGACCCACGTTTGTGCTGAAAGAACGAGAAGCCCGGCTTCATCATTAGCCGCACGTTCGGTGATAGGCGTTGTCACAAACGTGTCTAACGCGACCACGGCGATGATTGCGATAGCAATTGCTGAAAGTCCCAGAACGCTATTCGTTCTTGCGCGTAGGGAGCCTGTACGGGCCATTAGGTTGCGTCGGGGCAGAACATGTAGCCCTTGCCCCAGATAGTCCTTATGTACGCCGGTGCGGACGGGTCAACTTCAATCTTGCTTCTAAGCCGCGTTACGCGAACGTCGATACTTCGGTCAAAGGGCGAGCGTTCAGCCCCGGTCAAGAGATCGAGAATCTTGTCTCGATCCATGACCGTGTTGGGGTAATCAACGAAAATTCCAAGAAGGTCAAACTCCCCTGAGGTGAGTCGAACATTGCGTCCTGCGCAAGCCAGACGACGGGCTTTGCGATCGAGTACAAACTCTCCGAATTCGACAATTTCAGATGCGGCAGAAGGTCCCTGACTACGTCGCATGACGGCGCGAATTCGAGCTAGAAGTTCACGCGGATTGAAAGGTTTACCTAAGTAATCATCCGCACCAATCTCCAAGCCAACGATCCGATCCACGTCTTGACCCTGCGCCGAAATCATGATGATCGGCAAGCCCCCAGACGTCTTCAGTCTTTTCGCGATGGAAAGCCCATCTTCTCCGGGTAGCATAAGGTCAAGGAGCACGAGATCGATTCCGTGATGTTGCAGCACATCATCCATTTCCCGCCCGTTTTCCGCAGTCTTGACGTCAAACCCCTGCTTAGTCAGGTACGCCCCAATGAGCTCACGTAATTCCGGGTCATCATCGACAAGCAGGAGCTTCGCCGCTTCAGCCACGAATAGACGCCTTAGTTGCGTAACAAATAAACACGCAGATGCCGCCGCGCGATGCCGCAACCCAGACGCGGTGCGCGGCATTGATCATTAATGTAGACCGCGTCAACATCAGGATAGCTAGGGCTTTTTATGTTCGATTGCGACAGTTTTCGTAGTGCTCTTCGTTTCTGACTTGGCTTCCGCCCCGGTACCATTACCCCGTCCACGACCGTATTCACCCTGCTGGATGACGCGAATAGATTCAACCTGAGTCACCGTCCCGTCTGCGCTTTGAATGATTCGTCCATAATGGGCTTCGATCTTCGGCTTCAGTCCACTGGCCGCCATGCGTCTTCGCATTTCCATTATCAAGCCACGACGTTCCGCGGCGTTTAACATTCTGATACGACCAGCAATTTCGGTTAATTCGGCATCGGTATAGTCAGCAAAGGGCTGGCTCTCGACCGAATTTGTCCTATCTAAATCACGAGCTGGCGAAACGTCCGCCGGTATTTCGGCATACGCAGACCATACGAGCAACAGGGCGACGCTAACGCCGAGCAACCATCGCACAAACGTCGATTTAACCATCCAACCCAAGGCCTTCGACCCCTCCCCCGTACCTCGCGCATTAGCACGCGATTTCCAAGGATGCCACCGTGACGCAAACGTACGGTGGCCCTTACCTAGGCCCTAGGCCCACCTTACGTCTCACTCGTCAAGCGCGCTCAAACAGGCCTGCAGCTCCCTGGCCACCACCAATGCACATGGTCACAACGCCATAACGCTGTTCCCGTCGTTGCAATTCGCGGAGCACAGCTCCCGTGCACCGCGATCCGGTCATTCCAAACGGATGCCCGATACTGATACTGCCGCCATTAACGTTGTACTTCTCATTATCGATATCGAGTTGATCGCGACAGTAAACACATTGCGAAGCAAATGCTTCATTGAGCTCCCAAACATCAATATCGTCCTGGTCAAGACCCGCATTCTGCAGCAGGCGCGGAATAGCAAATACCGGACCAATACCCATCTCATCCGGTTCGCATGCTGCAACCGTAAAGCCGCGATAAATGCCCATCGGCTCAATTCCTAACTGGGTAGCACGATCAGAACTCATGAGCATGGTCATGGAAGCTCCGTCAGAAAGTTGCGACGCGTTACCAGCCGTAACGGTCCCATCTTCTTCAAAAGCTGGTGCTAAACCGCTCAAGCCATCGAGCGTGGTTTGCGGACGATTACACTCGTCCTTGTCAACAACCACTTCAACACGGCTCTCGTCACCCGTTTCCTTATCAACCTTCAGCATCGTCGCGCTCATCGGAACGATTTCTTCGGAAATCCAGCCTTGTTCAACGGCGTTTGCATAGCGTTGTTGGCTTTGCAACGCATACACGTCCTGCATTTCTCGGGTCACCTGATATCGACGAGCGACCACTTCGGCCGTGTTGCCCATCGCCATAAATACTTCAGGCTTCTCTTCGATCAAACGCTTGTTCTGTTCCGCTTTACCGGTGGTTTGACGATTTCTCATCGAGATTGAATCCACACCGCCCGCAATCGCTACCTGAGCTTGTCCAGACGCGATTTGATTCGCAGCGATGGCAATGGATTGGAGTCCTGATGAACAAAAACGGTTGATCGTCATACCCGCGGTTGTGATCGGTAATTTCGAAAGCACTACCGCAAGCCGCGCCAAATTGCCGTCTTGTTCGCCGGCATGACTCGCTGCACCCACGACCACGTCTTCAACTTCCTCAGCCGAAACACTTGGATTTCTTTCTAGAAGCGCATCGATGCAGTGCGCGAGCATGTCATCGGAACGCGTCAGGTTGAAGCTGCCGCGAAAGGACTTGGCAAGTCCTGTGCGGACACTGTCTACCACTACGACGTCAGTCATTTTTCCATTTCCCCCAAAAGGTCCAATTTACGTCAGCTTGAATTGTTCAAACCGACAACCGTTTGAGTGTAGCACGCTGTTACAGCCTTCGCGCTCTACCCTTGCGAAAAGCTTACAACCCTTTAAATACATGCGTTATAGCCAATTTCGAGGTAGCGCCCCCATTCATTTGCAAGCTATGATTCTCCCGAAAACATTTAAGGAAAAGCATGACAACCCAGGTTCTCGCAGACGACATTTGTTTCGGAGAGGGACCGCGCTGGCACGATGACCGGCTTTATTTTTCCGACATGCACGACCATAAGGTAAAAACTGTCACGGAGACCGGGCAGGTTAGCGACATAATCGGGGTCGAAAACCGACCTTCCGGACTTGGTTGGCTATCGAACGGTGATTTATTGGTTGTTTCTATGCTGGACCGTCGGATTCTCCGCTTCGACGGCTCCATCTTGACCGAACACGCTGATCTGTCTCACTTCGCACCTTTCGAATGCAACGACATGGTCGTCGATTCCAGCGGGCGCGCGTACGTCGGCCATTTTGGCTTCGACCTTAACAGTGGCGCGAGTTTCAATCACGCAACCCTAATAGTCGTTGAGCTTGATGGAACATCCCGCGTCGTCGCGGACCACTTGTCCTTTCCAAATGGGACAGTCATAACACCCGATGGCACAACCCTTGTGGTGGCAGAGACCTTCGCGGGCCGCCTCACCGCTTTTGACATAGTCGCCAACGGAGACCTGCAGAACCGCCGACTATGGGGGCAGTTACCCGCCGGCACGGCCCCAGACGGCATATGTCTGGACGCAGAAGGCGCTATCTGGGTTGCATCGCCTCCGACGAATGAGTGCCTTCGGCTTGCTGAAGGCGGCGATGTCCTTGAGCGCATTCAGGTAGATCATGGGGCATACGCTTGCATGATTGGTGGATCGGACACACCCAAACTTTTTATTTTGACGTCACCTTCATCGTCGCCCGATGAGTGCCGCACGCAACGTGGAGCACATGTTGAGACTGCACACGTGCCGGCGGTCGGCGCCGGTTACCCGTAGTCTGCCTACAGCAACATTGGCCAGCAACAGCAGGCGCACGTAAACTCTGGCGGTTTGATTTCAGGACCGTTCATGAAACTTATTAAAAAGACGGATGAGTACATCGTTTACCTGAAACGTTCGGGCCGTTATGGCGTTAAGAACACAGATCGAAAATGGGTCAATGGCGTCTCCAAAACTCGGATTTTGTTGGCCGAAGGCTTAGTGAAAACAACCCTTCCGCCTGAGCCCGAAGCAAACACCGACGAAACAGCCGACGACGCTGAAGTCGCCGTTTCCTCCGATACACCGGCTGCAGAAGATGATAGCTCCGAGGATATTGGCTCTGAATCCCGTGATTCTGTAATGGAAGAGCCGGAGGCGGCGGAACCTGCTAACCAAGAAGAAGAATCAGTCAGCGCGACCAATGCCGACGTTACAGACTCTTCATCCGAGGAAACCGTCAACGAAAGTGACGACGAAGACATTGAGACATCCGATGCATCAGATACGTCCGAAGATGCGGGCAATCCTGATATCCCTGATGAAGAAGATCCAGAGCAAGTTGCGGACGAAGAAGGCAAGGAACCCTAAACGTTCTATAGGCGCCTTGGCCTTAGTAGCCTCTTTTCTCGGTGGCTGCGAACCGTCAAACGATCACGTCGAAACGTCGATGTCGGTACCTCGGTACGTGGGCTCGGAATCTTGTGGTACATGTCACACGATGCAGTATCAGTCATGGATGACCTCGCACCACGCTAAGTCCATGCAACCCGCCACATCAGAAAGCGTTCTGGGCGACTTCAATGGAGCCGTTTATTCGCATAACGGTGTTGAAACCTTGTTTAGCAACGTTGACGGTCGCTACACCGTGCGCACGAAAGCCGTACGAGGTGAGTACGAAGAATTTGCGGTCGCGTATACGTTCGGGGTCGATCCCTTGCAGCAATACCTCATCAAACTTAACGACGGTCGCTATCAGGCATTTGACGTTGCCTGGGATACACAACAGCAACGTTGGTTCCACCTATCCCCATTCACTAACGATCAAAGTGCCGCATCGGGAATTGAAAAGGCACCCGAAGGGCTACGTTGGACGGGCCGTGGCTTCAATTGGAATAGGCAATGCGCAGATTGTCACTCGACCAACGTACAGGTGGGATTGATAGAGGGTGGTTATACAACACGTTTCGATGCATCCAATGTAGCCTGTGAGGCCTGTCATGGTGCTGGGCTAAACCACACGAAAGATACCTCGAAACCGTACCTCGACATCGCCTGTGCACCGTGCCATAGCAGGCGCAGCCAAATCGCGGAAGGGTTTCAACCGCATGATCAGTTGCTCGATTATTACGTGCCGGCGTCGACCATCAGGCCGTTGTATTTCGATGACGGTCAGATCCGTGACGAAGTGTACGTTTATGGCTCATTCCTCCAGAGTCGTATGCATATGGCTGGTGTCACGTGTTCTGATTGTCATGAACCACACTCGGCACGTTTACAGTCGAACGGCAACAGTTTGTGTCTTCGCTGCCACAACGAGAACCCTCCCAACAACTTCCAAGACGCTTTAGGGAATTTCGATACCCCCAAGCACCATATGCACTCCGTGATTCCAATTCAGTGCGTTGACTGTCACATGCCAACCCGCACGTACATGCAAATCGACGTTCGACACGACCACAGTTTGCGCGTACCACGGCCCGACCTCAGCATCAAATACGGGGTTCCAAATGCCTGTTCTAGCTGTCACGACGAGGGTAACCAATGGGCAATGCAAAAGATCATTCGGCATCACGGCGACCGCCGGCGATCGCATTTTTCTGAAGCGCTACTGCTAGGTAGCCGACAACATTTCGATGCAGAGCGTGACCTAGCCGTATTGGCTCAGGATCCGGGACAACCTCCCGTGGCAAGAGGCAGCGCCTTGTTGTTGCTACGCGGCTATGAACTTGGGTACTCAGCGGACGCGGTCGCTGTCGGTCTAGAAGATCCCGAACCAATTGTCAGGTTTCAAGCATTACAAAGCATTGACCGAGTCGACCAAGACAAACGTCGAGGTGCACTCAAACGACTCTTGATCGATCCCATCAAGGCGATCCGAACGGACGCTGCGCGGATAGCTGTTCAGCACCTCACCGAGTTCACCGAACCCTCCCAACGGGCATTACTTTTGTCCGTTCTCGAAGAATATAGGGCCATCCAGACGCAACAACTCGACGCGCCTGAGGCCCATACCAATCTAGCAGGTATTTCTATTGCTCTCGATCAATTCGATGTCGCCGAAACACACTTAACAAACGCCCTCGCTATCGAGCCAAATTGGATTCCCGCACTGGTGAATCTTGCCGATCTTTATCGACGTGTTGGTCGAGATTTCGAGGGCGGCGCCCTTCTGGAAAAAGCAGTTGCGATCAAGCCTCCGATAGTAGAAGCCACAATAGCGTACGGATTTTGGCTAATTCGCAACGGTAGGCCCGGCAACGCGTTGGTTCAATTCGAACGTGCATACCAGCTCGAACCCGAAAAGCTCCAGAATGGCTATCTCTATGCCCTTGGCTTAAACGCGAGTGATCGGCATAGAGAGGCAATCGCGGTCACGGAAATGGCAGTAGATCGCTTCGGTGAACACCGGATCTTATTGGAGCTCCTCGCAACCATGCATCGAGATGCCCGATCGTTCGATCGGGCTCTGCGTTACGCAATCAGGTTGGAAGAACGCTTTGGCGGTGACGCGTACGCTGCCCTTCGAACACAGATACTCCGTGCCATGCGAACACGGGACGGAGCGTCCTAGACCAACTGGAAGCCAAGCAAAACCATTTCAAATTGATCGCGAGCGCCTGTAACCGAGGCAATCGAGGGGACTGATAGAATGGCCACATGCCTAAAGGTGGTCCGACGTCTCACATCTATTTTTCCCAACGACTACGCCTTCATTATGTTGACTGGGGTAACGAAGACGCGCCGGCCCTATTGATGGTTCACGGAGGACGCGATCACTGCCGAAACTGGGACTGGGTTGCTGATGAGTTACGGCACGACTACCACATCATCGCACCAGATCTACGGGGCCATGGAGATTCCCAATGGATGCTCGGTGGCAGCTACACCATCATCGACTATGTCTACGACATCGCCCAGTTACTTCACCAGACCCACACAACCCCGACCACAATTATCGGACACTCGTTGGGCGGTTCAGTCTCGTTGCTGTATTCCGGTATCTATCCAGAAAACGTCACAAAATTGATTTCCATTGAGGGAATGCGCCCGCCGCCCGGCATGTTCGATAAGTATCGAAAAACAGATCCTCACGCTCGGCTGGAAGCGTGGATCGGAAACCTCCGCCAGCTTTCGGGACGCATGCCCAAGCTTTACCCGTCGTTGGAAGACGCATTCCAACGGATGCAGACCGAAAACCCTCATTTGAGTGAGGACCAAGCCAGGCATCTCACCATCCATGGCAGCAACCAGAACGAAGACGGCAGCTACAGTTGGAAGTTCGACAACTATGTAAGGGCCTTTGCTCCAATCGGTTTATCCCCGGAAGAAACGTGGAAAATTTATGCACGCATCGATTGCCCCCTGCTGTTGATAAACGGTGCCGAATCTTGGGCATCCAACCCGCAAGACGACGGTCGTGCCGAAGCGTTCGGTAACTCGTCTGTTGTCGAGATCGATGGCGCGGGGCATTGGGTTCATCACGACCAGCTGGAACAATTTCTCCACATTGCGCGGGAGTTTCTCGTTTCGTGAAACGCGACCAACGGAACATTACGGTCGGCGAGATTCACCGCACTCCCCAACAGGGTGTCTTCTATGTCACTGGCGGCGGTTCGCTTTTTCTTTCAGACTTGCTAACCGTCCCCGGTGCATCGAATACGGTACTCGAAGCCCAAGTGCCGTACGCACCGGACGCCCTCGTCGAAATTATCGGACCCACCGAAATCGGTGCATGCAGTGATGAAACAGCCCGAAAAATGGCGGTTCGCGCATATCTCCGTGCCTCAACCCTATTGGCTGCTTCGGGAAAAATCGACGTCGACGCCTTCGGGTTCGCTATCACCGCGAGTTTAGCGAGCGTGACGACGAAGCGAGGAACACACAGAGCCCATATCGCTATGCAGACGCGAACAAAAACGCAAACGTGGTTTCTTGAACTACGCAAAGGCTTCAGAACGCGAGACTCAGAGGAACGTGTGGTGGCGGACGCCGCCGTCAACCTGTTGGCTCATTCCCTGGGACTCGAGACCGGTCCCCTTGAAATATCAACACGTGATGCAGTCGAAATGCCCCCAGACAGCATCATCGCACTGTTCGTGGGCACGGATCGTGTTTGTGGAACCGCGGGAATCGCCTTTCTTCCGGGTTCTTTCGATCCGTTACATGAAGGACACAGGCAAATGCAAGCTGATGCCAGTAATCGCATCGGTCAGCCGGTCCAATTCGAACTATGCATACATAACGTTGATAAACCCCCGCTCGATTACATCGAATTGGCGCGCCGTCGTGAGCAATTCACTGAGTCCGAAATCGTTCTAACGAACGCTCCTACCTTCGTTGAAAAAGCAGACCTACTGAAAAAGGAAAACGGGATAACTTTTGTGGTCGGCACGGATACGATAAAGCGGATTAGCGAGACCCGTTATTACGTCGATCGTGCCGCGCGAGACGCTGCCCTAAGTGAACTCGAAAAATTGGGCACTCAATTCCTTGTATACGGTCGGGTGGGAGAGCATGGGTTCGAGACACTAGACGACCTATCGTTACCGGAACCGCTCAAAAGAATCTGTGAAGGCGTGACCGAGCAAGACTTTCGCGTCGATATCTCGTCAACCGAAATTCGTAACAACTCGTCTGTCTCCTAGTAAAGAACGAGCAGCTTAACGTCCGGTACTCGACCGTTCCTGTTCCGCGTTGTCTACTGCTACCATGCCCGGCTCGAACGCCGGGAGACGCTTAAATGACGCATCAATACGACGACATCTCGGTGGCCGTTAACGACCATGTTGCTGTCGTCGAAATCCAACGACCACCACACAATTTCTTCGATGTGAGCCTAATTCGGCAAATCGCGAATGCCTTCGATACGCTCGATGATGACCCCGTCTGCCGAGCCATCGTGCTCGCGTCGGAAGGTAAATCGTTCTGTGCCGGGGCCAATTTTGGTAGTGGTGGGAACGATACGTCAGCGAGTGATGAGTTTACGGAGGAAGGCTTCATGAATAGCACCGGTACGCTCTATCGCGAGGGTGTCCGGCTATTCTCGGCACGAAAGCCCATCGTGGCGGCCGTTCAGGGCGCTGCCATCGGCGGAGGTCTCGGACTGGCACTCGTTGCCGACTTCAGGATCGCGTCGCCGGAAGCAAGGTTTGCGGCGAATTTCGTCAAACTCGGCATTCATCCGGGATTCGGTCTCACGGTTACGCTGCCCGCCATCGTGGGTCAACAGGCCGCTAATTTGATGTTCCTCACCGGGCGTCGACTCAAAGGAGAAGAAGCGCTGGCATTGGGATTGGTCGACGAACTCATCGAACAAGGCCAATTGAGGGACCGAGCGGTTTCCTTTGCGAGTGAAATTGCCGAAAACGCGCCGCTCGCGATTGTGTCCGTACGCGCGACAGCACGCCAGGGACTCGCCGAAAGAATCGACAAAGCGACTGATCACGAACTGTCCGAGCAACAGTGGTTGCGGGCAACCAATGATGCAGAAGAAGGCATCAAGGCGGTCGCCGAACGACGCCTCGGTCAATTCACCGGAACATAGGAATCTATGCATGGATATTTCAAAACTCGGCGTCTGGTTCTTCACTGATGGAATGACCGCGCCCATCGCAGCCGATACGGCGAAACGAATCGAAGATTTGGGATTTTCCGCCCTATGGATCCCAGAGACCGTTGGTCGTAATCCATTCGTTCATGCGTCGTGGTTACTTGCTAATACCTCGTCACTTATTATTGCTACGGGCATTGCCAACATCTACCACCGAGAACCCGGCGTCACGCTCGCGGCACAAAGTACCCTGGCCGAACAATCCAACAATCGATTCCTTCTTGGTTTAGGCGTCTCCCATAAGCCACTGGTGGAAGGGTTGCGCGGACTGACTTACGGTCCCCCGGTTGCAACCATGCGCAATTACCTCGACAAGATGGCCGCGTCTCCATACACAGGTCCGCCACCAAAGGTCAAACCGCCAACCGTTATCGCCGCGCTTGGTCCAAAGATGTTAGAGCTTTCGGCTACGAAATGTGACGGGGCTCACCCCTATTTCACGTCACCGTTCCATACCAAAATGGCGAGAGAATTGATGGGTCCGGACGGCCTTCTCTGCGTCGAGCAGAAAGTAGTTTTCGAAACAGACCCCACAAAAGCCAGGGACGTCGCACGGAAAGCGGCCCAGACCTACCAACGGCTCCCTAATTACCGAAACAATTGGCTTCGTATGGGCTTCGAAGAAGCCGACATTGATGGCGACGGATCCGATGCTTTCATCGATGCAACCTTTGCTTGGGGAGATATCGATGCAATCAAAGAACGCGTACAAGAACACTACGACGCGGGAGCGTCGCACGTTTGTGTTCAGCCCGTACATCCAGAGGGGAGAATGGGGGAAATCGATTGGCGTGTGCTTGACGCCCTAGCGTAAGGCTCACCGGGAAAAATCAATGGGTGAATTCGAGAAAAAAACAGTGGTTGTAACGGGTTCCGCCGGGGCACTTGGTCAAGCAGTAGCCAATATTTTCCACGTGGCGGGTGCCCGGGTGATCGGCGTCGATGTGGTCCCTTTCGACGCCGCATACGAGACGTGCCAGGCGGATTTGATTGATCCCGAGGGAGTCGCTCAGGTGGTCAACTTTGTGGGTGCCATCGACGTCCTGGCCAACATCGCCGGCGGATTTACGATGGGCGACACGGTTGCTGGCACAAGCGATGAAACCTGGGATTTTATGTTCAACCTCAATGCCCGTACGGTGTTAAACATGGTGCGAGCTGCCGTACCTCATATGATCGAAAGAAAGTCCGGCAAGATCATCAACATCGGTGCCCGCGCGGGGCTCCGCGGAAGCGCTTCGATGGCCGCCTACGCTGCGTCAAAGAGCGTCGTGATCCGCCTGACCGAAAGTCTCGCAGACGAACTTAAGGAAGAGGGTATTAACGTCAACTGCATACTACCCAGCATCATCGATACCGAACGCAATCGGGCCGACATGCCAGACGCGAATTTTGATCAATGGGTCGCGCCTGACGCGATCGCAAAGGTCGTTCGTTTCCTTGCCTCAGAAGCCGCGGATCCGATCCATGGAGTCGCCATTCCCGTCGAGGGACTTGCGTAAGACCAACACAAATCGGGCGCTGTAACGAAAAATCGCCTCCAAAAAACAGTGCGTCGCTCAGTCCGAGGCAAACCCACCGTAACTTCCGCGGAAATACACCAAAGGACGCTCTGTGTGGTCGTGAACCTCTAGATCTAAAACGTCTGCGACCACGATTGTGTGATCGCCAGCCTCAAATTCGGAATGCAGTCGACAGTCGATGTGGGCAATAGACCCCTCCACGATGGGCATCCCGCTAACCCTCGACGGCCTCCATTCAATCGCGGCAACTTCGCCTACGACTGCAAACGCCTCACTCACATCGCGTTGTTTCTCGCCTAGAACATTTATGCAAAAATCACGCCCTTCTCTAATCCGCGGCCAACTGGTACTCGCTATCTGCGGAGATATCGAAACCAACGGTGGTTCCATCGATAACGACACCAATGACTGCGCCGCAAAACCAACCAACGTCTCTGACTCTAGCCCCGTCACGACAACAACACCGGTCGCAAACTGGCTCATCCCTTCACGAAATTTCTGCTTATCCACGTACCTGAACTCTTCTTTCGAAACTGACGCGGATGTATCGGTCGGGACTGCTTCGGTCCAGAGCGTCCATATACAATAGGCAGGCTTGGATAACGGGCGATCCTACCATGACAACCACCAAAGACAGCATTGAGGCGGACGGCCTGTATCAGGATCGAAGAAAGCAGATCGATCCATTTGTTTTCGACGATGCCGTCACCGAAGTGTTTCCAGATATGATCCGACGCTCTATTCCCGGGTACCAAATTATTGTCGACATTACCGGGCTTATCGCAGCAAAACGTTTACAACCGAAAACCACTTGTTACGACCTCGGCTGTTCACGCGGCGCCACCACCGAAGCGATTCTGAAAGCCATCGGCGATCGTGAATGCAAGATCGTGGCGATCGACAGCTCCGCATCCATGATTGTAGCCGCCAGCGCTAATTTAGGTGATCAAAGAGTCTCGCTTCAGCAAGCGGACATAAGGGACATTGAATACGTTGACGCGTCTTTCGTCACAGCTAATTTCACTCTGCAGTTCCTGCCCCCCGAAGATCGTCTTAACTGTTTAAACAACATCCACAACGGGCTCAGGAGCGACGGCGTTTTCCTGATCTCTGAGAAAATCGATGGCGACGAAGAATTCGACGAATTACACGTCGACTTTAAGCGCGAAAATGGTTACAGCGAACTTGAGATAAACCAAAAACGCGAGGCACTTGAAAACGTCATGAAGATTGATTCGCGAGAAGCGATTTTGGCTCGACTGAAACATGCTGGGTTCACCCATTGCCGTATCTGGTTTCGATGCCTCAACTGGATCTCGATCCTCGCTAGTCCATAGTCCATGCATGTAGTTAAATATCTCGAGGCCTCATGGCAAAGCCAAGGCCTCAATATTTCGATCAACGACCTCAATCATGGCGACTTGAAGCGATGGCTCAAGGCCATTGAGTTGCTACCCGACATCGTACCGAAGCAAATCTCCATGGGAAATACGGTGACGATCGGAGACGGCTCCGAAATTGACCACAGCGACGTTTTCGAACGTTGTATTCACGCACTTGCGCCCTGGCGAAAAGGTCCGTTCCAGCTTTTTGGCCACCCAATCAACAGCGAATGGCGGTCCGATCTCAAATGGGAGCGCGTCCGATCACACGTTGATCTGGAAGGCCGTTCAGTTCTCGACGTTGGTAGCGGTAATGGCTATTACGGGTGGCGTATGCTCGAAGCGGGTGCCGGGTCGGTCACCGGTATCGACCCGACACTTCTTTTCGTTCTCCAGCAAGCAATATTTGCTCAATATATAGGGAATCAACACGCGATCCTCCCCGTCCGATTGGAAAATTTCAGCGCTAATTCCAACTACGACGTTGTTTTCTCTATGGGAGTTCTCTACCACCAAAGGAGTCCCCAAGCCCACCTTGATGCGGTCTGCAAGCTGCTAGCCCCCGACGGGACGCTGGTCTTAGAAACACTCATCTACCCAACGAGCCTCATTCCGAGCGAACGCTATGCGCGGATGGAGAACGTCCGAATCCCTTCCATCGCTGACCTCTACCAAAACCTCGAAGAGTTGGGATTCAACGATGTTGAAACCAAGAATGTTTCGCTCACGCGAACTCTCGAGCAACGAAGCACTGACGACATGCCATTTCAGTCGCTACCCGAAGCACTATGCCCTCGAAACGCGCTCAAGACGGTTGAAGGGTACCGGGCACCCGTTCGCGCAACGTTTGTCGCGTCTCGGATCTAGCACCAATCGGCCAACGCTTAGTTGACTATTCAAATACGTTATCCACACTAATACGTCGGACGTACCAATCATGGACGCGAACACTTTGCCGGTGAACGGAACTGCTACAAACTGCATCGGTCGAGGGCGACTCGACTCGATCGACCCATTGCCATGATTTTTTCGTTTCGTTTCCGAGGTAAGAACCGACACATACTCGCGTTATACCACTGCTTTTTGGAACATCCGGGCGAAGGTCTGCACCCGAAGGAACTTTCGCGCATGACGGGAATTCCCATGCTCAACGTTGTCGCGAGAATGGATAATATCCCCGAGTTGTTCGTCAAACTTCCGGGACGACGGGACGGTCTAACGCGCTATCGACTGACTACCACTGTTACAGCTCGTACAAACAAAGAAATTGAGCATCTTGTCGAGCAAGGGGTGCGCAGAGAGTCTTGGCTTTACTACGCATTTATCGCGATGATCTTTCTTGTCTTTTTGATCGCTGTGATGGCGATCGCACCCGCGATCTAGGAGCGCGCTATGCCGGAACTTCTCTCAAGCAAACTCGTCCGTTTGCGCGATGATGTCGTCGATCTTGGAAACAACGTCCTTATACCGACGCAGGCTGAAAGCTCCTTAAGCTCTACCGAGCGACACCGTCTGATCGTCGAGTCATCAAAGGAAGTAGGCCTTTTTGGCATGACACAACCGAAAGAATTCGGCGGGAGCGCCGCCTCCCTTCTCCAACTCACCGTCGTGCGCGACACGCTTGGATCGATGAATCTTTCACACTTGCCAGGAATTTTCGGCCCCGGGCCTGGCGTTCTTGTCGGCGTCGAAGAACCACTCAAAAGTAATTACCTTGCCCCAGTGCTTGCCGGCGAAAAACGAGGCGCATTCGGATTTACAGAACCAGACACCGCCGAACGGGCCACCTGGGCAACCCTTGAGGACGGCAAACTTACTGTCAACGGTCAGAAATCGTATGTAACGGGTGGTGCGGACGCAGATTTCGTCAATACCTTGGTGGAGATTGAGGGACACGGTCCGGCCATGGTCTTGATCGACACATCATTCGAGGGCGTGGTGATCAAAAATACATTTGGATCCGTCGACGGAACATACCATGCCTACATGGAATTTCACGACGTGGTCGTCCCAGAAACCCATGTCATTGGCAAACCGGGCGAAGGTATGCCGCGTGCACTGGGCCAAATCGGCAACACGCGGCTCGCTATTGCCGCTGATAGCGTTGGTCTCGCACGTTGGGTCATTGATTTCGTCGAAAACCATCTCGCAGCTCCCCACCGCAGTGGCCAGCCGCTGAGTTCGCGGGAAGGTGTTCGAATGCGTTACGCAGACATGCGAATCAAGGCGTTTGCAGCACGAAGCATGCTGTACCGAACCGCCAGACTCGGCGACGAGGGAGAAAACATCGTCAACGAAGGGATCGCATGTAAAGTCTTTGCAACCGAAGCGATTGGCGACATCGTTGATTGGGGCATCCAATTGGTCGGCGGGATTGCGCTGCGTTCAGGACATCCACTTGAAGCACTCTATCGACGGGTTCGTGCACTGAGGCTCGCCGAGGGTGCGAGTGATGTATTGCGTCTCAACCTTGCCCGCGGCCGCTTCGAACTCGGCAAGGGCCGTTTGTGACCACATTTTAGGACCAGCGTCTCGACTGGACTCGTCTGTTGTTTCCGGTCAAACCTATGGGAATTCGGTGCCGAGGAAGCAACGGGTTCTTCCGCCGAGATCCAGCCAACACTGTACGATGTTTTGAGCGAAGCGGCAGTTAGTCGACGGGTAGTCCCGGATCCGATTTTAGACCGTGGCGTTCCCGATTCTCTTCTTTCTTCGACGGAGGTTTTCGTATCAACACGAACGTTGAGCCCGTGCCCCCGAAACGACGCGGTGCACTGTGGAACCCAATGACATCGGGTAACTGAACCAACCAGTGCGCTACATAACTCTTTAGCTTCGCCGGGTCTGCACTCCTGTCACCGCGACCATGTGTGATCACAACGGAGCGAAAACCATGAACGCTACTTAAACTAATAAATCGGAATACGTCGTCGCAGGCTTGCTTCAGCGTCCGGTGGTGTAAATCGAGTGTCGCCTCGATCGGGTATTTGCCTGCGGCTAAGTGACGAAAAACGCGTGGTTGTACCCCGTCCTTTTTCCACGCGAGGACGTCAAAGGGTTTGACTCGATCGATTTCTCCAAGAGTTAGTTGATTACGATCACTTTTTTCGCTGCCGTCGGCAACCGCGTCTTTACGACGTCGCAGCTGCCCGGCGGTGGGGTTTGGACGAAACTTCGGGGCTGTTTTTCGCTCCCCCTCTTTCAGGGGAGCGACACCGTCCATCGCGTCTCGGAATACTGAATCCTCGGTCTCTTTCATCGAAATCGTCGGAGTCATAAATCTTATAAACGTCATGGTAACGAAATCTCGCCCCATAACTCACGCTTCAATGGCGCACCGGCCATCGTTGACACCTACATCTCACCCCATAAACGGCGCTTCAGTGCAAGATTCCAACCTAATCCACGTCTTCGGAGCCTTATAGCTATTGAACAACCCTCCGCTTTTCGTGCTCCAGATCTTAAACACGATGTAACCTTGACGTTACCTTATGAGTTTAGTATATGTAACGTATACGTTACATTATTTTTGCTCGGGAAGAATTCGGACGTCGGGTTCGCGCAGTGTCACCGACTCGATCCGTAGTTGTTCAACCAACGGGATGCAAGGTCGCTCATGAAGACTTGGCTGATATCAATCGCCATTATCGCGTCTGCCATTGGCGCGGCATTCGTTATGGTTCAAACCCGCGCCGCTCCCATACAAGTAGAGCGAGAAATTCCCGTACTCTTGGTCGACGCGATCGAGGCTCGTCGTGAACCCGTTTTCTTCCGTGTCAACTCGCAAGGCGCAGTGACCCCACGTACCGAATCGATTCTCGTTTCGGAAGTCTCGGGCCAGATCGTCGAGGTCGCGTCCAACTACGTATCCGGCGGTTTTTTTCGTAAGGGCGAACTGCTCATAACAATCGACCCGAGAAATTACCAATCCGCGCTCAAAAGTGCACAGGCCAATGTCGCACGGGTCCAGACCCAAGTAGCCAAAGAAAACGCACTGGCGGGCTACGCGCTGGATGATTGGAAGAAGCTCCGAGACTTGAACGCGGCCACGGGTCCCGCCTCCGATCTGGCGCTGCGCAAACCTCAACTGGCTGAAGCCATAGCCGAATTGACTTCGGCGGAAGCGGCTCTTGAGAAAGCACAAGAAGACCTCAACCGAACCAGCATTCGGGCACCCTACGACGGCATGGTCAGAGAAAAACTCGCGGATGTTGGCCAATACGTCAACACCGGGGGCCAACTCGCTCGAATTTTCGCAACAGACTACGCCGAGATTCGTCTGCCGATCACGCAACGTGAACTTGCCCTTGTCGACCTTCCGTCGGCAGACGGGTCGAGTCCACCACTCCCGGTGACGCTGACGACTCGAGCGGGATCGACCCAACACGAGTGGCAGGGCCTGATCGTGCGTTCCGAAGGTGTTTTCGACAGTGCCAGTCGAGTGTTGTACGTGGTGGCCCAGGTCGAGGACCCATACAACCAGAACGGCCGGATCGGTGAGCCCCTGCGTATTGGAACCTTTGTGACAGCGAGTATTCAAGGTCGATTCGGCGGCGCTCTCTTTACCATCCCACGCCACGCGCTCCAGCGTGGCGAATTGCTCTGGATCATTGACGAGCAACAGAAAATCTATCCTCGCAACGTGCAAATCGTCAGCACCGACGAGGAATACGCCTACGTCGATGGCGGACTAATGGACGGCGACCGCTACACCATCACCCCGATCGACCAGCCACTTCCAGGGATGCCGGTGCGTGTGAATACTTCAACCGAGTTCAGCAACGTCCAATGAGTGAAACCACGCCTCCTGTTTCGGGCCTGATCGGCTGGTTCGCGACCAACCACGTTGCCGCCAATTTGTTGATGATTTTTATCATCGGGGCAGGATGCTGGGGATTGTTCACGACGAAACGGGAAATGTTTCCTGAAGTACAGATCGATCAAGTGAGCATCCGGGTGCCGTACCTTGGCGCAGCGCCTCTCGAAGTTGAACAAGGCGTCGTCATTAGGGTCGAAGAAGCCATCAAGAGTATCGAAGGTATTTCAGAGATCTCCTCGACCGCCTTCGAGGGCATGGGCGAAGTGGTCGCAGAGATCGAAGAGGGTTACGAACTGGAAACGATTCTCGACGAAATCAAGTTAGCCGTCGACGGTATTTCCACCTTCCCCAGTGAAACTGAGCGACCCATTATCTCCAAGCGAACCCAGAGGCAATGGAGCAGCGTGATGAACGTGCAGCTGACGGGTCCCATGGACGAAGCGACCATGAAGGAGTTCGTCGAACGCATTCGCGACGAGATTACGGCGTTAGACGGCGTCTCTTATGCCTCGGTAAGCGGCACCCGACCGTTCGAGCTCTCCATCGAAATTTCTGAAGATTCGCTTCGCCAGTACGGTCTGACTCTAGACCAAGTTGCGCAAGTGATCCGACTCTGGTCCATCGATATCCCCGGCGGCACGATACGGTCCGACTCCGGCGATATTCGCTTACGGGCCAAGGGACAAGCGTATACCGGTCAGGAGTTCGAGAACATTTTATTACTCACTCGACCCGATGGAACCCGCGTTCGTTTGGGTGACGTCGCCACCATACGCGATGGGTTTGCCGAAACGCAGAGTTACGCATTTTTCGACGGAGAACGTTCCGTCGGCGTGATGATTTCCGCGAGCGAGAACGAGAATCCTATTGAAATATCGGACGTGGTGAACGCGTACGTCGATGAACGCAACCAGACACTGCCCGACGGAATCCGATTGAGTACCTGGGGCGATCAGTCGGTGATGCTCAAGGAGCGCCAGCAATCGATGGCCATCAACATGTTGATTGGCGCCTGCCTCGTTTTCATTCTTCTAGGTATCTTCTTACACCTCAAAATCGCGATCTGGGTGATTGTCGGACTCTTCGTCGCCGTGCTTGGTGGCTTCATTTTTCTCGAAGCTGTCAACGTTTCGATCAACATCATGAGCTTGTTCGCCTTCGTTATGGTGATCGGTATCGTAGTGGACGATGCGATTATCATCGCCGAGAGTGCGTACACCGAAACCGAACGCAACGGGTATTCGGTGCACAGCATCGTCACCGGAGCCCAACGCGTTGCCATACCCGCCACCTTCGGTGTGCTAACAACGATTGCGGTATTCGGCGCGATGCTGATCCAGACAGGGCACACGTCCGCATTTTCCAGGAACATCGCATGGGTGGTGGTCTTCGCTCTCACCTTCTCCTTGATTGAAAGTAAGCTCATTCTGCCTTCCCACCTCGCATCAATGAAGTCCGCACACGGCTCGTCTAAGAAAGGCATTTCGGACTGGGTCGACGTGCGGTTGAAGTCTTTCATCGAGCATCGTTATCGGCCGTTTCTCGCCTTTACCATCAAGAACCGCTGGCCAACTCTAGCCTTCTTCATCAGCTTGGTGATTTTGACGATCGGTCTAATGGGTGGTGGATATGTACGCATGAACTGGTTTCCCGACATGGAAATGGATTACGTTATGGCGCGGGTAGAATTGCAGGATGGGGCTCCCGATCAGCTGATCGTCGGTATTGTCGAGCATATGCAGAGCTCGCTCACCGAGCTTGAACGTGAAATCCAAGTGGAACACGGGATCGAACAGCGCATTATCGAACATTCGTTTGCATTCGTTCAGGGCGGCAAAAGTGCCCAATTTAACGTAGCGCTTATACCGGAAGACCAGCGACCCGTATCCGGCAAAGAGATCGAAAATCGCTGGCGCGAAAAGCTAGGCGATATTGCGGGAACCAAAAAATTGACGTTTTCCGCCGGGCAACACAGCGGTGGCGGTCCACCGATCGCGTTGAAGCTCCAAGGCTACAACTACCGAAGTCTCGAGCAAGCGGCTGATGAATTAGTGATGTATTTACAGACCTTTGATGGCGTCTACGAAGTCGAAAGCTCCAATAATGCCGGACCAGAAGAACTGAAACTGCGGATTCGCCCCGACGCCGAGGCATTGGGGATCACCCTTTCCGGTCTCGCGAGTCAAGTACGCCAGGCGTTCTACGGCGCCGAGGCGCAACGTATCCAGCGAGGCGAATCGGAAGTGAAAGTGATGGTGCGCTACCCCGAAGTCGACCGAAAGTCAGTCGGCAATCTGGAGAACATGTGGATCCGTCTTCCTGGCGGTCGTGAAGTTCCATTCGATGCCGTGGCAGATTACGAACTCTCACGCGGCTACAGCAGCGTGCAACGCTTGGACGGCCGACGGACCGTATCGGTGACCGCCAGTTTAGACCCGGACGTAGTCGACGTCGGACAAGTCATTGGTGAAACAGCGACCCAATTTATGCCCGAGTTGCTGGCCCGTTATCCCGGCGTCAAATACGATGTCACCGGCGCCTCCGAGCGACTAGATGACTCGCAGTCTCAGATGCTGCGTTCGATGCTTTTGGCCGTTCTTTTGCTCTACGCGTTAATTGCAATCCCGCTCAAATCGTACGTCCAACCACTAATCATCATGTTCATCATCCCATTTGGCATGATCGGTGCCGTGATTGGGCACATGATCGTCGGCATCCCGATTACGTCTTTATCATCTCTGGGTCTCATCGCGCTCGCAGGCGTGGTGGTCAACGACGCCATCCTCATGGTCGACTACGTCAACAAACGCACAGAAGAAGGTTACAGCGCGCCCGATGCTGCCGTGGAAGCGGGTGCTGTTCGGTTCCGGCCGATTCTCCTCACGTCGTTGACGACGTTCTTCGGGCTGACCCCGGTGTTGTTAGAGACCTCGATGGCAGCCCAGATGGTCGTTCCTATGGCCGTGTCCCTTTCGTTCGGGATCCTGTTCTCCACCGTCATCACGCTGATCTTTTTACCTTGTCTGTTCAACATCCTCGGCGAACGCGGAACGACGTTCAGGAAATTCCTAGCGTTTTGGTCCAATCGGGCCCTTCAAACAGCCCTCCCCGACCCTAAGGACCAGGCGCTGGGCCAGCAACCCGTTCGTTAAAACACCCAGTTTTCCTGATCGCTAAACGGCACGTTGGCCCACAACCTCGCTGTTCACGGTGACTTCTAATATTCCGCTACTCGGAAAGAACCGGGCCTCAACGTATCGGTGCTCCTCCCACAAGAGCTCCACGTTGGTCCAAACGTACAGTGGTTCGCGCGACGATGGTTCGCGACGCTTGCGCAAACACCCATCCAACCAGAGCTCTAACCCGTTATCTTCCGCGATGATTACCTGGAATTTCTTATGGCCCAAAGGAAATTCAAACGCTCTACCGTCTGCCATGGCAATCCGCGAGAATGCTTGTAACGAACAGCGGCGGATTTTGACATCCCTCCCGACCGATTCAAACGGGTATTACGAACTCGCGACGTCCTCGCACTCTCCTTCGGCGCGATGATCGGCTGGAGCTGGGTCCTTTTGACCGGCCACTGGGTACTGAACGCGGGATCGATAGGCACGTTGCTCGCTTTTACCGCGGGTGGTGTGGTCATCGCATTTATCGGGCTTACTTATGCCGAACTCGCGGCCGCGATGCCGAAGGCCGGCGGCGAACACGTCTACACCCGTGCCGCGCTTGGCCCAGCCTGGTCCTTTGTCTGTACCTGGGCGTTGCTAATGGCATACGCAGCCGTGTGCGTGTTCGAGTCCGTCGCATTGCCCACAGCCATCGAATATTTGTTCCCCTCGATCCGTCTCGGCGTCCTCTGGACCGTGCTGGGGGCACCGGTACCCGTGGGTTTTGTTGCCATTGGCATCGTAGCTGCTCTCGCGATGACGTGGATTAACGTGATCGGTATACGAGCCGCCGCCTTGGTCCAAAGCGTGATCACGGCCACCGTTCTCGGGGCTGGAATCCTATTGATTATTGGTGCCGCGAGTTTCGGGAGTCTCGCCAATACCGAGCCGCCGATCGCTACCCCCGCGACCGGGATACTGACCGTACTCATCATGGTGCCCGCGATGATGGTGGGATTTGACGTGCTTCCGCAATCCGCGGAGGAAATTGACTTACCGCCGCAGCGAATCGGTTGGTTGCTCGTGTTATCGCTCTTGATGGCCGTACTTTGGTATGGCGTCATTTCGTTCGCGGTTTCCATGGCCCTCGATCCCAAGGCGCTGGAATCCACATCTATGGCGACGGCCGATGCCGCCACCTCGTTATGGCGTGGACGTTGGGCGGGTACGGTTCTAATCGTCGGCGGTATCGGTGGCATTTTGACGAGCTGGAATGCTTTTATTATCGGCGGCAGCCGCGTGATGTTCGCTCTCTCGGAATCCGGGTTCCTACCCCCTGCCTTCTCACGCCTACATCCCCGTTACAAAACGCCGTATGTAGGCGTATTGGTCTTGGGCTTGATGGCATCAGTCTCACCTTTTTTTGGCCGCACGATCCTCGTTTGGCTCGTGGACGCGGGCAGTTTTGCCGTGGTGATCGCCTACATATTTGTGCCGATAGCTTTTCTTGTGCTGCGGCGCACACAACCAGATCTCGCCCGCCCTTTTCGCGTCCGCTATCCCTCGCTAGTCGGCATCATCGCCGTCGTGTTGGGATTGGTTTTGCTGTCGTTTTACTTTCCTTGGAGTCCGTCGTCTCTCATTTGGCCGTACGAATGGGGAATAGTACTTGGCTGGGCCTTGATAGGACTCGTTTGCTGGCTCTTCAGGCGTTCCCGAATAAACTAAGCTGTTTGGTTGCTGGTCGAAACAAATCAGTACGTAGTGGCACCGACGTGCCCGACGCGAGACCCGCTCGTTTTACTGCCAATTCAAACCGCCTGGCTAACAAGTCCGCATAGATTCCTTGACCCCGCATCCGTGTACCCCACTCGGCCCGATAAGCAACACCGCCTCGCATATCACGGATGTGGCGCATGACGTGCTCCGCGCGCATCGGATAATGCTGTTGAAGCCACTCAACAAAAAGGTCCTCCACCTCAAGCGGTAGCCTCAGCAGGATATAGCCGACGCTTGAGGCACCGACTTCCGCGACCGCCACGACAATATCCTCAAGCTCGTCATCGTTGATCCAAGGAATTACGGGGGCGATCATCGCTCCCGTCGGTATGCCCGCGTGTTTGAGGGAATCGAGGACCCGTAACCGTGCCCGTGGATCCGCTGTACGCGGTTCCAGTGCCGTTTTCAACGCCTTATTAAGCGTCGTTACGCTGACGGACACCTGGACAAGTCCAAGCCTTGCCAGCTCCGACAATATATCGAGATCCCGCAAAATCAGCGTACTTTTGGTCACTAGCGTCACAGGGTGACGGTACGTTAGCAGCGTCTTCAAGATTTCCCGTGTAATGCCCAACTGCCGTTCACCGGGTTGATAGGGATCGGTATTGGTTCCCATGGCGATCGGTCGTACCCGGTATCCACGCCGTTCCAGCGCATCGCGCAGCCGCGCCGCAGGCTCGGTCTTGTAGAAGATCTGTGTTTCGAAGTCGAGCCCTGGAGACAATCCCAAAAACGCATGGGTCGGACGGGCATAGCAATACACACAACCGTGTTCGCAACCCTTGTAGGGATTAACGGATCGATCAAATGGGATGTCCGGGGATCGATTGGTTGCGATGATGTTTCGCGTTTGATCAGGGAAAAATCTGGTTTTCGGCACGCTCGATTTCAATTCCGCGGATTCGTCCACAAGCCAACCATCATCAACGAGCTCGCTCGTGTGCGGTTCGAACCGAGATGCGGGATTCGAGATTGCACCGCGCCCCTTATGGAGTTTTTTCTCGTTCACAAACAATTGTTCCGCATGGAATTCTAGAATAACTGTATATTTATACAGTTAAAAGCCCTGATATGATCGATTCTTATCACGATTTCTGCGTGGGATAACGATCCGAATGCAGCCAATAAAGGAGTAGCCCATGATCATCGTGAACGGTCGCCTGGAGTTAAGCGAAGCGCACATCGCCGCGCTCAAATTGGCAATGGCTTCGATGGAAGACGCGAGCCGCGAGGAAGAAGGTTGCTTCGACTACACGTTCTCGGTCGAGGTGAACGAACCCGGCATCATTCGAATCACCGAACGGTGGGAAAGCATGGCTGCGTTACACGTTCACTTTGCATCGACCCACATGGCTGAATTTCAAGGCGCGATGTCGGAACATCCACCAACGAACGCCGAGGTGCATTTCTACGAGGTTGAACGCGAGTTGCCGAGGCCTTGAGATGACACTTACAGTCTGGGGCGGCGCGACGTCTAGGACGATTCGGGTGCATTGGGCGCTGCATGAACTCGGTCTCGATTACGAACCCAAATTAATTGGTTCGCGTACCGGCGAAACGAAAGGGGAAACATTTCAGATCTTAAATCCTAAAGAAAAAATACCCGTATTGGTCGACGACGATTTCGTGCTGACGGAAAGCGCGGCCATCGTCACCTATCTCGGCGACACGTACGGTCTGCTCACACCGACACCCGGGAGTCACGACCGGGCTCGCTACGACGAGTGGACCTCGTACATCTTAATGGAGCTCGACGCGCACACGCTCTACATCATCCGTCGCCACGACGACCTTGCACATCTCTACGGGAAAGCCCCAGAAGCCCTGCGAGCGGCCCGCGATGGATTCAATAAACAAATCCAATGGGCTGAGGTGAAACTTGCCGACAAAGAATACGCCATAGGCGACAGCTTTTCCGGCGTCGACATTCTGTTAACGTCATGCCTGGACTGGGCCCACGCCTACGATTTCGAACTTGCTGACAACTTAAACGAATACCGGGCTACACTCCATGAGCGCCCAGCGTATAAAACCGCCGCTGCGTTGAATTTTTCAGTCAGTGCCGGTGCTTAATTGATTCGGACAAAGAGGAAGGACTGATGCCAAGGTACGTGATCGAACGCGATATTCCCGAAATAGGCTCCGCAGCGCGAGATGCACTTCGGGATGCAGCCTCGAAATCGAATGAGGTACTCGCCGCGATGAAAAGCGAAAATAAGAACATCCAGTGGGAACACTCATACGTGGCTGAGGATAAAACATTCTGCATTTATATTGCAGATGACCCGGCGCTCATCCAGGAACATTCCGAACGTAGCGGCTTTCCCGCTTCGGTGGTCACCCCGGTACGCAAGATGATCGACCCGGTGACCGCGGAAGCCGACGCCTAAGGGGCCATCGTCTCGAGACAGTCGAGTTAGTGCTCGACAGAGTCGTCTGCCAAAAACCAATCCATGATGCGGGGATTTTCGTCTCGAGGGTAGGTGTGGGAAAGGTCATCGATTTCCCTATAGATCACCTTGGCACCTGCCGCGCGCAGCGCCGTATCGGCCGCTCGCGCTATGTCAACGGGGAACATCCAGTCGAGTACGCCGTGGATAATGTAAATCCGCAGGTCGCTCATGCGGGCAGTCGTAAACCCCTCTAACAGCATGGGATGGAAACTCGCTGAGCTAGGCGCAAGATGGGTGAACGGAGATTCGTCCCGCAACCCAGATACGTAGGTAAACGTACCGCCATCGCTCATCCCCGTTAGTAGTAGCTTCGATCTATCGATGTGCCAGTGCTCACTGACGTGTTGCACCATGCGATCAATGTTAGCGCTATCAATGTCCGGGCCCATCAATGACCACGTGTCGGCCATCGCCGTCGGACTAATCAGGATAGCGCCGCGACTTCGGGCTTCTCGAATCCATGTCCACAGAAAGTCACGACCATGTCCGGAACCTCCGTGTAACGCCATGATCAATGGACATCGATCAGACTCTTGGTAGTACTCGGGAACATACATCGAAAACCCGCCACGCGTTCCTTGTTCGTTACCTGCATGGACGATGCCAACGTTATCTCGGGCTGGATCAGCATCTGCTAGTTTTGCCGCCAACGCCTTATTTTCTCGAAGACCCGCCTCAACAAAAAAACGACCGACGGGCGGAAGCATGAGTGCGATAGGGTACAACGCTTCAATAGCACGCGTCTGGTGGCGTAGCGCACGGTATGCACCCTTGAGGCCGTTCGGGTCATCTACACACCGTTCCAGACCGTCGCAGGCGCGGCAGACATGGTCGACAACTTTCTCGATATGATCCGCGAACTGGACGAGATGGTCTGGCAAAGCCACGCTTTTGAACGCTTCCATTCCTTCACGAACAGGCACCGCTGCTTGGCCCGCAGCGTCGGCGAGCGCCGCGACGTTGGGAGGGTGCAAATGACGACTCACGTAGGCAAGCGTTTCCAGCGCAGTAAGCACCGGGGGTACCACCGCCGTAATCGCATCAAGAACCCTTTCCGTATCGATTTCTTCCATGTCCTCAACTATGGCGTTTTGGAGTACTCTGACGCAACGCTCTAGGCGAAAAGGCAGCGCGTTATGCAACTTAAATGGTCACACGCTTTCGTTCACGTCACCGATATGGAAGCTATGGTCGATTTCTACACGAACGTTCTGGGATTCGAGGTCACCGATCGGGGCGACGTCGGCGGTAACGAATTCGTCTTTCTAAGCCAAGTCGACACTGACCATCATCAGCTGGGCTTCTCCGCCACACGTGAACACAGCGGACGCAGCAACAACGTCGCTCATTTTGCGTTTCGAGTCGAGAATCTGGATACCGTTAAGACCATGCACGAGGTCCTTAGTAAGGACGACCGTGTCACGAATATCATGCCGATCACACACGGTAATGCCTGGTCCGTGTATTTCAACGATCCAGAAGACAATGGCATTGAGATTTTTTGCGACACCCCGTGGCATGTGGCCCAGCCGCAGGGGGGTCCTTGGGATCCAACCATGGCAACGGACGACATCGTCAACGCCACTAAAACAGCGTTCGAAGGTGCATCGGAATTTGGGCCTATCAACGATTATTATCAAGAGCGCTCGTCGCATTTGGCGCGACGTGAAGGGGATCAACCATGAGCGAGGCACGTGAATTCAACCGCTCAGAAGAGAATGTCGGCAATATCCTCAACATGGAGCATGTCAATCTGACCGTGCCTGATCAGCAGTTGGCGGCGCTTTTTTACGTATCTGGGCTGGGCTTTACGCGCGACCCCTATATCGACTTTGGCACATTTAATATGTGGATCAATGCCGGTAGACAGCAATTCCATCTGCCAAAAAACGATGCTCAGAAATTCCGCGGACATATCGTCGTGGTCGTCCCCGACCTTGAGGACTTAAAACGCCGCTTCAAATTCATCGAAAAACCGATGCAAGGCTCGGAATTCAGTTGGGAAGAGAAAAAAGATTACGTTGCGGTCACCTGTCCCTGGGGAAACCAAATCCGTGTCTATGGACCCGGCCAACACGGTGATATGAGTCTCGGTATTCCCCTGGCCGTGATGGACGTTCCACCGGGAACCGCAGCCGGCATTTCCCGCTTTTATCGCGAGGTGCTAGATACGCCCGCCGAACGAATTGAAGACAACGAAGGTGCACGTGCGGTCGTTTCGATGGGCGCAGATCAGCAGTTTATCTTTTGCGAGACCGACGCCGAGATCGCTGAATACGATGGGCATCACATCGCCATTTACGTGTCGAATTTCTCCAAACCCCATGCGTACCTGGCCGAAAACGGACTGATCACCGAAGAATCCGATCAGCACCAGTACCGATTCCAACGGATTGTGGACCCAGATACTGGCGAGTTCCTCACGGAAATTGAACACGAGGTGCGTAGCGTCCACCACCCCATGTTTAAGCGCAACCTGGTGAATCGAAATCCCGCGCAGTCTTTTTTCAACTATAGGAGCGGGCGCGACGCTTTCGTCCCCGAGTAGTCCGTGTCGTTACAAGAGGAGCCTTATTACCTGCCGCTAGGCGACGAGGTCGCCGCGTTTGAAGCCGCGTATAAGAGTCGAATTCCGGTACTGCTCAAAGGGCCGACCGGGTGCGGTAAAACGCGTTTCGTCGAACTCATGACATGGCGACTCTATTGCCAGACCGAATCGGCTCGACACGCGTTAACCGAACCGCTCGTCACCGTTTCCTGTCACGAAGACCTTACGGCCACGGACCTGGTTGGTCGCTACCTTCTAAAGGGCGATGAAACCATATGGCAAGACGGCCCTCTCACCCTAGCGGTGCGAACGGGTGCACTCTGTTACCTCGACGAGATCGTTGAAGCTCGCAAGGATACGACTGTACTGATCCACTCATTAACAGATCATCGGCGTGTACTTCCGATTGCCAAGACCTCGGAAATTGTTACGGCACACGCAGATTTCCTCCTGATCATTTCCTACAACCCAGGCTACCAAAGCATTCTGAAAGATCTCAAACCAAGCACGCGACAACGGTTCGTTAGTTTGACGTTCGGCTACCCCTCGGAAGCCCAAGAAGCAGAAATTATCACGCACGAGAGTGGAATCGACACCGATATTGCCGAACGCTTAGCCACCATCGGCGTCAAAGTGCGTAACCTTCGCGAACATGGATTCGAGGAAGGCGTAAGTACTCGACTGTTAATTTACGCAGGAGAACTCATCAAACGTGGCATCGAACCCCGGCGGGCATCCGAAATTGCCATCGTGCAGGCGGTATCCGACGATTCCAACGTGCAACAAGCCGTCGCGGACATCGTTGACGTCATTTGGCCGTGACCACCCTCGCTGAGGTGGAGCGTCCACTAGCGCTCTTTGCCGAGGGCATTGCCGGGCGTTACTTTCATATCCGCAATCTTTCTGAGCGCAGCGACGCCGAGGTTCGCGTTTCGGATGCCAGCCATGACGCGTATAGCATCTATCTGCCGGGCAGCGTTGATTACTTCTCGATACCCGAAAGTAATGCCGCAACCTATCGTCTGATGGTACTGCAGCAGCTCGGTTTCCGTGAGTTTGGTACTTACAGCTTCGACATCAATCAAGCTCGGCGCGAATGCGCTGATCTACGAGAACACGAGCTCCCTGACCAACATCGAGAATCAGACTTGGAATTGTTATTTCGACATTTCGAATATCCGTTCCTTGCACGACGGCTATTCACCGTTATCGAGACCACGCGCATCGAAACCGCCGTATTGCGCCATTACCCTGGGGCGATCCCCTACCGCAAACGGCTGCAGGACAAATTAGATGCCGAATACGACGACGAATTAGAAGACGATGGCGTTAACTCGGCACTGCAAACACTGAGCGCCTTCTTACACGGCGTACCGCATGCCCAGTCCAATCTCGCTTCCTGTGTGAGCGCGGTTCGAGACCTTGCTGCAACGGTATACACCAGCGTCCAAGCAACCATCGACTGTTATCGCCGATTAGCTCACCTCATCGATCGAGCAATAGAAAATTCAGAAGATCTCATCGAAGCAACCGAAGGCCCGCCAATGGAATGGCTACAGCGGCAGGTACGACTCGAGGATTGGCAAGACGATCTTGAATCGATGAACGCTCAATTGGCAGCGTTCGAGCTTACAAACGATGCGGCCGGCAAAAAAGTTGCTATGGGGGAAACGGAAGGCGACGGCACCATCCGAGAAACCAACACTGATATGGTACGAGAACGCGATCAGGCTCAACGTCGAATCGACATGGAACGTTCAGCCATTCGCCACGCACTTGGCCACGAACACGAGAATGTCCGCAGTTTTCTCTACGACGAGTGGGATTATCTACACTCGCAGTATCTTCGCGGTTGGTGCCGCGTCTACGAAGAACACCTTAAAGCCGATCAATCCGGCGATGGCATCGCGCTGCTACATACCCTCCGACCTCTCGCCCAAGGTGTCCGTAAGCGATTTGAACAAATCCGCCCTGCCGGATACCAACGCGTCAACAAGGTCACTGACGGTGACGAACTCTATCTGAGTGCTGTCGTTGATGTTCGAGCCGATCTCCGCGTTGGCAGTTCACCTGATGAACGGGTCTACAGTCGACGTGAACGCCAGAAGCGCGATGTGGGTGCGGCGTTTTTGGTTGACTTATCGGCATCCACCGATGATCTCATCGATCAGGCTCCTACCACCACAACGCTAACGGATCGTCCCGATGCGCCGGCTGGACTCAATCTCCGCGATCCCTACTCAGACGACGATGACGAATTCACCTTCGATTTGGAGAGTCGGCGTGAAGCAGAAGATACAAAACGCAGAATCATCGACATTCAGCGCGAAGCTGTGCTGCTGATGGCTGGCGCCTTGGAGGCACTCGGTGACCAATACGGAGTGTTCGGTTTTTCTGGGTATGGCCACGACTGCGTCGAATTTTATATAGCGAAAGAATTCAGACAGCCGCTTGACGCTCGTGCGCTTGACGCCATCGCTGCTATGACACCGAAACGCTCTACGCGCATGGGTGCAGCTATACGGCACGCCGCCGCGAAACTCGAAGCCAGCGGATCCGCGCTGAAAGTCTTAATGATCATCAGCGACGGATTCCCCCAGGATTGTGACTATGGCCCCGATCGCGGGAACCACGAATACGGTGTCCAGGACACCGCCAAGGCACTTCGTGAGGCCGAACAACGCGGGATCAAAACGTTGTGTATCACGGTTGATCGATCCGGTCATGACTACTTACGACGCATGTGTCCGGAAGAACACTACATGGTGATCGAAGAAACTGAGGAACTGCCCAGCGCGCTCCAGAAGGCCTACCGGCGTCTGACGCACTTATGACAACGGAAGCCAATGCTCCAGTTAGTTCGCTCGATCTAACGACCGGGTTTAGTCATCGCCCATGATTCCTAAAATGGACAAAAGGTTCATGAACAAAATATAGACCGAAACGAACAGATTGTTCGCTGCAATGATGTAGTTTGTCTCGCCGCCCAATACGATCCGACTCGTCTGGTAGAGAATCAGTGCACACGCAATAAAAACCATCAACCCCGAAATAAGTATGGTGAATACCGACAAATCCACAAAGATAGACGTGATAATAATGCCAAGGACGATAAAGAATGCGACCGTGAGAAACTGTCCTAACCAGCTGAAGTTCGTCCGCTTAAATATCGTATAAATCGACAATCCCACGAAGGTTGCCGCCGTCATCCCCAGCGACTGCACCACGATGCCCGGATTCACTTGCAAATAAACGTTGAGTATTGGTGCCATCGCAAGACCGATGAAGCCGGTGAAAACAAAGGTCATCACAATGCCCCAGCTACTATTCGCTGTTTTATTGACGGCCCAAGACAACCCCAAAAAACCGATCAGGTAAGGCCAAAATCCCATAAACGGGAGCCCCATCACAATACCAACAAACGCCGTAAGCGCGGCAAAACCGATCGCCATCGCGAGCAGCAAGTACGTGCTTCGAAGTACTTTATTGAGTTCAATCGTAAGCCCAGCGTCAACAATAGGACCCAGTGGTTCGGCCATTTCGTCACCTCAACGAACGTATTCAATCTGTATATGTGCATTGTGCTCTAACTACGCCTTTTCGATCAATCGTGGCCGATTTCGTTTGACGGGAGAGCCACACGCCAAGGCGGATGGCGGATTGACTTCAACGAGGCATCTCGCCAGAATTCCTGCCCGCCGTGGGGCCCTGGGGCTACGTAGCTCAGTCGGTTAGAGCACAGCATTCATAATGCTGGGGTCGTTGGTTCAAGTCCAACCGTAGCTACCAATTCCAGCAAGGCTTTCAGCCTACTTCAAATCACTTCACGCCAGAGCAACGTAGGGGTTTTTAGGTCAACAGTTTATTGCTCAAGGCGCGTCACCACCCACCGCGTAACGACCAAACCCACGCCTCTTAGCGAAATCTCTCACGGATCTTAGAGATTGGTTTATATCCAAGACCTACTCAAATTGCGGTCGCCCTTATTTGTCTTCGACTTCTACCGTGACTTGGCAAGTCTCCGACTCTTCTTCGTCCGCCGTCCTTCTTTCCGATCGACCAATCTGCTCGTAGGATGTGGTGTTGACCTATTGCGCCTTACTTCATCCTTCTTGATTTGACCCCTCTTTTTCGAGGGTAAATCGTGTTTTGGATTTCCCCAATATGGCTGCTGACTTTTACGTCCCTCTTTTTTGCTCTTACCCATCTGTTGCTTCGTTAGCGTTCGTAATTGAGCCCAGCTCGAAGCAAGTTCTTAGTCGCGAAATGATGTTTATGTTTCATAACTTCAAACCTAAACCTCTCGCCCTGACCTGTCATGCCTTGCCGACCACGGTTATTCGCTGCATCGTAATTGGGTTCCCTACCCGTAAATCGGTGGGGTTGTTTCTTTTGCATTATGATTCGGCTATCGCAACGTGAACGCGTTTGGCATGAGAAAGACAGCCCGTCAAAGACTAGCAGTCCGCAACGATCTACCAAAAATCAAGCCTGCCCCTGCGGTATGGGGTGGCGGAG
>JAYGFA010000096.1:0-27930 GCA_046582115.1 Pseudomonadales bacterium | reverse complement strand
GTTCGATGAAATTCGCGATGATTCGCGGTCGCGAAGCTTCCCAGCAGTGCGCGCACTCTGTTCGGGTTGTGTAAGTCGAATGCGGGGTGGCTTGCGAGTTCGATAATCCGCGACAGGGTTCCCGAAACTGGACAGCTGGCTTGGACAGAAAACCATTTGTCCACCACCAATGCGCTTGTGCTAAATCGGTCATACAAATCTTTAATGACTAACGTTTTTTGTTCCCCGGGCGCAAGCTCAATTTTTAGCAGGCGCGAAAATGCGAACAGGCGGGCCGTCAAGTTGTCGCAGCGCTGGTACAGGTCGTAATAAAGGTTCCATGCAGCTGCCGGGTCTCTTGTCTGCATGCTCGCACCCAAGTAATCCATGGCTAGATGACTCAGTGAACGCCGAGCTATTGATATTGCGTCAGCCTGATACGGGCTGTTGTCACGATTTTGATCGACGAGTTGATTCCATCTGGCTTCAAGTGCCGTACCCATTTGAGAGAATAATTGATCACGACGTTCATCCAGTTCAATGACGTCGCGACCTGGATGCTGATCCAATACATAGATGGTACTAGGTAGCCTCATGGCGCACGCCAATAACGCTTTGGCCTCACCGTCGTCTGGAGCGTCCATCGCGGCCCGCGATAGTTTCTCGAGTAACGTGTTGGCTAATCGGGTGTCAGATGTTTGCGTTGCCATGGTAGATTCGAGAATTGTTTGTGCTGCGTCCCAGCGCATAAAGCCATCCGTGTCCTTGGTGGCTAGGTGCAGCGAATCCATGATGGATCGTGCGTATATGACCTTTACCGGGGCAGAGAATCCCCGGAGGAAACTCACCACCGCTTTCGGCGGAATGCCGGCGATCTTGACGGTCGCCTGCTCGCGGTCGAAATGAAGCGTAAGCGTCCCATCACTATTTGGATTTTCACAGCTCAAATCGGTTTGAACCGTTACGTTGAATCCGTTCGCTGCTCCAGCTTCCCCAAGAATGTCTTTGCCATCGATTGAAATTAGTCCGATTGCGATTGGAATATGGAAGGCCGACTTCGTTGGTTGATTAGGGCTCGGACCGCAGGTCTGTTTCAATTGAAGCGTGATGATGTTCCCGAGACGGTGTTCTTCCACTTCGACAACAGGCGTTCCAGCTTGCGAGTACCAGTTGCGAAAACGGTTCAAGTCAAGTCCTGATATTTCCTCCATCGCGATAACGAAGTCTTCGGTGGTCGCCGCACTGCCGTCGTGACGGTCGAAATAAAGATCCGTGGCGGCGCGAAACTGTGTCTGTCCCAACATTGTCGATAACATACGCACGACTTCTGCGCCTTTTTCATAAATCGTTGTCGTATAAAAGTTCGAAATTTCGAGGTACGAGGTTGGGCGTACGGCGTGCGCCAACGGACTGGCATCCTCGGCAAATTGGACGGTACGAAGAACATCCACATCGTCGATTCGCTTTACATCTCGGGAATTCATCGCCGCGCTAAATTCAGAGTCTCGAAAGACGGTGAAACCTTCTTTCAGGCTCAGTTGGAACCAGTCTCGGCAAGTTACTCTATTGCCGGACCAGTTATGAAAGTACTCATGAGCAATTACGCCCTCGACTCGCAAATACGCGGCGTCGGTTGCCGTGTTTGGAGAAGCCAGAACGCAACTTGTGTTGAAGATATTGAGGCCCTTATTTTCCATGGCTCCCATGTTGAAGTCTTCCACTGCGACGATCATGAAGGTATCGAGGTCGTATTCGCGTCCGAAGGCATATTCGTCCCACGCCATTGCTCGTTTGAGTGATTCCATGGCGTGTTTGCAGTCGGATATGTTGTGCGGTTCGGAATAAATACGGAGCGCGATATCCCGTCCCGAAATTGTCGTGAAGTTATCCTCAAGCAGGGCTAGATCTCCGGCCACAAGCGCGAATAGATAACTTGGCTTGTTGAACGGATCTTCCCAGGTGACGCTTCTAAGTCCGTCAGACGTAGTTTCATCGCGGATGAGATTTCCATTGGCCAGCATGACACCAAATCGATCCGCTTCGGCAACGAGCGTCGTCGTAAATTTGGATTGGACATCGGGCCTGTCGGGGTAGTACGTGATTTTACGGAAGCCTTGTGCTTCGCATTGAGTGCAGTACAAGTCGCCCGACGTATATAGGCCCTCAAGTGCTGTATTGGTCCCGGGATAAATCCTTGTTCGGATCGTTACATCGAACTGTTCTGGTACGTCGAAGATCGACAGACCTGTTGAATCGACGGAGTATTCGTTGCTGGTTAGCTGTCGGTTATCGATCGCAACACTCAAAAGGTCAAGTTCAACCCCATCGAGTCGCAACTCGGTTTGGTCGTGGTCCTTTCGATGGAATACAAGCGTTGATTCAACATCGGTATGGTCGGCGCGAAGTTTAAATTCCAGGCGGGTCAAAATCAGATCAAAGGGGTAAGGACGATAGTCCTCTAGCCGCACTTCGCGTAAATCGGTGGTCATCTGTCGATTCCGTTGCGATCGAGGTGTGTACTCTGGCGCTGTTGGTCTTCGGTACGTTGCATAAGGGTTAACCATAAATCTTGAGCAGGCGGCCTTCCACACTAAAGACTGCGGTTCGCAAATAATCATCGGTGATAGACTTGTTTTTCATACGAAAAAGAGCGTCCTCGAATGCAAGCAGTTGACGAAAAAGTCCTCGCGCGCATTACCGAGTGTTTGTCGGAGGAAAAGCCATGCTGGCTCGCGACCGTTGTGGCAACGTACGGATCGTCGCCACGCCCAGTGGGATCGTTGCTCACGTGCGATAGCCAGGGCGAAATCGTCGGTTCACTTTCCGGCGGGTGCGTGGAGGATGACCTCTTAGAAAAGCTGACACGCGGGCTGTTGGCTCGCGAGAGGGCACAATTTTTTCGCTACGGTGAAGATGAAGAAGAAGCTGAGAAGCTTGGTCTTCCTTGTGGCGGCCATCTCGACATTGTCGTCGAGGCGCTGGAGGCGTCAATGCTGCCTCATTTCGAGAAGATTACGCAGCGTCTCCAATCGCGTAATCTTTGTCAGCGGACGGTAGACCTTTGCGACCGGTCACTCGTAACGTTCAACGTCGATCGGTTTGAGGAACTTCGTTACGACGAAGACGCCCAAACACTCGTGCAAACGTACGGTCCGCGCTACCAACTGTTTCTGATAGGAGCAGGTATGGTCTCGCAGTATGTAGCCGAAATGGCGCAAGCGCTCGACTACCGCGTCGTGGTCTGTGATCCTCGACAGGACGTTTTGGATGGTTTTCCGGTCGCGGGTGTCGAAAAGATTTGTGATATGCCCGATGATGCCATCAGAGAATCCGCGAACGATTGCCACACGGCAATAATCGCGTTGACGCATGACCCGCGCATCGACGACATGGGCTTGATGGAGGCTTTAAAAACTGATGCGTTTTACGTCGGTGCTATGGGTTCTTCGCGGACATCCGATAATCGAAGGGATCGACTTCGAGCGCTCGATATAAGTGACGACGAATTGGAACGCTTGCACGCCCCCGTAGGATTGCCCATCGGTAGTAAAACTCCACCTGAAATAGCGCTAGCGGTATTGGCCGAAATTACGGCGATTCGAAAACAACGAGAGACCGACGAAGCTACCCCGTCCGTCCCGGAGAGTTCTATGGGACGTCAATCGGAGGCACTAGCGACGCGCTCGGGAATTGTCGTCGGTTGACAGATGTGGGCGAGCCAAGTGGAGCGGCATTGCTCTTAGCAGCAGGTGCATCCTCAAGATTCGGCTCAGACAAACGAAAGCACTTATTTAACGGGGCGCCCTTGCTGAATTATGTAGTGGCGTTGTACGAGCGAGAGTGTCCGAGGGTGCTCGTCGTTGTAAGGCCAGGCGATGAAGGTGTCCAAGATGTAGTAGATGGATCCTGCGAGTGGGTTGTAGCAACAGACGCAAACGTAGGTATGTCTAGAAGCATTGCAGCGGGCATAAGGGCTTTAGGAAGCGCGCCTTGGGTCATCATTGGTCTTGCGGACATGCCCTATGTTTCGCCTGATACCGTCTCTCAAATTGCCCGTAAGATGGATGCGGGTGCTGCGATTACTCGCCCGTGTTCAAGCGGGCGAGCAGGCAATCCTGTGGGATTTAACAGGCGATTCTTTGGTCCGCTGATGAAGCTTGAGGGGGACCGTGGCGCGCACGCGTTGATTGATCGTCATATCGGAGATGTCCTTGATATTGAGGTTAGCGATCAAGGGATTTTTCGGGATATTGATCGCCCTGAGGATCTAACTTGAGGCCCCACCACCGAGCCGGCTTGCCCAGTCGAGTTTGCTGCGACATGCATCAAAGAAACTATGCCCAATGGGGTAGGCCAAGTTAAGAGGATAAGGATTCTTTTGGATCTCGACGTGATCACCAGCTTTGAGCACGAAATCGACTTGTGAATCTGCACTAACCATGGGTGTATCCGCCACGTTTCCCAGCTCAACTCTAATTTTCGAGTCGCCTCGGACAACCAAAGGTCTAGACGTCAGTGTATGCGGGAACATTGGGACCACTACGATTGCATCCAGTCCCGGATGCATGATGGGTCCACCAGCGGATAAGGAATACGCTGTGGAACCAGTGGGCGTGGCAATAATGAGGCCATCAGAGCGCTGTTCATATACGAATTCATCGTCCACAAAGAGACTGAAATCCATCATTCGAGACATGGTGCCAGCGTTGACGATTACGTCATTTAGCGCGGGGCTCGCGCCTGCGCTTTTTCCATTGCTGCGAACATTCATGTCGAGTAAAAAGTGTTTTTCGACGCGATATTGGCCTGACAATACTTCGCGCCCCAGCCGTTGTATTTGATTCGGTGCGATATCTGCAAGAAACCCCAGTCCTCCGCGATTAATACCGAGAATAGGAACGCCGGTGTGAGCGAGGTCCCGCGCGACCCCCAGGATGCTGCCATCGCCTCCAACCACCACGATTAGATCGCAGATGCGACCGAGATCGGCACGATTCTCGGTTGCCATATTGTCCATCTCGAGCATCAGGGCGGTATCGTTTTCAAACACGTATTCCACCCCGTTTTCCTCCAACATTTTCCGAACGCGTTGCAGCGAATCAAGCACTCGGGGGTTGCCCCGTCTGCCAACAAGACCAACGTGATTGAAGGATTTTTTTTTCATCAATATGCTCCGCGCACGGATTATACGCGCGCGAACTCCTCCAAAGGACCTTGAAACGCAGTTCCCGACACTTCACGCTATGCAAGGCTGATGTGGCGTAGTACCCGTTGTTGCACGCATTAGTTGTGGCTTGTTCGTAAGGAGGGACCTCGACATGGCGAGTTCGTTCGAAAAGGCTAAAGACGAGATAGCGCTCGATGAAGGCGTGTGGGAGA
This sequence comes from Pseudomonadales bacterium, assembly GCA_046582115.1. Lineage (GTDB taxonomy): Bacteria > Pseudomonadota > Gammaproteobacteria > Pseudomonadales > Azotimanducaceae > UBA11889. The sequence continues at coordinate 22,572 of JAYGFA010000096.1, read as the reverse complement.
TTATGCGATCTGAGGCAGAAGCCAAGGCAATAGAGGAACCCATTCTCGGTAGCTATTTCCACGCGACCGTACTCAACCATGGCAGTTTTCGAGCCGCACTCAGTTTTCGATTGGCGAGCAAACTCGATAACCCGATGCTTCCAACAATGCTCATTCGCGACATCATCGAAGAAGCGATGAACGATGATGATGGAATCCTTGCTTCCGCCGAAATCGATGTAATAGCGAACTACCAACGCGATCCTGCTTGTAAGGACTTATCTACCCCTTTCTTGTATTTCAAGGGTTTTCACGCGTTACAGGCCTATCGAATTGCTCATTGGCTATGGACGCATGGGAGACACACGCTAGCCCAATTTTTTCAGAGTCAAATCAGTGTGGGTCTGGGCGTTGACATACATCCGGCCGCCGAGATTGGACGAGGGCTAATGTTGGATCACGCTACAGGGATCGTCATTGGCGAAACCTCTGTGATCGAAGACGATGTATCTATTCTGCATTCGGTGACCTTGGGAGGAACCGGTAAAGACACGGGTGATCGACACCCAAAAATACGGCATGGGGTCCTTCTCGGAGCCGGATGCAAGGTGATAGGCAATATAGAAGTTGGTGAGGGCGCGAAAGTTGGTGCTGGAAGTGTTGTTCTCAATCATGTGCCGCCGCATGTCACTGTAGCCGGGGTTCCGGCGGAAGTTGTCGGCCGACCGTCCGATGATAATCCTGCGTTTGGCATGGATCAGACTATAGGACCCGACAAATAAACGGCTCGGATCAACGCATGTTTTTCCCGCACAACAAGCGGCGCTGCGACGACGAACTCGAGAGTCTTTGCCGCGAAAGGGTTTCGCGGATAGATATAAAGTAGCTCGTTTGTGGGCGAGATATTGGATAGGCCTATGAATACTTCAGCGCGGACTCTTCAAGTGTGGCGTTTTGTCGACGGTAAGCTCGGTCACGAGAAACAGACGCTGGGATTAATTCAAGCTTTGGCCGACAGAATATCTGTGGATGTTCGAGAGTTTGACGCTCGTACGCCAAACGTTTGGGGCGCAGAAATTAAGGCGCACGTTCAAAAGCGCGTACCCGTGAGTCGCCGACCCGATCTCATCGTCGGTGCGGGTCATGCAACGCACTGGCCGATACTTGTGGCCCGGTTGCTCTGTGGCGGTCGTACGGTTTTGCTCATGAGCCCAACGCTACCCGTTCAGTTCTTCGATTTGGTGTTTGCCCCACATCACGATCGGCACCGCGGCGCCAAGAATGTTGTGGAAACGTTAGGGGTGATAAGTCCGGTACAGAATTTGGAGAAACAAGCCAACACCGGTTTGGTTTTACTTGGGGGCGTTAATCGTCACTTTGAATGGAATGATGCTGAGGTATTTCGCCAAGTCGAGTCGGTGATACATGCCAACCCGGAACTAGATTGGACGATCTGCGATTCCCGCCGGACACCGTCCTCTATGAGTGGCGTCTTGGCAAACCGTGCCGATATTGCGTTCACAAGATGGCAAGATTCAGCGACTGATTTTCTTGAATCGAGATTACCCGTAGCGACTCAAGTGTGGGTCACGGCTGACAGTGTTTCTATGTTGTATGAGGCGTTATCTGCTGGGGCCTTCGTGGGTGTTATTGAATTGCCGCTTAAACGGCCGAAAAGATCAAACAAGCTGGCTCGAGGTTTGTTGAAATTGCGTGAGAACAATCAAATACATCTGTTCCACGAAAGTCCACGGATGCCGTCAAACAACGCGGTCGCTCGAACGACGTCAGAATGCGATCGATGCGCCGATATCGTACTGGAGCGGTTGCTCTTCCTATCGTAATCTATCCCCGTACACGGTCCCAAAGGATCTTCCTTTAGGAATTTTGGTAGACTCAAGCATTGACTGGTCCATATGGTGATTCGGTGGCCCAATTCGTTTCGGATATCCACAAGATGAAGATTATTCTGCTCCTAGCTGCAAGCTTCTTGGCTGCAATGTCGTTTGCTGATGATGTTGTCAAAGTGCATAGGCTGACCGTCGAAGAAAGCCTCGCTGCAATTGAAGTGATTAATGTAACGGCCGAAAAGGTGCTGGATGAGAGCACGTTAGTAGACGTCGACGAAGCGGTAATTGCTGTGTTGGAAGACGCGAGGGAAGCGGTCGTCGACGACGACTAAAACTCGCCGTCGTTTGTTGTCACGTCGTCTAGTCTTCGACAAAGTCCGTATTCGACGAAAAGCGACGTGCCATTGTGATCGTTGCCAGCTGAATAGAACGTCCACCCGCCAACCGCGCCGCGCGTAAAGCGCATCGATTCTGGATTGACCATAAGGATGTCTGATGGTGGCGCATTATGACAGCTGTACCCATAGGTATCTCCGGTTCCGCGGACAGTGTCGCATTGAAACTCGCTCACTTCGCCGGATTGGGCGTCCGTCATTGTTACGTAAAGCGCGACGTTTTCCTGCTCCAAAAACGTTGCAAACGTCCGGTTTTCACGCAAAGTAAAGCGGGATGCGAAAAAGATTGATGGCTCATACACTTCAACGGGCTTACTTTCGGCCTCGAGGTAATCGTGCAGGCCAACGGTCTTTTCGGCTTGGCAGACTAGGGGTAACCAGGGTACAGACGTTGGTGCACCCATTCCCGAGGCCGATGCGAGAGCGAGTAGAGTGCATGTGATCCGCTTCATTCAAATGAGTTTACGGACCGTCATAAGGCGAAGCTACTGTTGTCTCGCCTTGGCGTTATTCGTGCCATGTGTCGCGTCGGCCAGCATCGCCGATCACGAATGGTGTCGGATAACGACGCCCCACTTCGATCTTGTCACAGATATTGATCCGAAGGATGGATTAGAGCTTGCTCGAGCCCTGGAAGACTTCCATCGCATGTCGGTGCAAATTTTGACCACCGACCGAGAACAAGTTCGACCATTACGTGTCCTTGCCTTTAAAAGCAAAGACGACTTTCGAGAGACTTTCGACAACGACCGAATCGCGGGTTTTATGAAGCCTTCGTTCCAAGAACACTTGCTTGTGTTTGGCCCCGACGAAGGTGCACGTGGACGCTTTCAAGTTGCGTTTCATGAATACACCCATTACCTGTTGCGTAGATATAGCCCATTGAACCTGCCTATTTGGTTTGAGGAAGGTTTTGCCGTTTACCTTTCGACAGCTCAATTTGTGTCGCCAAGACACGCCGTCGTGGGGCGACCAGTTGTTACCCCGAGTTATCGTCGCATACTGAATCGGCGACCGTACGTGAGTCAGATTCTTGATGAGAGGTATACCGTTGATTGGTCTCGGCACGTTTTACCGGGTGTCTATGAGAAGGCGTGGGCGGTAGTGCACTTCCTCTACCACGGACAAGATGCACAAAATGAGTTCATCGAAAATCGCATTGGTGACATGCTGGTTGCGATCGATGCTGGTATGTCTTCTTCCGAAGCCATTCGTACGTTTACCGGATACAGCTCAAACGATTTGGTTGGTCCTTTGCGGAGTTATTTCCAACGCGAAGACCTTCCGGTAAGGACCATCGAATTTGAACCGGGGAGTACCCAACCGTTGGATGTTGTTTGCCTAACTCGTCTAGAGGCACGGCTCAGTCTTGCCCGCGTAGTTATGGCGCGTAATCCCCTTTTGGCCGGGCGTTTTCTGGAGGATGTCCTTGCAGAGAGGCCGAACGATGTTTCAGTGCTCGTCAGTTACTCCCAAGCCCTTCGCGGCCTACGTGGAAAGGCGTACACAATAGCGGAGCAAGCTCTCGAACTAGATCCTTCTGATCCAGGTGCAAACGTTCGTATGGCGGAGTTAATTGTTTCGCGCTGTATGGAAGATATCGCCGCGCTGTGCAAACGAAACTGGGACGAAGCGGCCGAACTATATCGCACCGCTCTCAAGGCGGACCCAGAACGGGTCGATGCCGCATTTGGACTTGGCGTTGTCTACGTGCATACCGGCAAACCAGGCGACGCCATCAATTATCTGCTCGTTGCCCACAGATTAGCGCCCTGGGCGCCACGTATTAATTACTATTTAGGCGAAGCGTATCGACTGAGCGGGAATGAGGCGTTGGCGAAGCTGCACTTGAGGAAAACTTACCACTGGGACGCGAGCGAAGATTGGCGCAAGCGAGCAAGGATTTCGTTGTCGCTATTGTCGCTTCCGAATCCGCTTTCGTATTGACGAGGAATGTAGGTATGGCTGTTGCTCGTCTGGTTGAAACGGATGGCCACAAGACTTTCTACTTAGAAGACGGTCCGAAAGACGGACCACTCATGGTGTTCGTTCACGGATGGCCTGAACTGTCTTATAGCTGGCGGTACCAGTTGCCGGCAATGGCTCGCCTAGGATTCCGTGCTGTTGCACCAGATCTGCGTGGATATGGCCGATCTTCAACATACGATAGTCACGCCGACTATTCCCAAGAAAAAGTGGTTGCCGATATGCTTGCCCTTGTTGATGCCTTGGGATCAGAAACGGCGATATGGGTTGGTCATGATTGGGGCAGCCCGACTGTGTGGAATATTGCGAGCCATCATCCAGATCGCTGCCGTGCTGTGGCGAGTCTTTGCGTCCCGTACGCCACGCTTGAGTACGGGGTCGAACGTGTAATTGAGCTTGTCGATCGGAATGTCTACGCGATGGACGAGTTCCCTGTTGGCCAATGGGATTATCAGTTGTACTACCAGGAATGTTTTGAACAAGCCCAAGCAGTGATGGAGGCGGATGTTGAAAACACCCTCAAGGCATTATTCAGGAGCGGTGATCCAGATACTGTTGGCAAACCGGCACTAACGGCAATGATCCGTTCCTCGGGTGGCTGGTTTGGAGGCGCAAGCCAAGCGCCCGATTTGCCATTGGATTCGGCGGTGATAAGTGCCGAAGTTTTGGCCGTGTACTCGGATGCGCTCCGTCGATCGGGGTTCTTTGGCGCGAATTCTTACTACATGAATCACGAAGTGAATATGAACTACGCGAAAAATGCGCTCGACCAAGGGCGACTGACAATGCCGGTTCTCTTCATGCCAGCGCGATACGATTCGGTCTGTGAATCGGTCGATTCGCCTCTTGCCCGACCCATGAGGGCGAAATGTTCTAACTTAACGGAAACCATTGTCGATAGCGGACATTGGATGGCTCAAGAATGCCCTCAAGCGGTCAACGGAGCGCTGGAAGCGTGGTTGAACATAAAAGCAGGAACTAGCTGACGTGGAAATCGTCTTAATAAGACATGGCCTTCCATTGCGGATAGAAACGGATGACGGAGTTCCCGCGGATCCTTCTTTATCGAGTGTCGGTTTGATGCAGGCACTTGAGGCATCCGATTGGCTTGCTGGTATGAAGATTGATGCAGTCTATTCGAGTCCGCTAAAAAGAGCGCGCGAAACCGCGGAGCCATTTGCGCAGCGGTCGGAAATGGAGATCATGATTGAGGCCGATGTGTCAGAGTTTGACCGGGACAGTTCAAGTTACATTCCGATGGAAGAATTGAAAGCGCAGGATTACGACGCGTGGAAAGCTTTTGTGGATGGAGGCTACGCAGACGACGTCGATATGCTTTCTTTTCAAGCTACGGTCGTTCGAGGTATCGAATCTATCGTCAGGCGTCATTCAGGCCAACGTGTCGCGGTGTTTTGTCACGGAGGCGTGGTGAATATGTGGGCATCTCACGTGCTTGAAATGGCGCCTCGACTATTTACGGACGTCCGTTATGCGAGTGCCAGCCGCTTTTTGTGTGCGGCAACGGGTGAGCGAAGTTTGGTCAGTCTGAATGAAACGCAACATTTAAAGGGGTAGCTGGCTTAGCGAGGCGTTGTGGGTATTCAACCCACGTACAGCGAAGGGCAGAAATAAAAGCTCCGCGAACTAGGTGGCGATTTCTAGAAAACGGGCCCAGTTGGGTCGAGGCCAAGGAAATATTCGCCCACGGTCTGATAGTGTGATTCCCGACCCTGGACTTGCTGGGTGATGACGTGTGCGTCTTGGAATCGGCGCTGGATTTTCGCGGAACTGAAGATTGCGCCGGAGCCGCTGAGGTTATATGCAATGTCAACGACATTTGCGGATTGCCGAATTGCGTGCGTGCCAGCCATGCGCAGATGAATACGTTCTTCAACAGAAATTGATCCGGTTGATTTAACCGAATTCCAGACGCTGCCCATGCTTTCATGCAGCAGTGCCTTGGCCGAGCGCCAGGTAGCTTCTGCCTTGCCAATTTGACTCTGAACCACTGGGTCGTGGGCGAGTGTCTTGCCAACGAACCGCGGCCGTTTGTCGCTGGCAAGTTCGATCGTGGCGTCGAGACCGGCGCGAGCTACGCCCAGCGCGACGCAACCAAAACCGCAAGCGAAAAGAAGATGCTGTGGAATAACGTAGAGTGGGCCGGCTTCTAGCGGTTCGACATCAAGCAGCATGGCTCGCGACTCTGGGACGAATAAGTCGTTCGCGGTAAAGCTGAAGCTGCCCGTTCCGCGCAATCCTTGAACATCCCAAACATCAACGAAATCAACGTCTTCGCGCGGCACTAGGTGCAATCGGGGTGGTTGTCCAGACCCACCAGAGACGGCGGCGATCCAATTTGCGTGTCGGCAACCGCTCGAGAACGCCCATTTACCCGTCAGCCTGTAGCCTCGGTCGATGGGTACGGATTGGGGACCTTGAGGTGGCCCATTTGCTACAACGGTGTTGGGATCTCCCCAAACTTCTTCGGCTAAATGCCGGGGCGCTCGCGAGCTTGTCGTGGCAAAAACGGCGCCCTGATTCAAACACCAACCGGCACTGCCGTCCGCATACGCAATGGTTTGAACGACATCCAAATAGTCAAGAATATCCATCTCTTCACCGCCAAGGGATTTTGGTACGAGGAGGCGAAAAAGCCCGGCGTTCACCATCGAATCGACAACGTCGCGGGGGAGTTCTCGGGTCTCGTCGATCAGCTCAGCAAAGTGCTCAATGCTCGGCGCAATTGCTTGTGCTCTTGCGAGCGGTGTATCGGTACCATTGATGTGTTGCATAGAGTTATGGGCACGATTCTACTAAGTACACAAGAAAATATCCGGCAGACATTGTCCCGACGACCCGTAAGGTTCTTTCGTCACTGCACTCAATTGAAGTTAAACCCGGGGCGATGAACGAAAAACGAAAAGCGTCGAAGTTCTCGTCCATCGACGGCTGTTCCTGTGCTGGGAACTGGATGAGACGTACGTATTCATTGATCTTTGGGGAACAAACGAAATATCCATCCCAGCATTCGATGTGCTACCGATATAGGCTTATTCTATTTAGGAATAACTAGAATATTTGATATGATGCGAATATTGCGACTGATGAATATTTCTTGTTGCTGATTTGTAACAAATTTGCAATAGTTTGCGCCGCAAAACTCCTAGGTAAAGGTGAAGAGGGGCTATGAATTCATTTAAGTCTTTTAAAGCGGCTGTGGTTGCGGGGGCAATGGCCGTTATCTGGACGAATCCGGTTATTTCGGAAGAGTCCGACACCGATGCCGATATTGAAGAGGTTATCGTCACCGGGTCCCGAATCGCGCGATCTAATACAGAAACTACTGCGCCAATCAAGATTCTCGATAGGTTTGAAATCGAGAAGTTGGGGGTGACGTCTATCGGCGATTTTCTGCAAGATTTGCCGGAGAACGTTGGTGGTCTCAACGCGCAAAATAACAACGGTGGTAACGGGTCAACACAAATCAGTCTGCGGGGCCTCGGCTCAAGCCGGACCCTTGTATTGATCAATGGTCGACGGCATGTGCCCTACTCCACGGGTGGCACCGTTGACTTGAACGCCATTGCGCCGAACATGATCGAGCGCATCGAGGTCTTAAACGATGGTGCATCCACGATCTACGGATCCGACGCTATCGCCGGGGTGGTAAATGTGATCACGCGGCGTGATTTCGAAGGCGTCACACTCGCTGGGTACAGCGGTGTTTCAGCAGAGAGCGATGGCCAAATCAGCGATGTTAATGTCACGATGGGTTCGTCGAGCGACCGCGGTAACGTGACTGTCGCGATCGGCCATTACGAAATGAACGACGTCATGGCGGGTAGTCGTGGTTGGTCAAACCAGGATCGCTGGTACGACTGGTCGGTCAACGACGGTTCGTTTGAGGGTCTAGGCTCCTCGGCAACGCCAGAAGGCACCATTATTGATCGACTAGGCGCCGCGGGTAATGAGGCTTGGGACGCAGTATCGCCTTCCGGCCCTTATTTGTGGGGCCCTGGTGGCAACAATCCCAGTTCCGTCTGGAGTTCTTTCCAGTTTTCAGGGAATTCCGATGTGGGCGAAGGCTCTTACTATAACTACCAGCCCGAGAACTACATCTATACACCCCAAGAGCGGACCAACGTCTTTGCAACCGGCCATTACGAAATTCGTGACGCTCTAACAGCTGTCATGGAATTGTCTTACATCAATCGTAAGTCCGATCAGCTCCTTGCTCCGACGCCTCTCTTCATCATTTCTGAAGGTCTGACGATTGAGGCAGCTCAAGCGCACAATCCGTTCGGTCGAGACTTTATCGACGTTCGGCGGCGGATGGTGGAAGCCGGTAGTCGAAACTTCCTCCAGGATATCGATACCTATCGGTTGGTGGGTGCGCTCGAGTATGAAATCAAGGGTTGGTCAATCGATGCGTCCATTAACTATGGCCGTACCGACGGCACGGATACCAACCAGGGTCGGTTCATCCGGAGTCGAGTTCTGAATGCACTGAGCGGAACGTGCGCTGACCCGTGCGTACCGCTGAATCTATTTGGCGGACCTGGAACGATAAGCCAGGACCAAATCGACTATATCTCCTATGTCGGTACCGCCAAGACGACCCAAGAACAGAAATCTGTTCAGGTCAACGTGAGTAATAACAACATCTATGAACTACCCGCTGGAAATCTCGGGGTGGCGATGGGTTGGGAACATCGCAATGAGCGTGGCGCTTTCGTTGAGGACCCTCTCACCGAAATGGGCGATACCACCGGAAACAAGGGTGAGAGTACGCGCGGTTCATACGAGGTTGATGAGGCTTACATCGAGTTCCTTGCGCCGATTTTTGATACCGAAAATTTGGGCATTCTGGATCTTGAGTTCTCGGTGCGTGCTTCCGACTACAGTAACTTTGGTCGGACGTCAAACAGTAAGTACGGATTTCGTTGGGATTTCCGCGATTGGATCGCGTTCCGGACGACGGTATCAGAAGCGTTTAATGCGCCATCTATTGCCGCCATGTTCTCAGGTCAATTTGACAGCTTTCCGGCGGCGGTCGATCCCTGTTCTACCGTGGTTGGTCAATACGGCACAAACGCCAACGTGACCGCGAACTGCGACGCGGACGGCTTCGTCGGCGGAACGACGGATCCGGACACGCAGCTGCGGGCGCGGCTCGGCGGCAACCCACAACTTGAACCAGAAACGTCGGATGCGTTTTTGTACGGATTTGTCATTCGACCTAACTTCATCGAAAACTTGGATATCACCATTGATACCTGGCAGTACGAGATCTCGAACACCATTGGAACTATTGGTGTGGGAACGATTCTCGGCATGTGTTATCAAGCCCCATCGGACCAGCGTCAATATTGCGACAAGATTGAGCGCAACTCGGTCGGTCGAATCACCAATGTCTATGCTAGGACGACCAATATTGGTGTGGTAGAAACCTCCGGAATCGATTTCCAGATCGATTACCGCTGGGATCATGCAAAGGCGGGTAGTTTCGCGATCAGTTGGGATTACACCCAGATCGACGAGTTCGATATCAAGACCCCCGGGGGTGTGGACGCCGACGGTCAGCCTGTGACGAACGTCCAGTCATGTCTCGATATCTACGATTGCGGTACGATACTCAGTGATCGCTGGATACTGGACGTCGATTGGTCGAAAGGCGACTACGACGCAAGCATTCGCGTGAATTCTTACAGTGATTTCCGCGAGTGTGAAGACGACTTTTGTAACGGTGGTCCCGACGTCGCCAGTCGCAGCATCGAACAGGTCCGCTACTTGACGCTGTCGGGTGGCTACGACGTGGGTCAAGGCACGCGAGTTCGTGTGGTGGTATCCAATCTCCTGGATGAGGAGCCACCGCGGATCTTTAACGGTTTTTATTCTTCAGCTGATGTCAGCTACGACTTTATGGGTCGATACATCACCTTGGGAGTAAGCCATAGCTTCTAGTTCTGAGTAGTTCAGTTGTACTAAGGCGGGCGTAAGCCCGCTTTTTTTGCGTTCGATACGACCAACATACGGCTTAACGCAAACCGCTGGCCAAAGTAGTATCCCATTAAAGGATGAGGGCATATTCGCGCTATGAATAAAAGAACGCGTACCAACCAATACCGATGGCCGTTGATCGTCTGCTGTCTTGTGTTTTTTGGCGGCATTGCTGCGGCTGCTTCGCTTCCACCCGTCGAACACTTCAGTAAGTTCGATGAGATTTTTTCAGTACGTATATCGCCCGGCGGCGAGTACCTCGCGTTCATGACCAAGGTCAATGGGCGAAATCGAGTCATCGTTTACGATCGCGCAAAGCAGGACGCGGTCAATCAGATCTTTTTTACCGGTTCTAACGAAGAGGTCGGGGAATATTACTGGTCGAGCAACGAGCGTTTGGTCGTAGGGATTCAACGGTTTATCCCGTCGATGCGGGAACAACCTTTCGTCGGTGGCGAGCTATTCGCCGTCAACGTAAACGGAAAAAAGGAAAGGCGAATTTTCACGTTCCGTCTGCCGCCGGGTAAGAGAAAGTCGCGTTCACCAAACAATGGTGTCGGCTTTGGTGGCTGGGCCATGATGCTTGATCCACTTCCTGACGAACCAAATTACGTACTGATTCGAACCATCTCGTTCAGCGGTGCGCGGTCGGGAATCTACAAACTTCACACCTTTAATTCGTCCATGCGACGTATTGCGCAGCTGCCGTCCGGAGCCGGTGACGTCCTGCTCGACGATGAGGATCGGGTACGCTATGCCTGGGGTATGACCGAATATTACGAGCAGTTCTTGGCATACAAGGCGCCCGACTCGCTCGACTGGGTAGAATTACTGAAATTGCCGTATCCGGGCGGGATGTTGGAACCAATCGCGTTCACCGACGAAGGCAACTCGATTTTGGCACTCGACAATCGTGATGGCGGTACCAAGGCGGTAGTTAAAGCATCACTTGATCTAAAGCGTATCGAAACCATTTATCGTGATCGTGTCGCCGACGTGCTTGATATCAAGATTGATAGAGATGGCAATGCGTATGCGTTTGTAGCGGGTATCGGCAGGCCGGAATTGCACTATCTTGATCCGAATCATGAACGGGCTGCGGTCACGCAATCACTCCGTGCGACGTTTCCCGATTCCAGGGTTGAAATTGTTAATGCAACTAGTAACGGCTCTTCGCAAGTGATTCATGTATCAAGCGATCGCAATCCAGGGTTTTATTATCTTTTTGACAAAAAAGCGGGCGGTCTAATCCCGTTTAGTGGAATGCGGCCCTGGGTCAATCAAGATCTTTCGGGCAGCGTCCAGCCCATTGAGTTTAAGGCGCGGGACGGGCTCCACATTACCGGTTTACTCACGACTCCTCCTGGTCAAACGGGCGCCCTGCCTCTCGTTGTAAATCCGCACGGTGGCCCGCACGGCCCTTTTGATGCATGGGGCTACGATAAAGAATCGCAATTTTTAGCGAGCCGAGGGTACGCGGTTCTACAAGTTAATTTTCGAGGATCGGGGGGATTTGGCGCGGATTTTGAGGCAGCCGGGTTTCGTGAATGGGGTAGAAAAATTCAGTACGATGTCATTGACGCGACTCGATATGTCATCAAGAACTTCCCTATCGACCCTGAGCGTATTGCCATTATGGGAGCGAGCTTTGGCGGCTATTCTGCATTGCAGGCGTCCATCATCGAACCAGACTTGTACAAGGCCGCCATCGGTGTAGTGGGCGTTTATGACTTTAACTTAATGTATTCGGCCGGTGATATCCGTGGCCGTTTTAGTGGGCGCCGCTATCTCGAGAAAGCATTGGGAAAAGACAAAGACGAGTTTGCGGAGTTTTCTCCACTTCAGCGTGTTGGTGAACTCAAGGCGCCGGTGTTATTGATTCAGGGAGAAGAAGACGACCGAGCACCCGTGGTGCACGCCAATAAGCTGGCGGACGAGCTGAAACGGCGCGGGCATCCGTACGAATACGTTGTCATCTCCAATGAAGGCCACGGATTCTATAAACCGGAGAATCGCGTGAAGCATCTAGAGTTGATGGAGCAATTCCTTGAGAAGTATTTGTAGTGGATACGCGGCGTTCTGGTAACCAACGAATCAGGTGGCCCAGTTCAGCAATTAAACCGCACGTAGCGGCTCTTGGGGGCGTTGTCGTGCGAGCCATTCCGGGTCTATAAAATAAGGCTGCGTTTCATGCATCGGCTCTATTCCCTTGATAGTGTCGGCTATTTTTTCGGCCAACATGATGGTAGGTGCGTTGAGATTACCGTTAGTGATCCGTGGAAACACGGAAGCATCGACGACGCGTAAGTTTTCCAGGCCGTGTACACGGCAGTCGGGGTCGACGACTGATCCTTCATCAATACCCATGCGGCACGTTCCGCAAGGATGGTAAGCGCTTTCCGCGTTTCTGCGGATAAAGGCATCAATTGCCGAGTCGCTATCGCTTTCGGATCCTGGTGATAATTCCTCGCCGGGGTACCGGTCCAAAGTAGGCTGGTTGAATATCTCTCGTGCGAGTCTCACCGCGCGGCGAAAAACCTCCCAGTCACTCGAGTGGGTCATGTAGTTAAAACGAATGGCTGGTTTTTCTCGCGGATTCGTGGAGCGCAAGGTGATGCTGCCCCGACTCGGACTCTGCATAGGACCAACGTGGACCTGAAAACCGCTCGTCTGACGTTTAACCACTCCATCGTACGAGATGGCAGCGGGTAGAAAGTGAAATTGAATATCAGGCGACTCAACGCCCTCACGACTACGGACGAACCCGCCGACTTCGAAATGGTTCGTGGTACCGAGGCCGGTTTTCATAGACAGCCATTGCGCTCCAATGGAGGCGCGACCCACGGGATTTAGCCATTTGTTTAACGAGTATCGCCGAGGGCAAGATCGCTGTAGATAGATTTCTAAGTGATCCATCAGATTTTGGCCCACGGCGGGAAGTATCTTAACGGGTGAGATTGAATGGGGTTCTAGCGAATGTTCGGGTCCAATACCGGAGAGCATCAAGAGTTGCGGTGAGCCAATTGCACCAGCAGCGAGAATCACTTCCTTGTTGGCGTACGCCAAAAGTTGTCGCCTTCCGTCGTGGTAACGAACGGCAGTGACGCGCTCGGTGTTGCATTCGAGCTTCTCCACCAAGGTGTGAAGTCGTATCGTCAGGCTGTGCTCTCGATTCGCCGGGGCAAGATAAGCACGCGACGCGCTGCATCTTTGGCCTTTCGAGACGGTCATTTCTAGATCGCCGAACCCCTCCTGTTGAAAACCGTTGAGATCCTGACTCAGGCGGTAGCCGGCTTGTTCCGTTGCCAATAAGAAGTCGTCATATAAGGTGTTTTGTTTTGTACCTCGTGAAATCTTCAGCGGCCCCCCCTTACCCCGGTATTGATTTGGGGCATCAAGCCAAAGCGCGTCTTCCGATTTTTTGAAATACGGAAGGACATGGCTGTAGCTCCAACCCGCCGCCCCCATGTCTTGCCAACGTTCAAAATTCAACGGATGGCCACGTACATGAACCATGCCATTAATGGAGGACGATCCGCCGAGTACGCGACCCCGAGGGCAACTCATCTGACGGTGGTTCAGCGCGGCTTCGGGTTCGCTCATATACCGCCAGTTGAAGCGCGAATCATTGACTGGCAGAGAAAAGGCAGCGGGCATGCGAAGCGAGGGGTGACGGTCGACGCCGCCCGCTTCGAGTAACAAGACACTGTTGTCTCCTTCTTCACTGAGTCTCCGAGCAAGCACACAACCAGCAGACCCGGCACCGATGATAATGTAGTCGAACGTGTCCATTAGGCACCCATTATCCACAAGGTTCGTAAAATTACTGATACGGCATCATTGATAAATGCGTAGATAGCTGCCAAGTGTACCTATTTGATTGGGTGCTAAGATCTCGACACAAGGCTCTCGCAGATACCCGGGAGAAACCCACGGTGAACCAGAAGCTTTGGAATCCCGCTACGATTGCAGCTTTAGTACCGATCGGGCTGTTCCTGTTGGCGAGTGTTAGTACGTGGGCCCAAGGGACCTCTGCCTTACCCGCCTGGTTAAACACATATTGTCCTGATTGCGCTGCGAAAAGTCATCAAAAGACCGGTGTCTATATCCTAGAGTCTGGGGAAGATGCCCTCCTCGCTCGCGCGTGGCTAGCGGAACGCGCGCAACGGACGATCGATGTCCAGTATTTTATTTGGGGAACGGACAATATCGGAATCTTGGCGGCGGAAGCGCTTCTGGCAGCGGCCGACCGCGGCGTCCACGTCCGTGTTTTAGTCGATGACTTTCTACTGGAGGCGGAAAACCGTGTATTAGCAAGTCTTAATCACCACCCCAACGTCGAGCTACGCATATACAACCCCACACACCACGTCGGTGTTTCGATTCTTGAGCGTTTGTTTTACCTCTTTTCCGATTTCAAAAATTTCAATCAAAGAATGCATGACAAGGTCGCTATCTTCGATGATCGTATTTCGATCACGGGTGGTCGAAATATGGCCGACGAGTATTTTGATTATGACGCGGTCTACAACTTTCGCGATCGGGACATCTTGCTTGCGGGAGCGGTTAACGTGAAGGTTAAAGAAAATTTTGATGAGTTTTGGGACAGTTCGCTGGCGCTACCCCTCGAACGCTTGCTCGATGTACCGGATACTGAAGCGGGGCAACACATTCGTATTGAACTGCGTGCTTATGCCAATGATCCGGCAAATTTCGATCCCAAGATGCGGCAAAGGATTGCGGACGTCTCGCCGCGCATTCGAGACATCGTGGCGGATATGGTATGGACCGACGTAGAGTTCATTGACGATTCGCCGGGCAAAACGAAAGCAGCGTCGGACCAGAAGACCTATGGGCGATTAATTGCGGAAGTCGCGGGAGCCCGGCAATTGATACTGATTCAAACGCCCTATTTAATATTTCCCGAGGACGGTATTGCCTTGTTGGCAAAGAAGGTGGCCGAGGGCGTACGGGTGAAAATCGTGACGAATTCGATGTTGTCGACCGACAATCCGATGGCGTTTAGTGGTTATCAGCAACAGCGGAAATCAATGCTTCAGGCTGGAATCGAACTTTATGAATTTCGGCACGATGCCGCAGTCCGCCACGAGATCATTGCACAAACGCCAACCAATGCCGGGGCAGCTATTTCACTGCATGCCAAAAGTATGGTGGTGGATCAATCTCGTCTGTTCATTGGAAGCTTTAACTTGGATCCACGTTCGGCCCAGTTGAATACGGAGGTTGGTGTGCTTATAGAGAATCCAGTGTTGGCGCAAGCACTGACGCAACAAATTGAGAATGACATGTTGTCGGTAAACAGTTGGGCCGTTAGCCACGACTTTAATCCGGATCACATGGCCTCGTGGCTAAAAAATGTGGAAGTCTGGTTTTATGGATTGCTTCCGATTAAATCGTTGTTATGAATTATATAAATTACGTAACATATTGAAATATGAGGATAAAATATGAATAGTGTTTCTCCAGGGAGACCAGGTCTCTGGACCCAAGCACGGACGATGGCAGCTCAGACGCCCGAGTCACGGAACCGGTACGTTGATTTTTTGCGGGCACTTTCTATTCTCGCTGTCATATCGGGTCACTGGTTGATGGCCGCGCCCCATGTGATCGACGGCAATTTAGCGATCGCCAATATGCTTGAGTTGGAACCCTGGACGCGCTGGCTCACCTGGGGATTCCAGGTGATGCCGATATTCTTTCTCGTGGGGGGATACGCAAACGGTGTCTCGTGGAATGCCGCTACCAGAGATGGCCGTGGTTACAGCGAGTGGCTGGCCAGTCGGCTTGGTCGTTTAATCAAACCGATCCTACCTCTTGTATTGGCCTGGATCTTGATAGGTGGCGTGGGCAACCTATTAGGTATTCGAGTAGAAATTCTTTCGGTCGCATCAAAAGTTGCGCTTGTACCGATTTGGTTTCTGTCGGTATACATCGTGGTCGCCCTACTTGTTCCTTTGACTTGGGGCGCATGGCGTCGATACGGGATGGCTTCATTTTGGGCCTTGGCCCTCCTTGCTATCGTCGACGATGCTTTATTTTTTGCGTTCGGTCTTCGGGACCTAGGGTGGCTTAACTATGGGTTTGTTTGGCTTGCCGTACATCAGTTGGGGTATGCGTGGAGGGATGGGCACTTAACCGGTCTACGAAATGCTGCGACCTGGGCTATCGGTGGAATGGTGCTGCTGTTCGCTATGGTGTACTGGGGCCCGTATCCGATCGGAATGGTCAGTGTGCCCGGTGAAGACGTCAGCAATACGTTACCTCCGAAGTTCGCGATGCTCGCTCTCGGCATTACCCAGATGGGGATCTTATTGGCCTTCGAAAAACCGGCGCAACGTTGGCTCTCTCAGGTGGGGCCCTGGACCGCGACGTTACTCATTAACGGCATGATCATGACGATCTACCTATGGCACCTCACCGCTTCGACCCTGACGGTCGGCCTTGCCTTGGAGATCGGAAATATTGGTCTCGAAGTTGATCCCGGTACAAGCCTCTGGTGGTCGTTACGGCCGATCTGGTTACTTGTGTACGTCGCTGCACTCGCGCTCCTGGCGCCAGTGTTTAGTCGGCTGGAACGCGGAACGTCTAGTACGGTCGGTAATGTGGCGAGCTGGCGGCTGGTATCGGGTGCTATGGTTGCGTGCAGTGGTCTTGCGTTGCTGGCATTAGATGGCGTGGTGGGTGATCAGTGGTTGGGACTTCGTATTTACGTCCTCTGTTTGCCGTTTCTGGGCGCCTATATCGCCGGCGTCTTGTCGTTTCCACAAAGTCTCATTCGTAGTTGAAGTAGCGGTAACTCCCGTGGACCATCATGGGGCGGTCAGTTCATCCATTGTTGTCGGTTAACCAATATCTGTTTCAGCGTTGCGGGTCGGTCTGTCATGATGCCATCGATTCCCATATCAAGAAGTTCTTCCATTTGGTTTGGTTCGTTCACAGTCCAGACATGAATTTGTAGTCCGCTGCGATGCATAGCATCAACGAAACGTTGGTCGATGATTTTTATGCCGTTCCAACGAATGGGCACCTGTGCCGCTAACGCGTCGAATGTTCCCGTCGGAATACCGAAACTGAAGATTCGGGCGCGCAGGGTTTCGATCGGCCCCATCGACGTGCAGACACCTGGAAGGGCTTCCCGAACGCGACGAATTCTCTGGTCGCTGAAGGATCCAATACAGATGCGATCTTGCGCGCCGACGTCCTGGATTAAGCGAATCAACGGAACCACCGATGTGTCAGATTTTGGATCAATATTGAAGCGCGTGTCGGGAAAGCTCTCGAGAAGTTCATCCAGGCGGGGAATGGGCTCGGTCCCGCCAACTCGCGCTGATTGAATAACGTCGTAACTCAGTTCCGCGATTACGCCGCTGCGGTTGGTGACACGATCCAGTCGATCGTCATGAAAGGCGAGCAAGACTCCATCCCGGGTGCAGTGGACGTCGGTTTCGAGGTATCGAAAACCTTGCTGCACGGCACCCTCGAAAGCGATCAATGTATTTTCGGGTCCGGCATCGCGGTCGCCGCGATGGGCAAACGCTAAACACCCAGGGTGGTCAAAGAACGGGTGCATCATCGCCACTGAGTAGAGCGATCGATCAGGGACGACACACGATGTCGGGTTGGCCCGCCATTAACGCCTTGAGGGAACCTACCGAAATTCGCCAGGGACGTAATCGAAGGAGCCCGAAATTAGGGTCGTCGATGTTTTTCCAAAGCATCCCAAGCTCGTAGCCCAGGGGTGGTGGTGTCTCGCGGAACAACGTCCAAATCCTTTGCTTTTGATCAGGATCGTCTTCCCAGATGGCCTCGCAGTCGACAATGGCTTGCTCATGTTGTGGGTCCCAATATGTCAAGCTGACGTACGGATTCGAAGAGAGATGTTTCTCTTTGTGGCTGTGTCGGCCTGTTGCAATCCATCCAGTGGATCCTTCCCAGATTGGGTGCAGAATTCGCGAACGGGGTTTTCCCGATCGGTCAACGGTAGCGAACGTGCACCAGACAATACGATCGGCGATTTCCCGAAACCTGGTCTCGATGTCGTTAAATGCAACGTTCGTCATTGGCAACCTCGTCTAACGCGCTGAGTGGACTCAACGACCCTGGAACTTAGGTTCTCTTTTTTCTAAAAAGGCATGAAATGCCTCGCGGGAGTCGGCGCTGGCACCCGTTCGGCTGTGTCGCTCCGTTTCCAGTTCGATGTAATCCCGTAACGGCATATTTTCCGCATTCACGAAATTCTTTTTCATCTCGCCGATGGCGAGCGGAGCCGCCTTCGAGAGACGATCGACAATGGCATTGACTTCGTCGCGGAAGGCCTCATCCGAGAACATCTTTGAGACCAAACCAATTCTCTCGGCCTCGTCGGCCTTGAATTTGTCTGGCATGAAGAACAGTTCCCTCGCCTTGCTCGCTCCAACGATGCGAGGTAGTAACCACGGGCCTGCCATATCGCCCGAGATCGCGACTCCGAGAAAGGCGGAATTGAACGTTGCGCTTGCCGTTGCATACCGAAGGTCACACGCGCAGGCCCACCCAAATCCGGCGCCGGCGCACATACCGTTAATGCCCGCCACTGTTATTTTGGGCATTTCGTGCAGCAGCGAGGTGATATGGAAGCAGGCCTTGCTGAAGGGTGCTTGTGTTTCCCCACTGGTCGACGCTTTAAGATCGACACCCGGGCAGAATCCGCGGCCAGTCCCGGTAAAAAGGACGACCCGCACGCTGTCATCCTGGGCGACGACATTCAAGCAATCGTATAGTTCGCGCATCATGGCATTGGTAATGCCGTTTAGGTTATCCGGTCGATTCAACGTGATCGTGGCCCGGGTCCCGTCGACTTCATAAAGAATTGTTTCGTAATCGCTCATACAGGTCCTCGGTTTCTTGTATTTTAGAAATCCTAGGCGTACTTCACCCGTGCCACAAGCCGTTGATGACTCGTCGTTGTTTTCGGATTTTCCGAATCAATGTGTCCATCGAAGGTAGTTGTCTCGCGATTAGGTTATTTAAGGTACCTATCGAGGTATTCAACCGAACTTGCGATCTCCGTCTGCGGCACGGCGGTATGGATGCCTGGATTCGCGTGCAACGTCTTTTTTTCACTACCCAACGCATCGTAGAGTTCAAGACAGGTATTCCGTGGGACGATATCGTCGTCCCACTGGACTAAGAAGCGCACGGGGCACGAAACTTCTGGCGCGAGTCGCTTGAGGTCCTCGCCGTTCGGACCCCACGTTCCCATGAGACCGAGCAAGGCGACGTGAATGCGCGAATCGGTCGCTATTACAGGCAGTCCCATCATGGTGCCCATCGATAACCCCCACCAACACGCGGGCCGAACGCCCTCTTCCGATTCAATAAAATCCAAGGCAGCTTGCCAGTCGGCTACGATGCCGTCCGTGCCGCCGCCGGCATTCCAAATATCGGCGAATCCGTCAGGATTCTGAACCCCATCCGCTGGTGCGCGTTCACCGTGTCCAGGTCCGTCGATGGCCATTGCAGCGATGCCGCGCTGGACGAGCATGTTTGCGACCAACTGGATGTACTCCACTTTCTTGTGCGTCGAACCGCCGTGACCCAACAGGGCGAGGCGACTGGCATTGCCGTTCTCAGGCCGCCAATAGACACCCGGAACGTTTTGACCATTGACGGAAAGATCGAACTCCCGTTCAGTGAGCCCGTCTTTATTTACCTCGTTACTACGCCATGCCATGGAGTACTCCTTCGCCAGTTTCTCTAACTAAATTTGAATCCAAGGTTTCGAGTTTAAAGACACGGTCAGATAAATAAACTGGCAGTGTTCGTTGAAGTCCACCAGCGTTTTGATTCTTGACGCTTTCTTTGATGGACCTTTATGGTGATCGAAATAACGCTAACGCTTGTGGTTGCATTTTGACTGCTTGTCGGCGCGGACAATTTAAGAGAACGAAACCATGAGTGATCAGCTGAGCGATTGGCGTAATGACGGTGTCAAAGTCATTAGCGGCCAACATTTAGACCGAAACACACCGCAGACCGAAGGGATGACACGTGCAGCCGCAATCAATTTCGCGACCGCGGGAGCGAGAAAACTCTGGGCCGGTACCGTGGAGATACATCCGGATGCGAAAACCGGTGCCCACCACCACGGTGAGTTGGAGAGCATTATTTATGTTATTAAAGGTCGCGCGCGCATGCGCTGGGGAGACAAGTTGGAGAACGTCGCGGAGGCGGGTCCGGGCGACTTCATTTATGTCCCGCCATTTGTCCCGCATCAAGAGATTAATGCCGACGAAAAAGAACCTTTATATTGTGTGCTCGTAAGAAGCGATCAAGAAGCCGTTGTCGTCAACCTCGATGTGCCCGTCGCCGAAGATCCTAACGGGTTGCACTGGGTTGATGCGATTCATCCCTCCCCTTAGCAGAAGCCAAACGAGGTACGTATGTCTGATATGAACAATGGGGTCCAGGGCATCCCTTGGGACCTTTCAAGCGAATACGAGAGCGCTGACTGTCCCGCGATCGACGCCGACCTTTATTCAGCCAGTGAGCTGATGGATCAAATGATTGAGCCCAACTCGGTATTACTTCCTCTCCTTGAAGAGGCCGGTGGGTTGGGTGTTGAGGAAGCAATGGAAGCCATCGAAGCAGCCCGAGAAATCCACCGCATCAGTGAAGAGGTTCGCCCACTTCTCGGAAATCCTGATTCGTATGCGGATTGTTGTATGAGTGTGGATAGCCAAGACGAAGCCGCGCAGGTGCTGTCCGGCCGACTCCAGTCTTACCAAAAACGGTTTATGGAGCTGTCTCAACCGTGGTCACAATTTCTCGATCTCGTGACGACCGATGTCATCGAGGTCTATCTCGCCGGCGAGCTGACGAAATCGACACGTTTCGTCGTTGAGCACGCAAGAAAGCGTCGTGATTTCAACCTAAGTCTCGACGAAGAAAACCTTGTTTCGGGGTTGGCTCAAGATGGGATCCACGCATGGGG
Source organism: Pseudomonadales bacterium (assembly GCA_046582115.1). Taxonomy (GTDB): domain Bacteria; phylum Pseudomonadota; class Gammaproteobacteria; order Pseudomonadales; family Azotimanducaceae; genus UBA11889. Next base: position 1,369 of record JAYGFA010000096.1, on the reverse strand, counting down.
TCGACTCTATGATCAGCTTGCAGGTACGTTGACGTGCGATGTCCTCGTTGGTAACGAAACACAATCGATGGGCTTAGCCGAAACGAACGGGTTACTCCAGAAACCGGACGACAGGACGCGTGAGAACGCGTGGCGCGCAATCAACGAATCGTGGGGCGAGCAAGTCGAATCTTGTGCCGCGGCGATCAATGCCATTGCTGGATGGCGACTGGAAATGGGCCGGCGTCGCTCGATTAAAAGTCCGGTTCATTTTCTGGATTCACCCGCTCATATGAACAGAATCTCTCGCTCGACTCTTGATGTTGTTCTCTCGGTAGCTAAAGAGTCGATCCCGCTAGCCCGCCGCGCTGCGGTATTGCAAGCAAAAGCATATGGCAAAGAGCGATATGGTCCTTGGGATCAGCGCTCACCCGCACCTTCAATCGGCGGCGAAGATCGGCCGATTCCCTATCCCGAGGCGTTGGAGCTCATCGCGAGTGCATACCGAAGTGTTGATCCAACGATGGGTGAGTTCGTCGAAATGATGGCGGAGCGAAAGTGGATTGAAGGTACCGTTGGTTCGCGCAAACGCCCCGGCGCTTATTGCACCGGTTTTCCCAAATCGCGGACGCCTCGTGTATACATGACATACACCGGGGGCGCGAGCGACGTGATCACGTTGGCCCACGAATTGGGACATGCTTTTCATTCCTGGACGATGAAGGATCTTCCCGATAGTCAGCGAAGTTATGGAATGTCGCTCGCCGAAACCGCGAGTACGTTTGGTGAAACGATCGTTCGCGATGCTTTGCTCGAGCGTGCTGAGACGCCGTCGGAAGAACTCGCGATCGCCTGGGAGGAAACGGGGGCATTAATTTCGTTTATCTTGAACATTCCGACACGCTTTGAATTCGAAAAGAATTTTTATGAGGCGCGTCAGGAACGTCCCGTACGTCCGGATGAACTTAAAGCATTGATGAGTCAAGCGTGGGAAAAATGGTACGGCGAGAGTCTTTCTGAACCGGATCCGTTATTTTGGGCGAATAAGCTCCATTTCTTCATTTCGGGTTTGAGTTTCTATAATTTCCCGTATCTTTTTGGGTATCTCTTCAGTCTTGGGGTGTACGCGAAGCGTGCAAGGTTCGGGGACGAGTTTTTCCCGCGATACGAAGGATTGCTCCGTGATACAGGACGAATGACCGCAGAGGATTTGGCGGCTAAACATTTGGACGTTGATCTCTCGCGACCTGATTTTTGGCGGGATACGGTCGCAATGCTGAAACCGCGGGTGAATCATTTCGAAAAACTCGTCAACGACGTGTCAGTATGAAATACGGGCATCGGCATGCCCCGCGACTATGCCGAAGCTATTTTACTTGTTTTTTCTTGT
>JAYGFA010000040.1:0-2517 GCA_046582115.1 Pseudomonadales bacterium | reverse complement strand
CGTCTCGCCACTTTTGCTGACGGGTATGGAATTGACGTCATCGTTGAGAATCACGGCGGGCTGTCTAGTAACGGGGAGTGGCTGAGCACAGTGATGGAAACAGTTAATCATCCGCGAGTTGGCACGCTCCCCGACTTCGGTAACTTCAACTTGGCCGACGGCGAGCGCTATGACAATTACCAAGGCGTGGCCGAAATGATGCCCTACGCCAAGGCCGTTAGCGCCAAGTCACACGATTTTGATGCAATGGGCAATCACACAACGATCGACTTCGCCCGGATGATGCGGATCGTCCTCGACGCCGGATATCGTGGCTATGTCGGCATCGAATACGAAGGTCAACTACTCAGTGAACCCGATGGTATCCGTGCAACGAAGGCGCTCCTCGAGCGAGTTAGAAGCGAGTTGGCCGGGGAGTATTGACCACAACGCCAGAACAACAGGACGCCTCTTTCTGAAGCCCTCTGACGGGCGCCGCTACTTCAATACCTGCTGACCCCGACACCAGTTATGAATCTCATAAGCTCACGGTTGACCTGGAATTTACTAGCGTATCTTTCCCTTGCAACCACTCCGCTCATAGCGCAGCCAGCGACAGTCGACAATGTGATTCTCATCACGCTTGACGGGGCCCGAACCCAGGAGATTTTCGGCGGCCTCGACATCGATGTGTTGCAGTCCTCCCGTAACGGCATGCCTGTCGAGACCACCGCGGTCTATCAACAGTATTGGGCATCGACCCCCGAGGCCAGACGCAGACAGCTGATGCCGTTCTTCTGGGGAACATTGATGGCCGATTACGGGTCGATTGCTGGCAATCGTACGCGAGGGAGTGTTGTCGAACTCACAAATACCCAGAGATTCTCCTACCCTGGTTATTCCGAAATCCTTACGGGTGAGTCACACGATGACGTCATCACGAGCAACGAGAATCGCCGCTACCCATTTCCAACGGTTCTTGATTTCCTGAAAACTGAACTGAGGCTCGACCGTGAGCGAGTCGCGGTATTCGCCTCGTGGGAAACCTTCCGATGGATCGTTTCGAATGAGGTGGGCACCTTCACCGTCAATGCTGGATATCAATCCTCAGACGATTCCAATTCGACGATTCGGACTCTAGCTAGCCAGCAGTTCGAGACATTGACACCGTGGGACAGCGTCAGGCATGACTTTTATACGTTCCGCCTGGCAATGGCACACCTCGCCACCTACAAGCCAAGGGTGCTGTATCTAGCCCTAGGAGAAACTGACGACTGGGCCCACGACGGCAGATACGACAGGACACTCCAAGCGCTCAACCAGTTCGACGACTATCTGCGGGAACTGTGGAAGTGGCTCGAAACTGACAGCCAGTACCGCAACAGGACAGGGATGATCATTACGGTTGATCACGGCCGAGGAAATACCGCAACCGACTGGACTGACCACGGTAATGCGACCGAGGGTGCGCAGTACATCTGGATGGCCTTCGTCAGCCCGACCGTATCACTGCGTGGGGAGTGGAGCGACCATGAACCGATCCGGCAGAATCAGGTTGCGACGACGCTCGCCCGCTTCTTGGGTGTCAATTTTCGAACCCAGACCCCTACCGCTGGCCCGCCTATAGAAACGCTTTTCGTACAGGAGCATTAACGCCTGCGTGCTCCGTCACTGACAAACGCACAGACTTACCGTGATAACCAGCGGCTAACCCGACGAATCCAATCCCCGAGTGCATATTGATGGTCAAGGTGATCGGGCGCGGAATTTCCTGCAAAACCGGCAAGATGGAAACCGCCTTGTTCGACCTCGCTGAGTTGCTGCATCCCGATCGGTCCCTCTCGAAGAACAACCGTGCGCATCAGACCGAGTTGGGCAAGTAGATAATCGGCGGTTTCCGTCGTGCTCGCATAGGTGCCGGGAAAAACTTCGGAGTGCGTGACCCACATCTGCTTCTCCCCGGCTACAGCATCGGCGGCAAAACGAACAAACACATCAAGGTCTTCGGCCACGACTTCTGGTGACAGACCGGCTAAACGTGGTGGAGTCTCACCTTCCAGATAAGCCGCATGTAGGCCGTCGGCTAACAGGACACCGCCGACCCGTTCGTAGTGCTCTGGGTGACGGAGAATGGCCCGCGTCGCGCCATAGCCCGCACTAAACGAACTAAGCAGGATCTTGCCAACCTTCGTCTCTCCGCCAGACACCCAGCCAAGTGCTAACTCAATGTCGTTAATCATTGAGTTGAATGCGCCCGGGTCGGCAAACGCATCATTGTAGACCTTTGAACCAGCGCCTAACGGTACCATCACCAAGGCGGTATCAGGCATCAGTTGCGACACGTAATGCTCACCGAGCCAAAACGCATGGTGAAAGTTAACGATGACTGGTACGGTCTCGTTGCCACCGAAGTTACCGGAAATGAACAGAGTGCCGACCGATAGGGCCTCTCGTTGACCATCCGCAATGGGAGGCTCAATACGCGGGTGAGGGCGCGTCGTATCGACCATCGGTGATGGATTCTGGCGCACCTGCGCA